>ONGB01000022.1 GCA_900317295.1 uncultured Erysipelotrichaceae bacterium
ACGGTGGCTTGCACCTGGAACGTTGATTAATCGCTTCATCCCTTATCTAGAAGGGCCGTCCATATAGGGGCGGCCTTTCTTCTTGCCTTGGTTGGGTAAAAAAGATTCCGCCGTGGATATCGTCCTAGAAACCGGCCATCAAGGGCATATGGGAAGAGAAAGTAAGATATTGGGCTTCTTTTGCCTCTCTTTCTTTAGAAAACGGGGTTTTTTTATTTACAAATGTAACCGCTTTCATGATATATTTCCCTAGCCTAGTGCATGCACACCCATTTTGGAGGAAATACAACATGAAAAAACACGGCAAACCCATCGCTCTTGCTTTGGCGTTGCTCACCTCTTGCGGCGGGGGTTCCGCCACCGCTTCGATCATCCATCGCGATATCGTCTGGGAAAACCCCTATGCCGGAACAGCCAAGGAAACCGCCACACTTAGCGTCTGGGCGGGCAACTCCGAGGAATCGATCGCCTATCTAAACGCGATCATCGCCGACTTCAAGAAAGCCAACCCGGATTCCAATTACACCTTTAAGGTCAAAGCCGTCTCCGAGTCCAAGGTGCGCGGCACCTGGAATGAGGACCCCAATAACGCGGCGGACTTCGCCGTCTTGGCCGACGACCAATTCCCCTTGATGATCCAGGATAAGCGCCTGCAGGACCTTAATTCCTTGAGTTTCGATATCCCGGCCCTCGCCGAGAAAGTCGAGACCCGCAATAGCCCGGACGCCATCGAGGCCGTCACGAGCAAAGGATTGCTCTATGGCTTCCCCGTGAGCGCTTCTAACGGCTATATCCTCTATTACAATAGCGAGCTCCTCTCTCCTAGGGACGTCACCTCTTTCGACACCCTCCTTTCCGCGGTCAAACGCGTCTCCGAAGAGAAGAACACCGACTATGCGTTCGGCTTCCCCTATAACTCCGGCTGGTATCTCGACGGCTGGTTCCACGGCGCGGGGTTCTCCGCGACCGGCGAAGCCGATGGCGAGACGATTCAAAGCGACTGGAACGGCGAAGTTGGCGGCGTCAAAGGCGTCGATGTGGCCGGGGCCCTCGTCAAGCTCGCCCATGGACAATATGAGAAATACTGGACTAGCGACAAAGAGGAGACCTTGATCAACCACGCCTCCTCCAAATACCGCAATAAGCGCGTCATCGCCACGATCTCCGGCACCTGGAACTATAACGCCCTCAAAGGCTATTGGGGCGAAGGCAAGACCGGGGCGGCGGTGCTTCCGACCTTTAATGTCGGCTCTAAGGAATTCCGCATGAATTCCGTCAAGGGCTTCAAGATCGGCGTCGTCAACAAGAACAAGAAGGACAACGTCCTCCCCGCGATGCGCTTTGCCGAATTCTATAGCAACTACGAATCGCAGATCGTCCGCTTCGATAACCTTTCCGAAGCCCCGACCAACACCGCTTCCTTAGCCCAGTGTGACCTCGACGCCAACCCGGCGGTCAAGGCGATCGCAGAGCAACGGGAAATCGGCGGCTTCGTCCAAAAGGTCAACGGCGTCTTCTGGAACCCCTCCAACCTCCTTTCCACCCAGCTTTGTGAAGGGACGGCCGGCGATGGGCATTCCTTCATCGCCTCGGGTAAGGGAAGTGCTGATATCGTCTTGAATGACGAAGAGATCCAAGCCGCCCTCGACACCTGCGTCTCCTCCTTCGAGCATCCCCAATAATAAGGCCATTGACCTATGGGTTCTCCGACTAGAATCGCCACGCGGGCGGAGAAGAAAAAGGGCGATAAACCCTCCTTCTTCGCCTCTATTTGGCAATCCATTACCGCTTATTTCCGCCCCTTGGGGCAGGCGGTATTGCACGGCGACGTATTCACTTATCTTTCCTTCCTATTTTCTGGGATCGGCTACTTCTTCCGCGGGCAAGAGCAAGAAGTCCTCAACGAAGAAGTCGTCCATCTCGATGACGGCCGTTATGACGTCGTCAAAACCAAGACCCGCCGCTACGTCAATCAGTGGCTGCGCGGGCTTTTCTACCTCGCCATCGAAGCCGCCGCGGTGCTCGTGCTGGTATTCTTAGGCATCCCGAACTTCGCTAGGCTAGGTTTAGGAAGCCTCGTCGAGGGGGAGGATAATTCCTTCTTAATCGTTTTGAATTCCATCATCACGATCCTCGTCCTCGTATTTTGGTTCTTCATCCACCTCTCCTCGATCAAAGGGGTTTACGCTAGCCAATGCCTCATCGAGGAGAATAAACGCATCAAAGGGGCGAAGGATGACCTCCACGACCTGATCGATGAGCATTTCTATCTGACCACCTTGGCCCTCCCTGTCTTAGGGATCCTCGTCTTCACCCTCGTGCCGACGGTGATGATGATTCTCATCGCCTTCACTAACTATGGCGCTTCCGGCATCGACGCCGAGCGCTTCACTTGGGTCGGCGGGTCCAACTGGGGGAACCTCATCGGCTTTGGGGGAGACGGCTTTGCCGAAGTCTTCTTCAAGCAGTTCCTCTGGACGATCATCTGGGCGGTTTTGGCCACCTTCACCTGCTTCTTCGGCGGGTTGCTTTTGGCCTTATTGCTTAACTCCAAACGCACGCGCTTAACGAAGGTGTGGCGCACGGGCTTCGTCATCACGATCGCCGTTCCGCAATTCGTCTCTTTGATGCTCATCCGCTTCTTCTTGGCGAAGGATGGCATCGTCAATAACCTCCTCGTCTATTCTTGGCATCTACTAGATAGCCCGATCCCCTTCTTGACCGATCCCTTCATCAGCAAGGTGACCATCATCATCGTCAACTGCTGGGTCGGCTTCCCCTATTTGATGCTGATGATCTCCGGCATCTTGATGAATATCCCCGGCGATCTATACGAATCGGCGACCATCGATGGGGCGAGCAAGCCGCGCATGTTCTTCTCGATCACCTTGCCCTACATCATGCAAGTGTGCATGCCTTATCTGATCTCGAGCTTGGTCTCGAATATCAATAACTTCAACGTCATCTATTTGCTCACCATGGACACGGTCGACCCCGACGCGACCTATGGCAAGCTAAGCGCCAGGCAAAGCGACCTGCTCATCACTTGGCTATACAACATGATCTCCAGCGGCTCTTCGCCTCGGTATTACCTCGGCTCGATCATCGGCATCATCATGTTCGCCGTATCGACCATCTTCACGCTTATCGCATTCAACATCTCGCAGCGCAACGCCGCGAAGAAGGGGGCCTGATCATGAAAAACAAACCTTCCAAGATCTGGCGCCTCGTCATCGTTTCTAACGGCCATACCCGCCACGTCAAATTGCTCGGCGGCATCGGCAAAGACGAACTCGTCGCCTTTGGCGTCTACCTAAAAGAAGGCGATCTGCTGCTCGTCGAAAAAGGCGGGCAGAAGCTTGGTTACGCCGACCTCTATGGCGGACGCGGCGATTTCGTGGAGCAAGAGGGCTATATCCTCGTCCAAGAAGAGGGGGAATACGATATCCACCTCGATACCTCCGTCCCGAATGCGGAGCTCGTTTCGATCTTCGCCCCCGACGAAGCCTCGAAGGAGGCGGCGAAACTGCAGAAGCGCAACCTCGCGCGTATGCGTTTCCATAAAGGAAAAGAAGGCACCTTAACGGTCCTCCATAACGTATTGATCTTCGCCCTCGTCTTCATTTGGCTGATTCCGATCTTCTGGCTGATCTTAGTGTCCCTTACCAAAGACGCGGCCCCCGACTCCTTATATTCCTTCTTCCCAGAGCCAGGCTATTGGTCCTTCGATAACTATATCGACGTCTTCACCAAAACGGGTTACAACAACCAATTCCCGCGCTGGTTCTTGAATACGTTGATCGTCTCGGTGTGCTCGACCATCGTCTCCACCCTCTTCGTCTTGATGACGGCCTTCGCCTTCTCGCGCTTCCGCTTCAAGAAGCGCAAAGGACTTATGAACCTCTCGATGGTCATCGCCCTCTTCCCGGGGATGCTTACGATGTTCGTCTCCTATGAGCTATTCCAATACGTCTTCAAGCTCGAGGCTCCCCTTATCCGCCTCATCATCGCTTATTCGGCCGGGGCGGGGCTAGGCTACCTCGTGGCCAAGGGCTTCTTCGACACGATTCCTTTGGAAATCGATGAGGCCGCTAGGATCGATGGGGCTTCGAAAGCGCGCATCTTCTTCCAGATCCTCGTGCCGCTAAGCAAGCCGATCATCGTCTACACGATCATCACTTCCTTCATGAGTCCCTGGGTCGACTTCGTCTTCGCCAACATCATCGAAGGCAACGGCGCCACCGTCTACGATTACACCGTGGCGATGGGTCTCATCAAGATGATCGACGGCGATCTGATCTATTCCAATTTCGGCATGTATATCGCCGGCAGCGTCATCGTCGCGATCCCGTTATCCGTGCTCTTCATCATCTTCCAGCGCTATTACGTCGGTGGCGTCACCGGCGGCGCCGTCAAAGGCTAACCCCCGTTTCATATCCAAGGAGGAAACCCCATGAAACACAAATACCTTCCCTTCCTCGCGATCCTTGCCCTCGCTTCTTGCGGCAACAAACCCGCGCCTACCCCCACTCCCTCCAGCACGTCGGAGGGGGACAGTCAAGAAGGCAGCGTCATCTCCTATGACCCCTATACCCCTTCTAGCGATAGCCATGAGCCGGGCCATAACGACACGGAATATGACTATGACGGCATCAAAGTCAACACGCCCAAGAACGCCTTGGGCGACGACTTCGCCTATGGCGCCGACCTCTCGATCGTCGCCGAAGTCGAGGCCAATGGCGGCGTCTACTATAACGAAAACGGCGATGAGGAAGACGTGTTCTCGATCCTCGCCAAAGACGGGGTCAATTACTGCCGTCTGCGCCTATGGAACGATCCCTATAGCGCCGATGGGCTCCCCTATGGCGGCGGCACGAACGATCTAGCCACCGACATCTACCTCGCCAAGCGCGCCAAGGCCGCAGGGATGAAGTTCCTTTTGGACTTCCACTATAGCGATTCCTGGGCCGATCCCGCCAAATACTGGGCGCCGAAGGATTGGCGCGGAAAGACCTACGCCGGCAATATCGGCAGGATTCTAGGCGAATATACCGCGAACGTCCTTTCCACCTTCAAAGCGGCCGGCGTCGACGTCGATGCCGTCCAAATCGGCAACGAGACCAATATCGGCATCGCCGGATATAACTCCGTCGAGGCCCTCGACGTCATGGTCGACATGGTCGATAGCGGCGTGAAGGCCGCCAAATCCGTCTTTCCCGAGATCAAGACCCTCGTCCACCTTACTAATGTAAAGTCCCCCGCCTCCATCTACCGTTTCCTTAACGCGATGCAAGAAGGCGAGGTCGGTTATGACATCGTCGGGCTTTCCTATTACCCCTATTGGCATGGCGGAAGGCAAGGCTTACTTAACGTCATGAACCGCATCCATGATGACTATAACCGCCCGGTGTGGATCGTCGAGACCTCCTACGGCAACACCGATGAGCCGAGCCCCAACTGCGGCAACACCTACCATTCCTCCACCTTCGAGACCCCGGGCGGATATCTGACTTCCGTCCAAGGGCAGACCACCCAAATGGCCGACCTCGTCTCCACCCTCTCCGAAGTGAAGGAAGGCTATGGGCAAGGCGTCTTCTATTGGGAACCCGCATGGTTACCTGTCGAAGGGTCGACTTGGGCCACGAAAGCCGGGCAATACTATAACGACCACGGGACCGACGGCACCGCGGAGCAAATCGCCCAATACACCGATAAATCCTGTCTCCCCGCCTGGTCTAACCAAGGCTGGTTCGACTATTCCGGCAAGGCTTTGCCTAGCGCCTCCGTCTATAAGCACCTCAAAGAGGGCGACAAGACCGCCGAAGAGCATATCGTCTCCGCCCGCTTCTCCCAAATCGAGGTGAACGTCAATTTGAAACAAGGCATTAACTTGCCCTCCACCGCCCAGGTCGTCACCGACCTCGGCGCCCTCCGCGAGAAGAACGTCGTCTGGAACCAAGATGAGATCAACGCGATCGTCAAAGACGGCGAATACGTCGTCCACGGCCGCCTCGACGATAAGTTCGACATCGTCGCGAAGATCACCGCGGAGACCAACTTCATCGACGACTACTCCTTCGAGAAGCAAAAATCCGGTGAGGAAGTCGCCGTCGGCGGCGATTGGACCTGCACGAGCCAGGTGAAGAACGGCGCGCGCATCGAAGCCAAATCCGAAGGCAACCTCGACGGCGAGAAATACTTCCATTGGTACGCCGCGGCGAATAACCACGTCGAGCTCTCCTCGGAAGTCACCGTCAATAACGTCGACGCCGAACCTTGGGACTTCGATTTATCGACCTACATCATGGCCGGCGACCTCGCCAGCGACTATAACGAGGTCAAAATGTGGGTCCAAGTCAAAGGCGACGCCTCGACGAAGATCGAGAAAGACATCAAATCCGACGTCGTCCGCGGCTGGGGCACCCCGCTTAACGTCTATATGCGCCGCGCCTCGATCGACCACATCTCCGTCCCCTCGGGAGAGACGACCTTCGAATTCGGCTTGATCATCGACACGAAAGCCTCCGCCTGGGGCCATAACGACCTCTGGTCCTTCTCCCTCCACAAAGACGTCGAAGTCAAAGAATACGTCGCCAATGGCGCCCTAGAAGACGGCGATTTGGCCAAGCAGACCAACGGCGCGACGATGCTCGTCGACCCCTGGATCATGAATGACGACACCACCTCCGGCGCCTTTGGGGTCGGCAGCGAAACGATCGCCTGCGCGACTTCGTCCATCAACCTCCGTTGGTGGCTCGATAGCGCATTCACCTTCGGCTTCCACCAAAATATCGCCGGACTCGCCGCTGGTGAATACGAATTCTCTTTCGCCATCGTCTCTGAAGCCTCGAGCAAATACGATTCCTTCGTGGTCTATATGCTCGTCGACGGGGAAGAAACCGCGACCTATGACATCAAAGCCAACCATCCGCTTGGTTGGGGCGATGGCAATGGCGAGATCATCAAAGCCCCGTTCACGATCCCCGCGGAGAAAGTCATCACCTTCGGGCTGCGCGCTTCTTGCCTTTCCGGCGCCTGGGGACGCGTGACCGACTTCGCCTTGGAGGCCAAATAAGATGAAAAATGACTTTGTTTTGACCCTCATCCACCGCCCGGAGATGGCCCCCGAATACGCGCAGAAATTGACGCAGGCGGGGAAAGTCGATTCCCTGGGCGAAGAAAGCCTCCTCGATGAATCGCTTTCGATCTTCCTCTTCCAGCAGGGCTGCGCCCACGAGAATGGGCTCAAGACCACGATCGAGATGACCTATGCCTCGTTATTCAACGACGCGATCGTCGAGCTCGCGAAGCGGCATCACGAGGAATATGGCGATGAAATCGCCCTCACCCTCCTTGGCTTACCTTGCCCCCAATTCGAGGAGAAATACAAGACCAAGGACTTCTGCATCTGGATGTTCTCCGACGAGGATAAGAAGGCGATCGTCGACGATTGCTTCGGCCTCTTCTATGAGAAGTTCGGGTTCTACCCCGCCTCGACGGGCTCCTATTACCTCGACGCCTTCACGATCAACTACATCAAGGAGAAATACCCCTCCGTCGTCTGCGCGGTCGCCACGTGCTTCGAAGAAGGGGTGAAGGCCTACCATACGACCAATAACTCCTGGTATACCTTCATGGACGGCGGCCCCTGGGCCCCGTGGATCCCTAGCAAGATCAACTCGGCCATGCCGGCGGAGAACAAAGAGGAGGATAGCGGCATCGTCGCGATCCCCCACCTCTCCCGCGACGTGATGGCCTGCTTTGACGGGAATGGGTCCAATTTCGGCACGCACCCGCAGAACGTCCTGCGCGGCATGATCTACGACGGGCAGGAGATCCCCTATTTCTATAACCTCGTCGATATGTTCCGCCACCAAGCCAAATATAACGACGGCCACGCCTACAACATGATGTTCGTCGGGCCGGGATGGCTCAATAAGCTCGGACGCTGGGAATGCCCCTATCCCTTCTTGAAGAAATCCTACGAAGACGCGCTTGGCTATTACGGGAAGCTCAAGAAAGAGGGCAAACTCATCGACATGACGATGGAGGAATACGCCCATTATTACCGCAAGGAGCACCCCGACTACAAAACGCCGGAGGTCGCCTTATGGAAAGACATCCTCTACGGGTCGGATAAGCAGTATTTCTGGTATTACGATCCCTATATGCGCGCTTGCCTGGACTTCAACCAAGGCGGGGCGATCATCGACCTACGCAATTACGCGGCGAAGCTCGACATCCCCGTCGGCATCGGCACCGGGAACGCCTATAACGCCTCCTACCCCTACCTGATCCAGGCCAATTACCGCGCGGGCTATTTCACCCATTACGCCGGGCAAGGAACGCTTAAGTCCTGCCTCGTCAAATATAAGGAAGAGGTCGTTGACCTCGCCTTAGAAAGGACGATGGCGAAATACTCCAAAGAGGGCGAGGACATCGTCTTGACCACCAAGCCCTTCGAGGTCGTTTTCTCCGATGGCGCCTTGAAAATGCAAAGCCGCTTCATCTTCGAAAAAGGCACGGGGCGCATCCGTTTCGAACGCGAGATTTTGGAGAACCCCAAGGGACTAGAAGTCACGATCGAGGATTACATCGTCGCCTGCTATGGCAAAGAGGAATATAGCCTCGACATGACCGGGATCAGCCTAGGAATCCAGGGAGAAGACCCCATCGAGATCCCCTACCTCTACAAATACCGCCACATCGAAAAGGATAGCGGCGTCGCTTATGCGAAAGTGCCGCAGATCGATTCCCTCGTCGAAGTCGGCGGGGAAGGCACGAAGGCCCGCATCGAGGAAGGCATCGCCTTCTCCCCGATGTTCCGCCTCTCGGCGAAAAAGAGCATGAAAGAAGGGAGGATGGCCTCATGGCTCAAGCTAAGAAGGGGAAACTGAATTTCCGCTGCCCCGTCTGCTTTCAGCGCGACCTCGACATCGACATGTTCTATGACGAGGAAAAGGGCGAATATTATTGCATCCGTTGCCAATTCCATGGCGACGAGAAGAAAGTGGAAGAATGGAACGCGCTTTGCCAAAAGAAGTACGGCCACCGCTGCGACCGCCTCGACCCGATCGGGGAAGACGATGAGCCTTTATCCTTCCATCATTACGAAAAGGGCGAGTGAATGCGTTTAGGCATCGATACGTCTTCGCTCCTAGAAACCCGCGCGGCTGGGGGGAGGTATTTCGTTAATGGCAAGGAAGTCGAGCCGCTTTCTTTTCTCCATGACCATAACGGGGTGGATATCCTCCGCCTTCGCATCTGGGTCGACCCTTATGATGAAAAAGGGCGCCCCTATGGCGGAGGCACCTGCGACCTCCAAACCTTCTTGACTTTAGCCAAGGAAGGCGTGACAAAAGGCTATGCGATCCTGCTAGATTTCCATTACAGCGATTTCTGGTGCGACCCCGGGAAGCAGCTGATCCCCAAGTCCTGGCGCGGCCTAGATTTGCCTCATCTCGTCGAGAAACTCGGGGAATATACCCGCGAGACCCTAAAAACCGTCAAGGAAGCGGGGATCCCTTTGTACGCCATCCAAATCGGTAACGAGATCACCAACGGGATGCTTTGGCCCCTTGGCCACCTCGACGGCGGAGAAAACGGGGCGAAACGCACCAATTATGACGCTTTATGCGCATTGCTCTCCCGTGGGATAAAAGAGGCGAAAGCCATCTATCCCGAGGCGAAGATCGTCATCCATCTCGAACGTAGCTTCGACCAAAACGTCTATCGCGAATACTTCGATGAGCTGCTAGCTCATCACGTCGAGTTCGATGTCATCGGGATGTCCTATTACCCCGAATGGCATGGGAGCTTTGACATGGTGTTCTCTAACGTCGATCTGATGAAGAAAACCTATGGGAAACCCATCTGGATCGTCGAGTTCGCCTATCCCTTCACCGAAGAGATCGCCTATGAGGAATCCAAAGGGGCTCCTCAAGTCGAATATTCCTTCCCTCTCCCCTACCCCTGCACCCAGCAAGGGCAGGCGGACTATATCGGCGAACTCATGCGGCTTAGCGAGCTTCATGGCGTGGAAGCCCTCTTCTATTGGGAGCCACTTTGGCTACCATGTCCTGGGCTTACCTGGGCCACGAAGATCGGCGAGGCCTATACCGGGGAGACCGATAAGCCGTGCGCCAACGAATGGGCGGCGAAAGGCCTATTCGACTTCAAGGGCGAAGCGACGAAAGCCTTGTGGGTTTATTCAAAATAACTCCTTTAAAAGGCTGATTAAGAACCAGGAAAAACTCCTGGTTTTTTAAATGTGTGGCTAAAACAAAGTTCAACTTTAGATTAGCCAACATATCTGTAATACATAGGAAATATCGCCTTTTTCCAATAAAAAGTAACCGAAAAAGAGACGAAAACAACCAAAAAGCGGAGCCGAAGCCCCGCTTTTTGATTTGACCGATGCTTAGAACTTGGCCCGGAGTTTGCGGAATCCAGGGTATTTGTCGAGCACGGCGAAGTCGCTTTCTTCGGGAAGGTGTTCTTTGCCAGCGATCATGAAGTTGCGAAGAACGCCGACCAAGATGAACGGGCGGACCAAGACGCTATGGAGGATGCTCCAGAGCACGATGGCCAAGAAGGCGGCGATGACGATATAAAGGATCGTCGGGTTGTTGACGAATTCCGGGGCGTCAGGGCCCGCGGCATCGATGATCGCCTGCGAAAGCTGGGCGAAGATCTGCGGGACGGCGGCGAACAGGAGATAGAAGAGCCCGAAGAAGGCCCCGCCGACCACGAGGAAGGAGAGCAGGCCCATTCCGAAGATGCGGCCGATGTTGCGGAAGAGCGTCTTGCCATGCTTGAAGAAGATGACGGCGCCTTCGCAAGCGGCTTTGGCGCTATTCTCGTCTTGGCGGAACAAGACCCAGCCTAAGCAGCAATCGCAAAGATACCCGATAACGGTCTGAATCGCGCTATCGACGGCGGAAGCGACGCCGCCACCGACATCCCCGCCGACCGCTTGGCCGATTTGCGTGACGCCGCGGCCGATCTGGCGGAAGAGGTTGCGGATGGCGCGGGTGATGAAGAAGAACAACGTGATTTTGCCAAAACGGGACTTCACTTCTTCTAATCCGGCCTTGTAGGTGTGGTCCGGGAGGCTATCCTCGGTGACGCCTTTGACCATCATGGCGATCTGGGCGGCCTTCAATCGGTTGGTCAGGAAGATGTTGACCAAACTCGCGCCGATAATGCCGAGGATCAACCCGACGATGAGGCCGATCATCGCGCCTTCGGGGGAACGGCCGATGAACATGAAGAAGCCGGCCGCGCCTAGCCCGATCACGAGGACGAGCGCCAGGAGGTCGAACACGAACATCATCAGCGAGAAGGAGAGGGTTTTGCGATAAACTTGGAAGTTCGTCATAAAAGAATCCTTTCTAAACGCCGACTATTGTAGCACGTAAGCAACGAAATTAGAGGTCCAATTCCACCTCTTGGAGATAGGCGTGTTCCAAAAACTATGCGGTTCTAAGCATTTCCAAATATAATTGGAAAGGCTATAATCCCCCTCCTGGTTCCAGGAATTCCCCAAAGGGGCGGAGGAAATCGTTATGAAGGCTAAGAAACCCGTATTACTCCTAGGACTCGCCGCAGTCGCCGGCATTGCGCTTAGCAGCTGCAGCATTTTCGATATCATCAATATCTCGGTCGACACCGAGACCTCTAAGGAAGAGGAAAGCCGGCCTTCTGCCGACGTTCCTAGCCTGGATGAATCGGACTTCGACGCCCTCATCCGCATCGACACCAGCGCCGAGACGAGCGCCATCGCGCTATCCGATGCCCACCCCTACGTCTCCACCACGGATGGTTTCTCGGTCACTTCGATCTCGACTTCCTCCCTCCACGCCTCTGGCGATGGCGGATTCTATTTCGGCACCTCGAACTCCGGCGGCTCCATCACCTTCCATTTCGCGGAGCGCTACATCACCTCGGTCTCCTTGGTGCTTAGCAGCGGCTCGCAAAGAGTCGCGCGTTCGGTGAACGTCTCCACCGATATCCACGGCGATGAAAACGCCGCGGCCCCGATCGCCCCGAGCATCACCAACGTCACGAAATTCGGCGGGGACAACAAGAACTCCACCGAACTCACGATTTTCTCCAGCAAGAGCTTCTACCTCTATGAAATCGGCTTGACCTTCGGCGAAATCACCCCGGTCTATCCCACTTCCGTCAGCATGCGTTCCTCGATGAACGTCGGCATGGACAAACCCGTCCAGCTCACCTATACCTACGCCCCGCAAACGGCCAATACCTTCGAGCTCACCTGGCAATCGAGCGCGCCTGGCATCGCCAGCGTCTCCTCCACCGGCCTCGTGACCGGGTTAGTAGAAGGCCAAGCGACCATCACCCTCACCGCGAGGACGGCGAGTTCCACCACTTCCTGCTCTTGCTTGGTCACCGTCGTCGAATCCGTCGCGATCGAGCCGACGGAGATGCGCTACACCTATAGCGATTACCAGGCCAATTCCTTCTACGGGAATATGGACGCCTGCCCCACCGTCGGCAACCCGAAACTATTGATCATCCCCGTTTGGTTCACCGACTCCAACAAATACATCGCCACGTCCGCTCGCGATAACGTCCGTAGTGACATCGCCCTGGCCTACCTCGGCTCTGCCGAAGAGACCGGATGGCATAGCGTCTCCTCCTTCTACGCGGAGGAAAGCGGGGACAAAGTCAACCTTAGCGGCACCGTCAGCGATTGGTATGAATGCGGGAAGGCCTCCACCTACTTTTACGAGGAAAGCGAAAGCGAGCCCGGCAAAGTTCCCACTTTGGTCGATGATGCGGCGGCTTGGTATTTCAATAACCACCCAAGCGAATCCCGCCGCGATTATGACTCCGACGGCAACGGCCACCTCGACGGCGTCATGCTGATCTATGGCGCCCCCGATTACGCCTCTCACCCCGTCGGCGACCCCGAAGACCCGAGCAACCAAAACCTCTGGGCCTATTGCTTCTGGACCGGAGAAAATCCCAATACCTCCTCCCCGACCGCCAATGTTTTCTTCTGGGCATCCTATGATTTCATCTACGATTCCTCGAAGGCCCGCAACCGGACGGGGAACAAATCCTTCTATGGCGGGGGCAATTGCAGCCACTGCACCGTCGACGCCCACACCTTCATCCATGAGATGGGCCACGTCTTCGGCGCGGAAGACTATTACGACTATTCGGGCCAGTTCTGCCCAGCGGGCGGCTTCTCGATGCAGGATATGAACGTCGGCGGCCATGACCCCTACTCCGTCTTGGCCTACGGCTGGTCCGATCCCTATATCCCGACCGAATCCTGCGAATTGACCCTCCATCCGTTCCAGTCGAGCAAGGAGCTCATCCTCCTCACCCCGCAGTGGAACGCCTATGATTCGCCCTTCGACGAATACCTCCTCCTCGAGCTTTACACCCCGACGGGGCTCAATAAGTTCGATAGCGATTATTCCTACGTAAGCGGCTACCCGAAGGGACCCTCAGCCACCGGCATCCGTCTGTGGCATGTGGACGCGCGGCTGGCCAAATACCTAGGCGGCGAGCGATTCGACTTCCCGGTCACCGACGTTTCCTCGGGTTCTATCGGCCACGGGATGGGGAACACCTATTACTATTCCGATAACGATCAAAGTATCAACTACATCTCGGTCCTTGGAAAGGAATACGCGGACTATAACATTCTCCAGCTCATCCGCGATTCCTCGACGGCGACCTATCGCCCTGGCCGCACCGATTTCCTCACTTCCTCCTACCTCTTCACCGATGGGGAATCCTTCTCGATGACGAAGTATAAGGGGCAGTTCAAGAACTCTGGGAAACTTAATTCCAAGACCAACCTCGGCTGGTCGTTCTCCGTGAGCATCGACGGCAGCGGCGAAAGCGCCGTCGCCACGGTCTCCCTCACTCGGGAATAACCCTCAAAGCATGATAGGCGGGATATCAAGTCCCGCCTTTCTTTTGCTCTTCTTGTTTATACAGTGTATAGGAAGGGGTTGATCGCTTTCCATTGCTCTTCTTCTCCTTAAGGAGAATAATTCAATAGTTGTGATGCCTTCTTCCTAATTAGAAATAAGGAGATAATTTATGAAGAAACGCGAAATACTTCTGCTCTCCGGCGCCATGGTCGCCTCTTTGGCTTTAGGCGGCCTCGCCATGGTTTCCTTCCGCTTCGGCAATCAGGCCTCGTTATTCGGATCTAGAGGCGACGTGAAGAATTACGTCCTCACCCTCGACGCGGAAAACGGGCGCATAGCCCCCGCGGGCTCTGGATATCAGGCCGGCACCACTAACGCCGCCCGCACCGAAAACGGCAACCCCATCGAAATCGGCTATTCCGACGTGTTGGGTGTCAATAACGAATACGCCCAGGTGGCCAAAAGCGGAGGCTATATTTATAACGTCTCCCCAATCAGCGGCATCGTCTACATCACCGTCGATTACACGAGCGCAGCATCTTTGACCCTCACCACCGGCAGTTCTTCTAACCCCTCGGGCAACTCCGTCACCATCGCCTCGGGCACCAAAGTCTCCGTCGGGGATTTTTCCTATTTCAAATTGACTACCGGCAGCAAATACGCCGTGATCCACTCCATCGAGATCGGCTATGTCTGCGATGGCAAATACGGCGATCCCGTCACCGAAGCGGCGCCTTCTAGCCTAAGCACCACGGGTCAGACCACCCATTATTATGTCGGTGACGAATTCTCTTATGATGGCACCGCGACCGTCACTTACACCGATTCCAACCACGAGACCTGCATCCCGGTCGTCGATACCTCCAACATCGACATGAACACCGCGGGCGTATATACCGTCGGGCTCTCCTATACCGTCAATGGCGGAACCGTCTCCACTTCTTATGAGATCACCGTCGACGAGATCCCCTCGACGACCTATCGCCTCGTCACCTCCGTCGACCAGCTCCACGCCGGGTCGAATTACATCATTTCTAGCGTCCGCTCGGGCGCGGGGTATATCGCGTCGCATTCGATTAAGGCTTCCTATTATCTCGACCGCGTCGCAGTTACCATCTCTGATGACAAGATCGTTTCCTTGGATAGCGACCCCTACCCCGCCTTCGAACTCAGCGGATCGACCGGCGCATGGAAATTCTCCTATGACGACCAATATCTCTATGATGGCGGCACCAGCAAATATAACAACCTATGCTACAGCGACAGCGGCACGGCTTGGTCGATCTCCGTCGCCAATACCGGCGTGGCCAATATCCTTTCCGAATATGGCCGCTATATGGAGCATTACGCCGACAAATCGGAATTCACTTCCTATAAGACCGACACCCCCCAGACCCTCTATCTCTTCACCGATTATGTCCCGGTGGAACTAAACCTCGCCAAGACAGCCACCACTTTGGTCGTTGGGCACGGCGAAGACATCGCCGTCACCGCCGAAGAAGGCGCGACGGTCACCGTCTCCTCCCTCGCCCCGAGTATCGCCACCGCTTCTTACGCGAACGGGAAGGTCTCAATCTCCGCGCTTAAGGCGGGCAACGCGACCATCAACGTCACCGCGACCAAAGAAGGGGCTTCCGTCACCAAGACGATCTCCGTCTCCGTCGTCGAGCCGAGCCTAACGCTATCCGCGAATAGCCTCCGCCTCGTCGGCAATAACAAAGTCGATTCCTCGATTACCGCGACGGCGTCGAACTTCTATGGCGATGTGGAGTATTCCGTCTCCGTTCCGAACGCCTATTCCGCCTTGCTCTCCGCGAGCATCTCTAACGCCGGTGTCATCACCTTCCAGACCGGCACGATTTCCTCCGAACAGGCGATTCCTGTGACAGTAAGCGCAACCGATGGCGAAGCCAATCTCCAGAAGGAATTGACCGTCACGGTCGCCCCGGCGGAAATCAAATCCGTCACCGTCACCGGCTCTTCCCATGTCCTTATCGGCGAGGATATCCAACTTAGCGCGAATGTCGTCAAAGAAGGCGACTTAGCCACCACGGTCACTTGGTCCTCCCAAGATAGCGGCATCGCTACGGTGAGTAACTCTGGCCTTGTCCATGGCATCGCCGAAGGCACGGTGCGCATCACCGCGACCTCCACCGTCGATGGCTCGAAGTCCGGATTCCTTGATGTCACCGTCAGCGCCGGACAGATCAATTCCGTCACCGTCACGGGCGGCTCTACCAAAGTCAAAGAAGGGCAAACCCTGCAACTGACCGCCACCGTCAGCAAGACCGGCGTGGTTTCTGACGCCGTGACTTGGTCTTCCTCTAGCGAAGCCGTCGCCACCGTGAGCAGCTCGGGTCTTGTAACCGGCGTCTCCGCCGGCAGCGCCACCATCACCGCCACTTCGGTCGCTGATCCTAGCAAATTCGGCACCTATAACATCCAAGTCACCGATTCTTCGGCCGTTACGCAAGAAGTCACGATTTCGATCGCCAACCCGATCACCAACGATTCCACCGAACTTAGCGACGCGAACGCTTTGTCCGCTCTCACTTCCGGGGATCCTTCCGTGACCATTTCTTCCGCTTCTTCTACCAAAATTTTTGGCGCGGCGAACCACGCCCTCCGCTTAGGCTCAAGCAAAGCGGCCGGCGTTTTGACCATCACCTTCGGCGAAGGACATATCATCCAGGGCGTGAAGCTTGGCGCGACTGCTTATAACACTGATTCCCCGACCATCTCCGTCTCTACCGGCGCTGGTAAATCTGGCACCGTGACTCCGGCCAACGCCGCGACGGGCCTTTCCTGGGCAAGCGAAGAGAACGAATCCACCACACTCACCATCGAAAGCGCCACTAACAGCAACTGCCGCTTCTACCTCTCCTCGATCACCTTGGTTGTCTCGACGGTGGAGAAATACCCGACTTCCGTGTCGATTGATGACACCTCCGTCACGATCGGGGGCAGCAAAGTCCTTACCCCGACCTATGGGGGCAACCCGAACGTGAAGAACCTCAACTGGTCGATCACTGGCGATAGCGATATCTCCGTTGATCAAACCGGCCGCGTTTCCGTCGCCGCCGGGGCGCAAGAGGGCGACACCGCCACCGTCACGGTCCGCGCGCAGTCCAATGCCGCGGGGACCGATTTCGTCCAAGACACCGCGACCATCACCGCCGCTTTGGTTCAGCCCGATCGGTGGACGATCCTTGTCTATATGTGTGGGTCTTCCTTAGAAGACGGCGACACTTATGGGACTGGCGCCTACGACACCAGCAATGGCGGATTAGCCACCTCCGATTTGCAGGAAATCGCCTCCACGAAGGCCTCTTTGCCCGATGATGTCAACATCGTCGTCGAAGCCGGCGGGGCCGGGAAATGGAAGAGCACCTATAGCTCCGTCATTTCCGCGGATAAAAAGAACCGCTTCCACCTCGATAAATCTTCCGGTTGGATCGCGGATGCGGGCAAAGGCGAAGGAAAATTCACCAAGGCCAACATGGCCGATGGCGCCACGTTTGAAGACTTCCTCGAATGGGGGTTGTCCGAATATCCCGCCGAAAGGACCGGCTTAATCGTCTGGAACCACGGCGGCGCGATGGGCGGATGCTGCAACGACAACACCCCCGAAGTCCGGATGGACGATGAGCTCCTCAATAGCGAGGCCTATTCCGCTTTCTCCGAAGCCTTCGCGAACCAAAGCATCTCCGGCAAGCTCGACTGGATCGGCTATGACTGCTGCTTGATGGAAGTGCAGGACATCGCCGAGAAGAATTCCCATTTCTTCTCCTATCAAGTCGCCTCGCAAGAACTCGAAAACGGCTATGGCTGGGACTATGATGAGTGGCTTCCTAACCTCTATAACAACGCCACCACCCCCACCATCCTCACCTCGATCGTCGATAGTTTCATCACTTCGATGGGCGGGGCTTCCAAGACCGGATCGGATTACGATCAGACGCTCTCTTGGCTAGACCTCTCCGCGATGAGCGCCTATAAGACCGCTTGGGAAGCGATGGCCCTCTATTTGAAGAATAGCGTCGTCACTTCTAGCAACAAGACCTCTTGGATCAACTTGATCAAAGGATGCAAGGGCTTCGGCGGGGACGATTATAACGACGATTACGTCGATTACTGCGTCTTCGATGTGAAGGACTTCCTCAATAAGGTCAAGGTGAACGCCACCTTCTATAAGGACGACATGAGCACTTTGGTGACCAACGTCGAAAGCGCCTACGCCAACCTTGTCAAATACTCCGTGGCCCAAAAAGGCGCGGGGAATGCGAACGGCCTATCGATGTGGTATGACGTCTCCCACGATTCCAGCATGTATTCCAAGTACTACACCGCGAATGAGACCAGCTTCACCAACTGGAGGAGCCTCACCACAACCTATTACGGCGGGGAATAAACGCTCAGCCAAAACGAAAGCCCCAGGAAATCCCGGGGCTTTTTGATTGGCGATGGGCTTTAAGAAACCTTATCGAAGCCATCCTGAAGTTTGAGTTTCTCTAGCTTCAAGGGCTTCCTGCCTTCCTTTAGGACGCGTTCGCCTAGATGGATGGCGCTTACGGGGCAGACGAGGGCGCATAATAGGCAGCCCACGCATTTGGATTTCTCGCAATGCGGGCGGCGCTTCTCCTCATCCCACATCATCGCTTGGTGGGCCCCGTCATAGCAAGAGATGACGCATCTTCCGCATCCGACGCACTTATCTAGGTCGATCTCGGGATAGACTTTATAGTCGCGGTTAAGCTCTTCGGCGGGGATCAGGTTCTTATTGGCGAGCCCGACGAGGTCTTCTAGATGCTCGACGCCCTGCTCCTCCATATAGAAGGAAAGGCCTTCGCAGAGGTCCTCGACGATGCGGTAGCCATACTGCATGATCGCCGTGGTGACCTGTAAGGTCTTCGCCCCGAGGAGGATGAATTCCGCGGCGTCTTCCCAGGTCTCGATGCCCCCGATGCCGGAGATTTCGACGTCCTTCATCTTCGGATGGGCGCGCATCTGCTGGATGAAGCGGAGGGCGACCGGCTTGACGGCCTTGCCCGAATAGCCAGAGATCGAAGACTTCCCGTCGATGATGGGGAGACCGACTTTCTTATCTAAGTCGAGATTAGTGATCGATTTGATCGTATTGATCGCGGAGATGCCATCCGCCCCGCCTTCTAAAGAAGCGAGCGCGGGGACGCACATATCGGTGATGTTCGGCGTCATCTTCGCCATGAAGGGAAGATGGGTGGAGCGCCTCACCGCCGCGCAATATAGGCGGCAGAGGTCAGGGTTGCTCCCAACGTCGCTTCCCATCGCGTGGGAGGTCATCTGCGGGCAGGAGAAATTGAGCTCGATCATGTCGGCCCCGGCTTCGGTGACGAGGCGGGCGAGTTCTTCCCAATCTTTCTCATTGCTCCCCATGATGGAGGCGATGAGGACTTTGTCGGGGTAGTTCTTCTTCAGCTTGCGGAGGTCGGCGAGGTTCTCCTCTAGGGAATGCTCGGCGATCTGCTCCATGTTCTTGAAGCCGACGAAAGGCGAGCCTTCCTTGGCGAGGGCATCGAAGCGCGGGGAGACTTCGTCGATCAGGTAATGCTTCGGCCCGATCGTCTTGAACACCACGCCGCCCCAGCCGGATTCGTAGGCTTTGGCGCACATGTCGTAACAATTGCCGACGGGGGAGGAAGAAAGGCAGAAGGGATTGGGGAAACGCACCCCCATGAAGGTGATCGAAAGGTCTTTCATATCCTTATTTCCCTCCTAGATAGGCCATTGCCTTGATGGCGGCCTCTTTGCCCGTCTTTACCGCGTAGACGACCGTCTTATCCCCTTCGAGGGAGACGTCGCCGCAATAGAAGACGTTCTTTTTATCCTTGGGTTCGCCTAGGTCGCCTTCTAAACGCGCTTGCCCGATGGCGAGGACGATGAGCCCAGCCTTGAGTTTCAACTCGATGGGCTGATGGCGATGGCGGAACTTCACCACGCCCCCGCGGGTGGCGGAAGCGGGGATGAAGCCATCATAGATGGAGACGTTTTCCTTCCTGGCGAGCTCGAGTTCGGCTTTCGAGGCCTTGAACTCGGGGAAGGTTTCGTAGACGACGTCGCTCACTTGGGAAGCGCCGAGCTTCTTGCAGGTCGAGGCGACGTCCATCGCGACGTCCCCGCCCCCGATGATGAGGACATGCTCAGGGATGCGGACGGGGCGCGTTTTGACTTTCTTTAGGAACTCCACGGCCGTGATGGCGCGGCGGTTGCCTTCGAATAAGGGCAGGGTTTTCCCTAGGCCATAGCCATCGCCGACGATGACGGCGTCATATTCTTTTTCTAGAACAGAAAGGTCCTTCACCTCTTCATGGAAGCGGAAGGCGACCCCTAGTTCGGCGATGCGGGCGATTTCTTTGTCGAGGACTTCCTCGGGGAGGCGGTAGCTCGGAATGCCATAGCGGAGATACCCGCCGGCCTTCGCCTCTTTCTCATAAACCACCACTTCATGGCCTTCGCGGGCCAGTAGCGTCGCGGCGGATAGCCCAGCGGGGCCGCTGCCGACGATGCCGATGCGCTTGCCGGTCGCTTTTTTCTTCTCGTAGACCCGCATCTTCACCGCGGCTTCGAAATCCGTGGCGTAACGCTGGAGCCTGGCGATGTCGATCGGGCGGTCGATGCCAGAGCGGGAGCAGCCTTTTTGGCAATAATGCTCCGTCGGGCAGACGCGGGCGCATACCGCGCCAAGCGGGTTATTCTCGCGGATGGTTTTCGCCGCGCCTCTGACGTTTTTGAAGCGCAGCGAGCGGATGAATTTCGCGGGATCGGTGCCGGCGGGGCACATCTTGGAGCAGGGCGCGTCGAGGCATAGCAAACAACGCGCGGCTTCCTCCATCGCCAAAATCGGCGTGAATCCCACATTTTCTTCTTGGAAATGTGTTTTGCCCATAAGGGTTTTTCCTTTCTATGTTGGCCATATTTTAACATGCCCAAAGGCTATCGGGGGCTTAAATAGCGGCCGCGGATTTGGAGCCTTATATCGCTCAACTCCCCCCTACATAATTCTTTATTTTTATATAAAATAGTTTCGATATGGCAGTTGAAACCCGTTTGACTCGTTTCCTCAATCAGCGGAAATGGCTGATTCCCCTGCTTTTCGTCATCATGTGCCTCTATTTCGTGGGCATGATCGTCGGCATCGAGATCCGGAGGTTTGATAGCCTCCCGCCCAATTTCGCCTTCTCCATCGGCGGCGAGCTCTCCGCTTTGGCGGTCGCGATTATGATCACGGTTTCAATTCTGCCTTCCTATAAGCGGCAAAGCGGCTATATCCGCATCTTCGTGACGCTACTGACCGCCGGCGCGTCGATGCTTTTCCTCGACACCGCGCAGATGCTCGTCGACGGGATCCCCGAGGTCGCGATGCTCAACAAGGTCCTCGCGATCTTGGTATTTGCCCACGAGAACATCTTTATCTTTTTCTTCTGGTTCTATGTCACCTATGCCCTCAATAGCGACGGCAAGGTCATCACGATCCTAAGCGCGGTCGCCTTCTTCGGCGCGATCGTCTTCTATG
>ONGB01000074.1 GCA_900317295.1 uncultured Erysipelotrichaceae bacterium
ATCCCCGTTAATGGATGATCAAGTGCCCTTACGAGGGAAACAAGGTGGTACCGCGCGCCAGAGCGTCCTTGAACGACTGGCGTTTTGTTTTATTGGAGGAAGAGACATGGCTTTGAAAGACACATTGAAGATGCCTGTGACCGAATTTCCGATGCGTGCAGGTTTGGCGCAAAAAGAACCCGTGATGGTCGAGAATTGGGAAAAGTCCCATCTTTATGACAAGATGATCCAAAACCGCATCGGCGCGCCGGAGTTCATGCTCCATGACGGCCCGCCCTATGCCAATGGCGATATCCACTGCGGCCATGCTTTGAACCGCATCCTAAAAGATTTCATCATCCGTTGCAAAGCGATGGAAGGATATAAGACCCCCTTCGTTTTCGGCTGGGATACCCATGGCCTCCCTATCGAAATCAAGGTCACGAAGTCCGGCGTGGACCGCAAGAAGACCCCGACCGCGGAATTCCGCACCATCTGCGAGAATTACGCCCGCACCCAAGTCGATCGCCAAAAGAAACAAATCAAGCGCCTTGGCTGCCTTGGGGATTACGAAAAGCCCTATTTGACGTTGCTTCCTGAATTCGAGGCCCGCCAGATCGATGTCTTCGCCACCATGGCCCTCAAAGGCTTGATCTTCAAAGGCGTCAAACCCGTTTACTGGTCCCCCTCCAGCGAATCCGCTTTAGCGGAAGCCGAGGTTGAATACCACGACATCGCCGCCCGCACCATGTTCGTGAAAATGGATGTGGTGGATGGCAAGGGGCTGATCCCCAACGACGCCGCGCTATTGATTTGGACCACGACCCCGTGGACCATCCCCGCCAACCAAGCCATCGCCGTCAATCCCAAATTCGAATACGGCCTATTCGAAACCGATCGCGGCATGCTCGTTTTCCTCGTGTCCTTAAAGGATTCCCTGAAGGAAAAGATTGGCCTAAAGAGCGTTGTTTTGAAGAAAACTTTCCATGGCCAGGATTTGGAGAATATCACCTATTCCCATCCGCTATATCAGCGCGTTTCCCCCGTCATCTTGGCGGCTTATGTCACCGAAGATAGTGGTACCGGGTTAGTCCATATCGCCCCCGACCACGGCGTCGATGATTTCAACGCCTGCCTTAAATACGGCATCAAGCCGTTCTGCCCCGTTGACGAAAAAGGCGTGATGCATTTGGAAAAAGGCGATCCTTGCGACGGCCAATTCTATGAAAAAGCCAACGACATCGTCGTCGAAGAACTCGAAAAGAACGGCCACCTCCTCAAAGAAGAGGATATCGTCCATAGCTATCCCCATGACTGGCGCACCAAAAAGCCCGTCATCTTCCGCGCGACGCCGCAGTGGTTCTGCTCCATCGACCCGATCCGCGAAGACCTTCTTAAAGCCATCCATGAAATCAAGTGGTATCCGGCTTGGGGCGAAGCCAAGATGGCGAACATGATCAAAGACCGCGCCGACTGGTGCATCTCGCGCCAACGCGTTTGGGGCGTCCCGCTCCCGATCATCTATAACGAAGACGGCAGCCCGATCCTCGATGACGCGGTGTTCAAGCATATCCGCGGCCTCGTCGCCAAATACGGCTCCAACGTCTGGTTTGAGCGCGAGGCGAAAGATCTTTTGCCCGAAGGCTACACCAATCCGGCTTCCCCGAGTGGCAAATTCACCAAAGAGACCGACATCATGGACGTTTGGTTCGATAGCGGATCCTCTTGGAACGGCGTCCTTAACGAACGCGGAATGAAATACCCCAGCGACCTTTATCTAGAAGGGGCCGATCAATATCGCGGTTGGTTCAATAGCTCGCTCATCCTCTCCATGGCCGTCAACGGCGTCCCGCCTTTCGAGGCCTGCGTCACCCACGGCTGGGTCATGGATGAAAACTGGGCCAAGATGAGCAAGAGCAGCGGCAATGGCGTCGACCCGAACAAACTCGCCGGAGAATTCGGCGCGGATATCCTCCGCCTTTGGGCGGCTTCCGTCGATTATCACGCCGATGTTCGCCTTGGCGAATCGATCATCAAGACGACCACGGATAACTACCGCAAAATCCGCAATACTTTCCGCTTCCTCCTGGCGAACCTCAATGGTTATGAACAAGGGGATGAAGAACTCAGCTATTCCCTCATCGACCGTTTCATCCTCGCGAAGATGGAACAAGTCAAGAACGATGCCCTCAAAGCCTATAACCGCTTTGATTTCGCCTCGCTTACCAATAGCATCATCACCTTCCTTTCCAGCGATTTGTCTAGCTTCTACCTCGATATCTCCAAGGACATCCTTTATTGCGACCCGGCTTCCTCCATGCGGAGAAAGGCGTGCCTAAGCGTGCTTTGCCGCTGCGCCCATGACATCTGCCTATTGCTGACCCCGATCCTCCCCTTCACGATGGAGGAGGTCTATTCCTATCTCCCCGGTAAGAAGAAGGAGTTCGCCCAGCTCGACGATATGCCTAAAACCACGCACAACTACGATGATTCGCTGCTGCTTGGCTATGGGAAATTCATGGCGCTGCGCGATATCGGGTTAAAGGCATTGGAAAACGGTAGGGCGAATGGCGAATTCGGCGCTTCTTCGGAAGCTGATCTCGAACTCACGACCTCCGACCCCTTCCTTTATGGCCTCCTTCAAATGGAAGGCGAAGAACGTCTTTCCAAAGACTTCCTCGTCTCCCACGTTCATATCCATCAAGGCAAGGAGGACGCGGCTTCCGCCAAGAAAGCCCAAGGCAAACTCTGCCCGCGCTGCCGTTTGACGGTCGAAGAACTCGTCCCGGGTGGAGAAGAACCGGTCTGCCCGCGCTGCCATAGTGCCTTAGAGGAGATCCAATGAAACTGACGCGCACCTTCACCAAAGAGCAGCTCAAATCCATCTTGATCTGGATGGGCGTGGCTTTGGCGTTGGTCGGGCTAGACGCCGGCAGCAAATGGATGGCGGAAACCCTCATTCATGAGGATTACGTGACCGTCATTCCCCATTTCATTTATTTCTCGCTGTCCCATAACACGGGCATTGCCTTCTCCGGCGGCGCGGATTGGGGCGTTTGGGGCCGCATCCTCAACATTTCGATCTCGCTTATCATGTCGGTGGTGATCCTTTGGTATTGGATCCTCCATCATGAAAAGATGAACACGCTTTACCGTGTGTTGGCCGCGATGCTATCCGCAGGAGCGGTGGGCAATCTCATCGACCGCAGCTTCTACTGGGTCGCGACCACGGGGTTCGACGGCGTCATCGACTTCATCCAGTTCTATTTTGGGGGCACCCCGGAAGGCGTTCATAACTTCTTCAATCCCTTCCCTGGCGAAACGACCTGCAATTTAGCCGATATCTATCTTGTCTTAGGAATCGTCATCCTTTTGGTGGCGATGATCGTGGAGAACATCAAAAACCGCGACAAAGACGTTTTAGCCAAAGACCCCCGTTTGGAGCAGATTCAAAAAGAGGAGGAAGAAGCCGCGGCAAAGTCCGAAGATAATGCCGATAAAGCCGAAGCTTCCTCGGAGGAAGAACACCCCGATGACCCAAAAGAAAATTGACGAAACCCTCGTTGGAAAACGCCTGGACGAAGCCTTGTTTCTTTTAGGCGCCGCCCCGAGCAGATCCAAAGCCCAAAAGCTCCTGAAACAAGGGAAGGTTTTCGTCAACGGAAAAGTCGAGAAGGCTCATTATCCCCTAGAACTCGGGGATGAGGTTTCCTTTGGGGAATTAGAAGTCGAAGCCCCTTCCTTATCCGCGGAGGACATCCCGCTGGATATCGTTTACGAAGATGATGACATCCTGGTCTTGAATAAACCTGCCGGGCTTGTCGTTCACCCCGGGAACGGTCATCAAGAAGGGACGCTCGTCAACGCGCTGCTCCATCATTGCGAAACCCTCTCTAATGGCGGCACCGTCCGCCCTGGCATCGTCCATCGCATCGACAAAGACACTTCCGGCCTTCTCGTCGTGGCGAAGACCGACGAAGCCTACGCCTATTTGGCCGCCCAATTAAGCGATCATTCGATGCACCGCGAGTATTACGCGTTGGTGCTTGGCGTCATCTTGGAAGACGAGGGGAAAATCGACGCGCCGATCGGCCGCAGCAAAAAAGAGCCCTTGAAGAATTGCGTCGATCTGCAAAAAGGCAAGGAATCGGTTACCTATTTCTCGGTTGTGAAGAGATTCCGCGAATCCAAAGCCACCTTAATCTCCTGCCGTTTGCTTACGGGCCGTACCCACCAGATCCGCGTCCACATGGAATATATCGGTCACCCGGTTTTGGGGGACCCCCTATATGGCACGGGGAACCGGAAGCTATATGAAGGCGGGCAGTTGCTTCACGCTTACCGCCTGACGCTCCGCCACCCGAAAACCGGGGAAGAGATGACCTTCGAGGCCCCTTTGCCCGAACACTTCGAGAAAGTGCTCTCCGAACTCAAATAAAAAATCTAGGCCGAACCTAGATTTTTTTGTAATTCGCGAAGTTGGCTTTCACAAAGGGAAGCAAAGCTTCTTTCCCTCTGGCGGCGATCAGTTTTTTGGCGAAGGCATCGACATCCTTCCCGGCGCCTAGCGGAATCTTCTTTCCGAGTTCCTCCCCCATTTCCTTCATCTTCATCAGGAAGGCATATCGGGCGATGACCGAAGCCAAAGCCACTGAGGGGAATTTCGTTTCGCCCTTCGTCGCGAAAGTGATGTTCTTGGCGATTCTATCTTCATCGCGGAGGTAGTGGTAGTAGAGGCCTTCCTCGGCGAATTGATCTTGGAATAAAGCGGTTCGCGGATGCTTTTTCAAAACATTGATGAGGCAACGGTTGTGCATTTTCGCCTTGATGGCGTTCATATTGAGCCCCGAGGTTTGTACCTCGTTATACTTCCCATTCGGCAGAATGAGGAGGGAATGGTCAAAAGATAAGGAGAGCTCCGCCCCGATTTTTAGGATGTAGTCATCATCCATGGCCTTGGAATCGGTGACGCCGAGGCGCTTAAGGGTTTTATACCCGGTTTCATCGACATAGGCCGCGCAGACGACGACCGGCCCAAAGAAATCGCCAGTGCCGACTTCGTCGCTTCCGATTTGGGGAAGGATAAGAGCGGTGGGTTTAGTCGCTTTTGGAGATGTTTTGGCCTTGGATTCCTTAGCGGTTTCCGGGACGATGCCCAAAAGGGCGCTTTCCTTCATGGCCCCGAGGCCTTGGAAGACGCATTTGCGTTTCCCGTCTTTGTCCTTTTTCTCATAAAGGGTGACGGAGCATTCGGGGGCCTTAGCCGCAAAGCGGACATAGGGGTTCGGATTAGCTTGTCT
>ONGB01000027.1 GCA_900317295.1 uncultured Erysipelotrichaceae bacterium
AGATCGACATGCTCTCCGCCAAGCAAGGAACAGTCGACCAAACGAGGATTCAGTCCCTAAGGGAAGAATTGAAGGCCCTCGAAGAGAAAACCATTTCCAAGAAGATGCTGGTGTGGGGCATCATCGTCGCGGTATTCGGACTATTCGAACTCCCCGCCTTGCCCAATGTCAAAGACACCGGGGCCACGAACCTAGTGCTCGGGTTCTTCGCTCTTTTCCTCAGCGCGGGGATAATCTTGATCCTGATTTGGGGAATCCGCAAAGCCGTGCGGGCGTCCAAGATCAAAGAACTCAAAACGAAGATCGAATACCTGACGCGTTGATTCTGTCTCTCTCCTTCGTGTTGCATCTTCCCCGAGGGGCTTTCCCCTCGTAACATAAACAACATGAAACTATTCCTTTACTATAGCCTCACCGGCAACGGCGACTTCCTCGCGAAGAAGATGGAAGAAAAGGGCTATGAAATTCGCAAGGTCACCGAAAAAGCCAAAGCCCCGAAGGCTTTCTTCTTCCGCGTCCTCTTCGGAGGCTTCCGCGCCGGGCTTGGGCTAAAAGGGAAGTTGATCGACTATGATCCCGACGTTTCCGCTTATGAGGAGATCGTCATCGGCTCCCCGATTTGGAACGGCAGATTCCCTCCCGCGATCAATGCCGTCCTTTCCAACAAGACCGATCTATCAAATAAAAAGCTGACCTTCCTTTTCTATTCCGGTTCTGGGGATTATCCTAAGGCCGCGAAGAAGGCTTTGAAGCTCTATCCGGAAGCCACGATCATCGTCTTGAAAGAACCGAAATCCCACGAAGGAGAAGCGGAGAAACTCGCCTCGCTTTAAGAAGATATGAACGAAAAAGAAAAGATGCTCGCCGGGATGATCTATGATCCTAGCGACCTCGAGCTTGCTAACCTAAGAACCCAAGCCCATAACCTCTGCACCGAATACAATTCGCTCCGCGAAGAAGATCCGTGCAGAAAGGAAATCCTTTCCCTGCTTTTCCCTAACGCGGAACGTCTTTATCTCCAAGGCCCGATCCAGTTCGATTATGGCGTTTTCACGAAATTCGGGCGGGGCGTGTATGCGAATTTCAATTTCGTCGTCTTAGATTGCGCTCCAGTGGAAGTAGGGGATGACGTGTTCTTCGGCTGCAACGTCTCCTTGATGACGCCCGTCCACCCCTTGCTCCCCGAAGAACGGAAAACCTACCAAAAAGAAGACGGCACCTGGACCGATAAGGAATACGCCAAGCCGATTACAATCGGCAGCAATTGCTGGATTGCGAGCAACGTCGTCATCTCCGGCGGCGTCCATATCGGGGAAGGATGCGTCATCGGGGCGGGCTCCGTCGTCACCCGCGATATCCCCGCGCATTGCTTCGCCGCGGGGAATCCCTGCCGCGTGATCCGGAAGCTAAGCGAGAAGGATTCGATTTATCTAAAACAGGGGCTATTCCCCGAAGAATAAACAAGCACCCGCCCTTAATGGGCGGTTGTTTTATCTTCCTCGCTACCGCATAATTTCACCGTGGAACTCTTCTACCGGATACTAGAGGTCATCAATTACGTCATCATCGGCATCTGCACGACGGCGTTTTTCTTCCAGATCGTGATGATCCTTTTCTTCTGGCTCCCGGAGAAGCATTTCCCCAAGGCCGAGAAGCAAGCGAAGATCGCCGTCATCTTCATGGCCAAAGACGAAGAAGAGGTCATTGGAAAGACTATTTCTTCCTTCCTTGAAGGCCAGGATTATCCCAAAGAACTCTATGACCTTTATGTCGTCGCGGACAATTGCTCCGACAAGACGGCGGAAATCGCCGCGTCCGCCGGGGCGGAAGTTCTCGTCCATACCGATCCTGACCCTAAGCACGCCAGAAAAGCCTATGGCATCCAATATGGCCTATCGACCCTCCGTTCTTTAGGAAAGGGATATGATTTCTATCTGCTTTTCGACGCGGATAACCGCGCGGATCCCCATTATCTTTCCGCGATGAACGACGCCTATCAAAGCGGCGTGGAGATCGCTCGCCCCTTCGAAGCTTCTTCTAACGCCGGGCAAAATGCCTGGACCAGCGTCTCCGCGGGGTATTATCTCCGCGATTCCTTCATCGCCTCCAATTTCCGCGAGCGTCTGCATCTAGATAGCATGCTCACCGGCGCGGGGATGATGGTCGCGGATAAGATCCTTGAGGAAATCCCGAATAGTTATGACTGCGTCACGATGGCGGAGGATGCCGAATTCACCGTTAAGCGCCTATTAAAGAAAAAGCGCGTCCATTACGTCGGCGACGCGATCGTCTACGAAGACCAGCCCGCCACCTTGAAGGACACCATCTCTCGCCTTACCCGCATGGGGCATGGGCTTAATCATCTCTTCTTTACCAAAGGCTTCCCCTTATTCGGCCACTTCTTCGTCTCAGGGAGATGGAGCAACATCGACCTCTTCGTGCAGATCCTGATGATCCCCGTCGCGGTCTTATGCTGCCTGTGGTTCCCGGCCTATTACATCTTCTATGTCTTGCTTCACCTCTCCAACGCGATCGGCCCGGAGTTCCTCGGCGGCTATATGAATATCGGCGGGGCCTACATGACCTCGGAGATGTCTTGGCAATTGCTTTGGGACCTGATGAAGATGATCCTCATCGTCCTCGGGGCCTACCTCGTTCTATATCCCTTCCAGACCTGGGTCTGCGTGCTCCGAAGCAAAAAGAAGCTTGGGCTTCCTTCTCTGAAAGGATATGTCTCCGGCATCCTCCTCTCCCCCTTATTCATGATCGTCTACGCCTTGGCGATCACCGCGGGGGCCTTAAGCAAGCCGAAGTGGAAAAAGATCAAACGGTCATCGGAATAACGTCATAATTTAGACACTGTATAAATGGGTTTCGCCCCCAGTAGAATGCCTTCTCTCCGAAACGGAGAGGGCTTTTCGTTGCGCCCGCCCCCTCCCCTTCCTAAAATCTAGGGGATGCAGCCGAAGAAGATCGTTTACTACACCGACCCCCTTAAGGACGACTTCGCGGGAACGAAGATCGAGCATCGCCCGCTTCCCGATAATTACAAGTACGTCCATTACGATCCCTTTTCCTATATCCTCGGGCGCTTCCTATATTGGATCGTCGCCATCCCGGTGCTTTGGATCGTCGGCCTCATCATGGGCGGGGTCAAGGTGAAGGGGAAGAAGAACCTCCGCATGGCCAGAAGGCAAGGATGTTTCTTCTATGGCAACCACACCTCGATCGTCGACGCGTGGGTGATCCAATGCTTCTCCTCCCCTTGGAGGAAGTCCTGTATCGTCGCTAACCAAGACGCCACCTCGCTTCCGGGGCTTAGATATCTAGTGAACCTACTAGGCTGCCTCCCCGTTCCGGAGAAGCCCGAAGAGGCGAAGAAATTCACCGACGCGATCCATCATCACATCAAACGGAAGCACGGGATCGTCATCTACCCCGAAGCCCACATCTGGCCCTATAGCACCCACATCCGTCCCTTTGGGGATGCTTCCTTCACCTATCCGGCGGAACTCGGCGCGCCCTCCTTCGCCTTCTGCGTCACCTACCGTCAACGTCTTCTCTTCAAGAATCGCCCCCCGCGGATGACCGTGCATATCTCCCGCCCGATCTACCCCGACATGAAGAAGTCGCTCCCCGATCGAAGGAAAGAGCTCCGCGACCGCGTTTACGAATTCATGATCGAGAAGAGCTGCGAAGACGAGAACGTCGAATACATCGCCTACGTCCAAAAGGAAGAAAAAGGCGAATGAAAAGAGTCTGGCGGACATCGAGTCCGCCTTTCTCTTATCTCCTTTTTTCGCCTATAATAAAAAAACAAAGGAGTTCTTTAAGATGGAACTAAAAGGATCTAAAACCGAGAAGTGCCTGCAGGCGGCCTTCGCCGGGGAATCCCAAGCCCGCAACAAATACACCTACTTCGCCTCCAAAGCGAAAAAAGAAGGCTACGAGCAGATCGCCGCGATCTTCCTCGAGACCGCCGAGAACGAGAAAGAGCACGCCAAGCTCTGGTTCAAGTATCTCGAAGGCGGGGAGATCAAGGGCACGATCGAGAACCTCGAAGCCGCCGCCGATGGCGAGAACTACGAATGGACCGACATGTATGAGAGCTTCGCCAAGATCGCCGAAGAAGAAGGCTTCAAAGAGATCGCCGCGAAATTCCGTGGCGTCGGCGCCATCGAGAAGCATCACGAAGAACGCTACCGCGAACTCCTGAAGAAGGTCAAAGGCGGCGTCGTGTTCATCGGCGAAGACCTCGCCGTCTGGAAATGCCGCAACTGCGGTCACATCGTCGTCGGCAAATACGCCCCGAAGATCTGCCCGGTTTGCAACCACCCGCAATCCTACTTCGAACTCTGCGTTAAGAATTATTAATCCAAACGCGAAGAAAGCCGCGAGGGAAACCCCGCGGCTTTTCATATGCAAGAAAGTATGTAAGCAAAACAAAAGCCCCGCGCGAGGCGGGGCATTTTGCCAAGATGTCTTACTCGCTTAGCGAAGCATTGTGCGCATCGATGAGGGCTTGCGCTTCCTCATCCATGACGGTGGTGCCGACATTGCTGATGGTGATATTGGTCGCGTATTCGGTATTGGCGTCCATCGGAAGAACGACGCGGAAGGACATGGAGCTTAAGTCGTTGGCTACCGTGGCGGTGACTTCCAAGACGGCCGGAGCACCGGGGATTGACCACCCTTGGACATAATAGATCCATCCCAGAGTACCGGTTAAATCCTCCCCGGAGAACATAACACCGAAGAAGCCATAAAGCGAATTATCGGCATCGACGAGTTTTTCAGCGTCAGGACCATTGAAGTTGTAGGAGAAGGTAGTGGCTTCGCCATTGTTCTCGCTGGCCGTCCAAGAGGCTTGCCCGATATAATCGAACGCTTTTTCGGACTTGCTTTGCTGGTATTCATAATCAAGGACGCCATAAGTATTAATGGCTTTGTCGGAGAAATCCTCGCCCTCTTTAAAGACGAGAGGGGTGTCGCCATTCATAATGGCCTTCGGATTGTTGAAAGCACCAACTTCGGAATCAGCGACATTGCTGGCGGAATAAACGCCGCGATTGCTGTCTACAAAGTAGAGATCTTTCCTACCGGTCAAGAACCCTTTTTCAGAAGCCAAAGTACGGCTGGTGTCAGGAACCGCATATTTGCTGCTGATGCTCTTGTAATTCTCGAGAATAGCGGTCGGGGTGAAACGCTTCTCGTATTCAAGCACGGGAAGCACTTCTTTCGTTTTGCCAGCATCCCAATACCAACCAGACGGGCACTGGCCTTTTTCCCAAGAACTCTTGAAAGAAACGGTGTAGTTATTGCCGTTCGTGGTGATGTTATGGAAGAAGCTGGAAAGCAAGCTGGTGTCGAGCTTTTCAGGAAGCGTCGGATTCTCAAGCCAAGCATTGGTGGCGGCGAGGGCGGTGCTGCCGATATCTTCGACATAGCAAGCCGCACTATAAGGAGTGGTGGAAAGGGTGACGCTTTCGATAATCTCGATTTCCTGGTTGGCATTCAACTTATACGGATAGAGGACAAGGTCGTCTTCGCCGGTCATCATCGCGACGACGCCGACGGCTTTGCCGTATTTCTCGAAGTAGTACCAGGGGGCATCCGCGGTGCCGAAGAGGCTATTGAAGAGCGCGTCGACGTCCTTAGCCTTCGTCTCGGCCATATACCAAGCCGGGAAGAAATTGCCGTCTTCGTCTTCGAACTGGGTTTCCTTCCAGGCGGCTAGATTGCCGGTCCAACCCTTGATGCCAAGGGCTTCGCGGGTGGGAGGAAAGCCATAGTCGAAGGTGAAGGTGTCGGCGAAATCAAAGCCCTTATCGGTCTCGGTGGCCGCGAGGGTGACCGGGGCGACGATGTCTTTATCTTCCGCGTCCTTGCCATAGACGACGCCGGAGAGGGTGAAACCATGGGTCGCCGAGTCATAATCGCCATTCTGGATCAAAACGGTGTTCTCGTTGGAAATGATGAGGCCGGTGGTGAAGGAATAAGCGGTGTAGTTATAGGTCTCGGCGGTGACTTCGGCGAGCTCGACGAACGCGCCCATCTCTTCGGAAATGACTTTGCCGGAGATGTTGCCCTTGAAGTTGCCGGCGACGACGGTGATGGAGAAATCGCCCACGCCGACGGCGGTGACGGTCTCGTTGTTCTCGATGGTGATGGCGCCTTCGCCAGAAGCGATACCGGCGCAATCAAGGGCCGGGGAGGCGGAGACAATCAAATCAGAGATTTTGAAGCTGTCCCCGACGGCGAGCATCATGCTCTTGTGGTCGACGGTTTCGTTCCAGATGATCTTGCCACTCTCCTTCGCGTGCTCGGTGACGAAGACGAGATAGGAACCGACGACGTCCTTGTAGCTCGCGGTGACTTTGGTGTAGCCAAGGCCCTTGGCGACGACGGTCTGTTTCTTTAGCGCGCCGACGGAGGGGTTGCTGCTGGCCCAGATGAGGTTCTTCGCATCATCGTCAGGAGCGGTGCTGGCAGTCAAAGCCAACGTGTCGCCGACGGAAAGAATGTTGGAAGCATTGCTCTCTTCGGTCGTGATGGTGACCTTGGTGACGTTGCCGTCTTGATGGACGGCGGATCCTCCACCGGAACCGCAGGCGATGGTGACCATGCCGATGGTGCTAAGAAGCAAACCGGCGGAGAGGATTTTCAATGATGATTTCATATGATGAAGTCCTTTCTTATGACGATTTCTTTTGACGGGCTTTCCTAACGAACAACCCTTTTTCTAAAAGAAACGGCTTGATAAAGATAGGACGGGGAGAAGAAAAATCAAGCATTTTCGTAGGCGCATATCCGCGTAGGCGCGTTTCGAATAAAAGAAAGCCCCGCGGTTTCGCGGGGCCTAAACCTTATTAGAAGGCGGTCTTGATGATGTGGAGGGTGATCGAATCGTCGGTCTGAGCCGTGATCTCGAAGGTCCAGTGGAAGACCGAGTTGTCGTTGAAGTAGTAGTTCTTCTTGTAGAGGTCCTTCATCTTGTAGTTGGAGTAGAAGGATCCGCCGTAATGCTTATCGGCGTCATCGGCGTCTTCCATGAAATAGGAATCAAGCCCGAAGACGTTGGCCATCAAGCCGAAGGAGGTGTGGTAGGAGCTGCCGGTGAAGGAACTGATACCGGACGGGGTGACGATGGCGAGTTCGGCATTAGGCTGCTTGCTGGTAGGATCAAGCAAATCGCCAGAGCGCGACGGAGTGTTGTCGTGGACTTTCTGCGCGGCGGTTTCCGACCCGTTGGCGTCGCTATAACCGTTATTCGGGCGCGGGGTGTTGGTGTAGCCATCGGCGATGACGTTCCCCGCGGCATCCTTACGGATGGAGGAGGCGCGTTCGTCGACGTGGAAGACCTGCAGACCCGGTTTGCGGTAGGTGCCGCCATGGCCGTAGGCGTTAGAGCCGGTAGCGGTGACGCCGCTCCATTCGGGGTAGCCGTCGCTATCTTCTTCGTTCACGCCGGTCGGGGTGTAATACTCGAGCATCAGGTATTCGTCATACGGGGTGCCGTTCCAGGGGCGATCGTCGGTGTTGCGGATCAATAGGAATTTGCCGGTCTCGGTATAGGAGGGGAGGGTGATTTCGAAGTTGTCCTTGCTCCCATCGACGACCCAGGGGGCGACCCAACCATAGCTCATCTTGGTCAAAGCATTATGGTCGCCGACGTTTTGGTCCATCATGTCGACGCAGCCGGCGGGACCCTCGTTATGGTCATAGGAATAGTAGTCGGGCGCGCCCATCATGTGGCCGGTCTCGTGGATGATCGTGTGGGCGTCGACCTTCTTCTCGGAACCATCGGCCCCAACGACGGTGATGCCTTCTTCGGAATTGTTGTAGTAGGCATTGCATAGAAAGTCCCAACGGCTCCAGAACCAGCGGGAGACGCAAGGGTTATCCAAATTGGCCGCGCTTTTGGTGTCGGAAGTGTAGTTCCAGAAGGCCGAGGCGTTGTCGTTATCGACGGCGACGGAAGTGATATAGACGAGCTCGATGCCATCGAGGCGGCCATCCTTATCCGCGTCGAAGTCCTTGCGGGAAATAGGATGCTCGCAAGTCCTCCCGCTGCCATCGGTCCCTTTGCCTTCCGCCCATTTGACGGCGTCGCCGATCAAGGTGTGGACCCAGGAGGAATCGTTTTTGTCCGTGATGGAGGTATCGGCGAAATTCGCGGTGAAGATATCGGTGACGGTGCCGCCGATATTCAAGGCGCCGAACGAGGCTTTTTCATAATAGGAATGCAGGGATTCCCAAGGGGTATCCTCGCTCTCGCCGAAGAAGGCTTCCTGAAGGACCTCTTTGACGGTATCGCCTTTTTGGTTGACGGTTTCAGGGAAGGAGATATTGGTGAATTGGACCGGGATGACGAGCAGGTTCGCTTTATCAAGCGTCGGGGTGCCATGGATGCCAAAGGTCTCCATGCCGAGGTAGTCTTTGTAGGTCTTGGTTTGGATATCCGAAAGCGGGATGGCGGTGACGCCGCTGCCAGCTAACGGGTTGCCATCTTCGTCGAATCCGACGGTGACCGGGGTGGCCTCCGTGACGGTGAAGTTCACCTCAGTGCGATAGTTTTTACCGGCGTTATGGCGGATTTTGGCAACATAATTCCCCGCGGGAAGCGGATCGCCGGCGCCGAATTCTTTTTCATCATCCTCACGGACGATCGTGTAGGTAGTCTTCTTGGTGTAGTCGAAAACTTCCTCTTCTTCGCCGGTCGAGGAATCGGCGAGGATGACAGAGGGCTTGCAGCCGCTGAAGAAGTTGCTTCCGCTTGGGATGGTCGAGTTCTCCAAGGTGACGCTCAACGTTATGGTTGACGATTTTGAAGAAGAAGTGCTCGTATTGGAGGTGGAGGGCTGGCTGCCGCTTCCGCTATCCTTGGAGGCCGGGGTGTTTCCCCCGCCGCAAGAGGCGAGGCTCATTAACAATGCCGCGGATAAGAGGTAGAGCGGCTTACGGTTATTTTGCATATCAAACTCCTTATTGGTTTCGGGCAATAAGTTACACGCAAAGAAGAAAAAAGCAATGATTTTCCGCCCCGATGATTGACGGAAAAAGGCGCTTTCCCAATAATTTACGCCATGGACCCCAAATGGAAGCGCACCCTCATCGGCCTCATCGTCATCGACGCGTTGATGATCGCGGCCTTTTTGCTCGTGCTATTGCTCCGCGGGGTATATGACTTGGGTCATTTCTCCGACGCTTGCTTCGTCTCCGCTGCCATCGGCTTAGGCGGGTTGGGCCTATATTGGATCGGCCAGCAGGGGACTTTCGACGTCCTCGCCTATGGGATGAAGCGCTTCGTGATGCTTTGGTTCAACAAAAACACTGATGAGCAGACCCCGACCGCCGGGGCCTACCACGAGGCGAAGATGGAAAAGCGCCGCGCGGAGAAATCGCCGTTTTGGCCCTTATGGATCCTCCCCGGTCTGGCACTAATCGCCGCGATCGTCCTATTCATCCTCCACAAGAATCTCTGAACCGCACCGGCCTCGGCCGGTTTTTTATTCTTCACTTAGTGAATCGGCGAAAAAAAGCATTGAAAAAAAGAAGACAATGATTACTATAGGATGGCTTTGCGCTACACCCAAGTGGGCGCAAGCGCCTAAAACAGGCGCACAACCTGAAGAATTTCATAGAAGAAAGGAACAACAACATGAAGACAACGAAACTCGCGTTCGCCTTGATCTCCGCGGCGTTGATGCTGGCTTCTTGCGGTGGCGGAGGCGGCGGAAGCCATGCCTCTTATTCCCGCAGCGGCCGCAGCGGCGGCGAAATCTGGGATGGCGACGAAACCTCCGATCGTCTGATGGAGGGCATGAAGGACTACTCTGAGACCAACTGGGAGAAGAAATCCGAGATCCTGGCCAAACTGGAACGCTACGCGCTCCGCAACCACATCGCCGGCATCCCGCTATATGACGACTCCTCCGTCGAGGCGTTCTCCAAACGCGTCCGCCTGCCCCGCAGTGAATACTTGACCAACTACGGCTTCGGCACCGGCTACGGCCGCATCGAAGGCAACGACATGTGCACCGGCACCATCAATGAGCCCCGCGACGACTGGAAGAGCTATTTCCATGGCTACACCACGACCGACACCGCGACCTTCAACGGCTGGAACGAATCCGGCTCCGACGTCTCTTCCCGCATGGGGATGATCAACTCGAGCTATTTCGGCATCGAGGCCAACGACACCGAATGGTATTGGACCCCCGAGCTCTCCGTCTATGACGCCCCCGTCATGCTCGATAGCAAAGGCGGCGAGGAAGTCACCGGCGCGGGCGAGGACGTCCTTTCCCAGTATTGGCGCGTCTATGTCCACACCGGCAAGGGCTATACCTACCGCACCCCGGACCAGAGCCGCTACCACGAGGCTTATGATGGCCGTGAAGTCGCGCTCGAAGACTATTTGACCCCGTTCAAGGCGATGCTCGATAACCGCTATTCCCGCGCTTCGGGCCTCATCTCCGACACCCAGGGCTTCCAGGGCGCCTCCGACTATTACTACGCCTCCGACCACAGCACCTGGCCGGACTACATCGGCATCCAGCTCAACAAGGAATTGAACGCGATCGACTTCGCCTTCATCCAACCGCAGTCGAAGGCCAATGCGCGCACCTCGCTTTCTTCTTCCCTCTATAGCCCGGTCCCGCAGAAATTCCTCGACACCATCACCGTCAAGAACTACGGCGTTGTGAGCAACGTCACCGGCGATGAGGGCACCGGCTTCGACTACATCCTTGGCATCGGCGCCTACATCCCGACCTACTATCAGAACAACAAGATGCTCGTCTACAAGGCCAACGACACCTATTTCGCCAAAGACAAGTATCACTACGCCGGCTACACGGAGACCGTCTATAGCTCCGCCGGCTCCGACGACCCCGATGAGCTCGCCTATCAGGACTTCCTCCAGAACAAACTCGACGAAGTCTCGATCCCCAGCAAGCGCATCAAGGACTACGCCGCCCAGATCAACGGCTGCCCCGCCTACCGCACCGAGGGCTCCACGATCATCAAGCTCAACATGAACACCACCACCGCCGAGGAGTGGGAGCATTACTTCGGCGTCGATGGCGAGGTCTATCAGCACTCCTCCAAGAAGGACTACTGGGCGACCCAGGCCATCATGAGCAACGATAACTTCCTCAATGGCTGCTTCCTCGCCGTCGACCGCAAGGCCCTCGCCGAGGCCGCCGGGCGCAACCCCGCCATCGGCTACCTCTCCAACGCCTACATCCTCGACCCGACCGGCAACACCTATTACCGCAACTCCAAATACGGCCGTTACGCGACGGACTACTATGTCCAGCTCGCCGGCGGCGATCCTAACGCCCACTCCGACGCCGCCGCCACCGCCTTCTTCCGCGCCGCGGCGCAGGAGCTCATCGAAAATGGCGATTATGAAGAAGGCGACGAGATCGAACTCCACGCCCTGTATCGTTATCAGACCACGATCGATGACCTCGGTTCCTTCATCGAGGATAAGATCGAGAGCCTCTTCAACGCGGCCGCCGCGGAATTCGGCCTCTCCGTCGACTTGGTCCTCGAAGTGGCCGGCAGCCAATACACCGACTGCTACACCAAGATGGACCACGGTGACTTCGACTTCGCCGAAGGCGCCATCTCCGGCAACGTCCTCAACCCGCTCGACTTCATGTCGACCATCTCCACCGACCCCGCCCTCAACCAGGGCTTCTGCATCAACTGGGGCAGCCCGACCGATGAGGTCCTCCCGGAGCGCACCTACAAGAACGCTTCCGGCGAAACCGTCTCCGAATTCACCGGCATCGTCTATGAAGGCGGTCGCTGGTCCTTCGATGCCCTTTGGCAAGCTGGTCAAGGCCTAACCGCCGTTGAGGAAGGCGTCGCCACGGCCGCCGCCTCCAACCAGCGCTTGCTCACCGCGACCTCCGAAGAAGTCGCCGGCCAAGGGCTCGATCCGAACTATCTCTACTTCCGCGCCGACTACTCGCCGATCGCCGTCGACAATGAAGGCGTCTCGCTATATTCCTTCTCCGCCAACGAAGCGGCCGTTCTAGGCGCCACCTCCGAAGTCCTCTCCGCCGGGAACTATAGCGGCTACTACATGAATAACCGCACCCCGCGCGTCACCCAGAGCGACAACGGCTACATCCAGATCGCCTTTGCCAAGTCGGAGATCCAGCAGATCGTCAACATGTGCTATGGCTCCTCGACCGGCAACCGCCCGATCAATTACTTCATCCTCGACTTCGCCCTGGTCTACGAGATCCACTCCGGCGCCCAGGAGAACGTCATCCGCAAGACCATCCAGGTCATGCTGACCTTCGCTTGCGACGGGGTCGATCCGACCAAGACGCAATACGGCATCAAGCCGGCCACCGGCGCCTAATCCCATCTTTTTGGGGAACTACGGGAATGGACCGCATCCAAAGTGCGGCCCATTCTCGTCTATTTAAGGGGGCTTAATGCCCCCATCATCCACATCGCTTTCCTAAAGGAAAAATACGAAGAAAGGGGAAACAATGAAAGACACTGCGAAATACGTCATTGAGCGCATTCTCTTCATTTTCCTGACCGCCTTCATCATCCTTTCGATCACCTACATCCTGCTTCAATGCCTCCCCGTCGAGCCGATGGCGACCCAACCGGTCGCCGTATGGCAATTCTGGGAGCGTCAGGTGACCTTGGGGTTCTATGAACGCGTCAGCAAAGCCGACGTCATGGCCGGCGCCCAATATGAGATCAAGTTCGTCTTCAACGGCGAGACCTATTATTACATGGGCAAGCCGATTCTCGAACGTTATTGGACTTGGCTCGTCGGCATCGTCACCCGTTGGGACTGGGGCACCTCGACCGCCCTGCAGATCAACCATTCCGCCGTCGAGATCTTGATGACGGGCCTCCCGTATTCGATGAGGCTCAACATCATCTCGATGCTCATCTCGATCCCCGTCGGCATCGGGCTAGGCATTTTGGCGGCCCTGAAGAAGAACACCTGGGTCGACGCGACCATCTCCACGGTGATCATGATCTTCATCTCCGTCCCTTCCTTCGTTTTGATTTCCTTCTTGCTGATTTTGTTTAGAAAGATCCCGGGCTTCCCGAGCCAGTGGCCTAGCGACGCGCAGGCCGCCGCCGACCCGATTCTGGCGATCAAGGCCTACATCATCCCCGTCATGGCTTTGTGCTTCGGATCGATCTGCTCCTTCGCCCGTTATACCCGCGCGGAGCTCACCGAGGTCATGTCCTCGGAATTCTTGCTTTTGGCGAGGACCAAAGGCCTCACCCGCGCCCAATCCGTCGTCCGCCACGCCTTAAGGAACTCCATGGTCCCCATCGTCCCGATGATCATCGCCGAATTCATCGGCATCCTCTCCGGCTCGATGGTCTTGGAGCAAATCTACGGCATCCCCGGCATCGGGGCCATCTTCGTCCGCGGCATCAACTCCAAGGACTACCCCGTCATCATGGTCGACATGGCGATCTACACGACCATCGGCCTTTTCGCCACCTTGATCATCGACCTGAGCTACGGCATCGTCGACCCGCGTATTCGCATGGGCGCGCGTAAATAATGAAAGGAGGAACGAACATGGAAGACAAAGAAAAGAAACCCGTGAATTCCTCCCCGGAGATCAAAGACGAGGATTTCGTCTACGTCCAGAAAGACGAGAAGATCTTCGAAAAGAAATTCAAAACCAAGCCGACCACCTTCTTCAAAGACGCGATGAAGCGCTTCGTCAAATCCCGCTCCTCCGTCGTGGCCGCGGGGATTTTGGCCATCCTCATCGGCATGGCCATCATCGTCCCGATCGCCGACCAGAATTCTATCGAATTCGGGTTGCCCGATGCCCGTTACCTCCCCCCGAAATGGTTCGACGTCAACGGCGCCCACTTCATGGACGGCACCGGCGAGGTGACCGCCCTCATCGACCCGGAGACCGGCTTGCCCGACCCCGAATCCTATTCCGATCAGGCCATCATCTCCAGCATCAAGACCAGAGAAGGCTATTACGACGCGATCGACGATAACGTCAAGAAATACGGCAAAGGCGGCGCCCTCCGCATCGGCAACGCTTATACCTCCCTTGATGGCGTTTGGGATCCCACCGACGCCGGCATCATGACCAAAGAAGCGGTGGAGCTCGTCGGGACCGACGAACTTTCCTACACCGTGAAGATCGATGACTCCGCCTATAAGCGCGCCGTCTACGAAGGCACGGTTCTTCGCGCGAGCCTCGCCCTCATCACCCCCGATACCGTCGAAGGGCAATATGTCGTCTCCTATCTTGGTGAACCGATGGAAATCGAAGCGGAAACGAAGGAGCTTTCCTTCTCCGGCACGCTTTCCTCCGCCGTCCCGACCCTCTTCCCTGACGATGACCCCGTCGAAGCTAACCTCGCCATCCTGATCAACGCCCCGGATGACGTCGCCGCGGGGGCCGATACTTTGATGATCACCTCCGTCTCGGCGAAGAAGAACGGCAGCGCCCTCCCCGTCGCTTCCTTCACCGATGCCACCGCGGAAGTGAGGGAAAGCAAATACGTCGCCTATGGCTCGATTTCCAGGACGCTATACCATTCCACCGTCTTATTCGGCACCTTCCGTTACGACTATTACCAAGCCGCCTTTGGCGAGAAGATCGAGACCGTCTCCGGCCAGAAGATCGACGAATACGTCGCCAAAGGATGGATGGTCTATACGCCGAACACCGCCTACGGCCAAGACCTCGATCCCGGCTATTTTGAACTCACCCCGCTAGGCGAGACCTATTGCCCGGTGCGCTTCATCTATAGCGAGGACCACGTCAAAGCCGGCGCGGTCGAGTATTACCAAGTCCATTGCTCGTTCTCGCTTTACCGCGACCTCTACGCCCAAAAGAAGATCGCGCGCTGCGAAATGCCGCGCTACGTCTTCGGCACCGACAAAAACGGCAAAGACTTCTTCAAATTGGTCTTCTCCGGCTTGCTCTTCTCCCTCGCCTTAGGCGCTTTGACCACGGCGATCAACATCGTCATCGGCCTCATCTGGGGCGCGGTCTCCGGCTATTTCGGCGGGTGGACCGACATCATCATGGAACGCGTCACCGAGATTCTCTCGGGCATGCCGTGGATCGTCTTGATGACCTTAATCGTCCTATTGGCCCCGAAAAGCTGGCCGCAATTCGGCATCCTGCTATTCGGCCTATGCTTGACCGGGTGGATCGGCATCTCCGGCACCACGCGAAGCCAGTTCTACCGCTATAAAGGCAGAGAATACGTCTTGGCTTCGAGGACCTTAGGCGCCTCCGACGCCAGGCTAATCTTCCGCCACATCCTGCCCAACGGCTTAGGCACCATCGTCACCTCGGCCGTTTTGATGATCCCCGGGGTCATCTTCACCGAGGCCAACTTGGCCTACTTGCTCCCGGGCGTCTATAACTCCTCGGGCACGATGAGCTTCGGCATCACCCTGTCCAACGTCCAGAACGATTTGGCCCAATATCCCTACCTCATCGTCTCGGCTTCGATCGTGATGGCCCTCATCATGATCAGCTTCAACTTGTTTGGGAACGGCTTACGCGACGCCTTCAACCCGTCACTGAAAGGGGAGGAGAACTGATATGGAATACAAAACCATCGATTACCCCCGTTCCGTCGGGGTGGCCCCCGAGGGAAAGGAAGCCGTCCTTTCCGTCCGCGACCTCGCGATCTCCTTCAAGACCGACGAAGGCTATGTTCACGCCGTCCGCGGCGTCGCCTTCGACCTCTATAAGGAAGAGACCCTCTGCATCGTCGGGGAGTCAGGCTCAGGCAAATCCGTCACCAACAAAGCGATCATGGGCATCCTCGCCCGCACCGCGCACATCGATTCCGGCTCCATCCTTTATGAAGGGGAAGACCTCACCAAGGTCTCGGAGGAGGAATTCCACCGCATCCGCGGCACGAAGATCGGCATGATCTTCCAAGACCCCCTGTCCTCGCTTAACCCGATCATGAAGATCGGCAAGCAGATGACCGAGGTCATGATCATCAACGGCAACCACCTGAAACGTTACTATAACGACCTCATCAACGCGGAATTCATCGCCTATAAGAACGACCTCCGCCTCCTTTCCTTGGAGAAAGAGGAACGCAAGATCCTCAAATCCCGCATCAAAGACGAGCAGAAAAAGGCGAAGAAGGAGAAGCGCCCCGTCGACGAGGCGAAGCTTTCCTCTTACGCGGAGAAAATCCAAACCTCCTTGGCCCATACCGCGGACCTTCAAATCCAACTCAAAGCCGATAAGGCCGCCCTCATGGAGGCCAAAAAAGGCGCGAAGGCCAAGGTCAAAGAGAAGAAGCAGGGGATCGACGCCGTCCATAAGGCGAACCTTAAGCCGATCCTCTCCTCGCTATTCAAGAACCCCAAGCAAGCCTATGGGGACTTCCTCCAAGAGCATCGCCGCTACCTAAGCGACCTCCGCGTCACCCATAAGGAAGCGAAGGAGCGCGCCCTCAAGATCATGGCGGAAGTCGGCATCCCCGAACCGGAACGCCGCTTCAAACAATACCCCTTCGAGTTCTCTGGCGGCATGCGTCAGCGCATCGTCATCGCGATCGCATTGACCGCCGAGCCCGACGTCCTCATCTGCGATGAGCCGACCACGGCCCTCGACGTCACGATCCAGGCGCAGATCTTGGAATTGATCAACCGCCTGAAAGCCGACCACCACATGTCGGTCATCTTCATCACCCACGACCTCGGCGTCGTCGCCAACATGGCCGACCGCGTCGCCGTCATGTACGCGGGGAAGATCGTCGAATACGGCACCGCCCAAGACATCTTCTATCGCCCGGTCCATCCCTACACCTGGGCCCTGCTTTCCTCGATCCCCGACGTCGATAGCAAAGAAAGCCTCGACGCGATCCCCGGCACCCCGCCGAACATGCTCTTCCCGCCAGAAGGCGACGCCTTCGCCGAGCGGAGCAAATACGCCCTCGCCGTCGACTTCAAGGCCGAGCCGCCGATGTATTGCCTCTCCGACACGCATTACGCCTCGACTTGGCTGCTTGATCCGCGCGCCCCGAAGGCGGAGATGCCCCAGATCGTCAAAACCCGCATCGAGAACAGCCTCAAGAAAGGAGGGAAAGCCCAATGAGCGACGAAAAGAAAACCCTAGAAGCCCCCTCCTTTGACGTGGCTTATGACCCCAAGATGGCCGAAGAAGGCGTTTTGCTTTCCGTCCGCCACCTGAAGCAGTATTTCGCTTCCGGGGAATACAAGACCAAAGCCGTCCATGACGTCTCTTTTGACGTCAAGGAAGGCGAATGCTTCGGCATCGTCGGCGAATCCGGCTGCGGCAAGACGACGACCGGCCGTACGATCATCGGGCTTTATAAGCCCACCAGTGGCGAGATCTATTACAAGGGTTACCGCATCGCCGGGGGCACCCGTTTCCAGCAAAAGGAAATCAAATACTCCAAGATCCACGCCAAAGACAAAATCGCGACCCTCAATGACGAAAGGAAGCTCGCCCTTCTTTCTTCCCCTGACCGCGAGGAGGAGATCAACGCCTCCTATGACGCGCAAATCAAGGCGATCGAAGAAGAGCTTTCCGCCCATATCAGCGAGCAAAAAGCGGAGATCAAAGCCATCGAGCATGACAACAAGAAGTCCCCGAAGGCCCTCCGCCGCGAGATCCAGATGATCTTCCAAGACCCCATCGACTCCCTCGATCCCCGCATGACGGTGGCCGACATCATCCAAGAAGGCCTCCACATCCAAGGGAAATATAACCGCGCGGAGAACCAAGCGGCGGTGGAGGATGTCCTCCGCCTCGTCGGCTTGATCCCCGAATACGCCTCGCGTTACCCCCACGAATTCAGTGGCGGTCAGCGTCAGCGCATCGGCATCGCCCGCGCGCTCATCATGAACCCGAAGATGCTGATCTGCGACGAGCCGATCTCCGCGCTCGACGTCTCGATCCGCGCCCAGGTCTTGAACCTGCTTAACGAGATCAAGCTCGAACGCGGCTTGACGATGATCTTCATCGCCCATGACCTCTCGGTCGTCAAATATTTCTGCGACCGCATCGCCGTCATGTATTTCGGCAACATGGTCGAGCTCGCCGATTCCGATGAGC
>ONGB01000008.1:0-18824 GCA_900317295.1 uncultured Erysipelotrichaceae bacterium
CATGAAAAATACCCCTCCTCCTGTTGTCCAGTATTTGGGGTGCAGTTCAATCAAAAGGGACTCCACCGTTCTTGATAAAAACGAGACGGAAACAAACCTTGAACCTCTAGAAAGGCGAGGGCCGCCTATATAAACGGCATTTTACGCCAAAACCAAGTTAGTCATAACGTAAACGGGGTCAGTTTTACCAAAGTCTCCAGCAAAATACTCACGCCGTAATGTAACATGATATCGACGTTCCCCAACCATTAAATCTTTTTTTGCAAAAACGCCAGGGGCAGATGTTCCCTTTATAGTTCCGCAACTTGCCGATTCTTCGCCAGAATCGGTTTTGAACTTAAACCGGCCAACTTTTGTAGTGACATCAATCATTAGGAAATGACCAACTGCTTCAATAACCTCGCTGATCCTTTGGGATTCTTTAATTACTTCGATAGCTCGCTTTGTCGCTCCCGTCGAAGAAGCTGCGCCCTCCGCGGATATTTGGTGTGACACTATCGGGGAGTTGGGTGCAATCAAGGAAATGGTGGCATGTTTCCCGTTTGCAATCTTAGAAAAGGCTCCAACAAACTTTTCCGCGCTTTCAATCGCGCCTTCGTCTCCTTTGAATGCTTTGATAATAGTTTCGGGGTTGGGACTATCGGACAAAACGGATTCGATGGCAGCCACCGCCCCCTGTACCTCCGCTTTGTTTTCAAAATCAAAAAGGGGTAGAGCATTATCAGGGGCAAGCGCTTTTGAGGGAGCAATCTCGACGTTTACCACTATAGAATGTGAAGAAGAATACGATACTCGCTTCTCTTTTCTTTCAATTAAATAGGGCATTTTGTCAATCAATTCGTTTACCCGGGTATCGATTTTGCGGACATCAGCAAAAGAGAGAAGAGGCGAACAAGAGGATCTCGAATCGATCACCACGGAAATAAACGTAGATTGAAAAACCGAGGAAAGAAGAGCTGCACCATGTCCATCTGGTACTATTGGATCAGCGAAAGTCGCGCCATCCCCAACCAAACGCTTGGCATCGCCAGTAAGGACCGACTGGGCTATCTCTTGGCCCGTTTTGCTCGTTACCAAATATCCAGTCTTGGGTTGCCCAAACGGGCCATCGAAACAGGATTCAATCGTCTTGAGACCTCTATTTAGCAAATCCAAGTCCATATAGGATATTTCGACAGCCGCCCAAGTAAGCGAATTCTCATCCGAACCGATCTCTTGAAAAAGATAGAAGGCGAAAAAACCGTCATCAAGCTTCTTTTTGGCAACGAAAACACGAGAATAATCAACGGTTAAAAGCGAAGCATAAAAGTCAAGATCGCCAATGCCTTGGACATAGAAGTTTGTTGCTTTACTCTCCATCGATGTTCTCCAAGATACTGAAGTCTATGCACGGGTTGTCCGTTTCATAATCATACAAGAAATAAACGATGTGATGACCCTTCTCCCGCCAAGCGACGCCTTTTTCATCGTCTGTTTTTCCAACGGCAATTGCGGGGAAGACCGTCTTGAGATAAGCGTTGCGTCTTATTCTTTTGTTGAGGGAATCAACGCTGTCAAAGAGTGAAAGCGACCAATAAGTTATGTCCTTGTCGTTTGGCGAATTATTGACAACAACATTAGCCATTCTCCCTTTCGCAGCGGCCTCGACAGCAGCCGGATCGGCAAAAGTTGGCAAGAAATCTTCTTTAAATAGCGACGATCCGGAGTGTCGTATAGCTCGGAAGCATTTTGTAAAGGTTTGGTGATCGTGGCCAAGAATTTCTTGAGTGGCGAACTCGGGGACCCCTTTGAATACCATGATAAAATATTATACCTTAAAGAGGAACGAGGGTAGCGCAAAGCGTCCTGCCGAGTCTTGTTAGTTCTCAGATGATGTGACACCTTTTGGCCTATAGGATTTCGGGCGCCTGACCTCGCCCGTCTCCTCGGAGAGCCTGATAAGGCCCTACCTTTCTTCATACCTCACCATCCTGTTTTCAAACATAAAACACGCATAACGAGGGAGGAGAAAATGAAAAGACGACCTTCAGGTCATCTTCCTTTGCCGGCGCCAAATAGTCTGAATATGGTTCCGAAGAATAACTTAACGTCGAACCAGAAACTCAAGTTTTGGACATACTCATGATCGAGCTTGGCTTTTGTTTCCGGGTCATGCTCACGTCCCATTTTATGCTGGGCAAGTCACCCATGCCGGACCTGACATCGTAGGCCGAAGGCGTATAGCATTCCCGGGCGAGGATGAGCTCCTCTTCGTTGTGCGCGGCCTTAGAAACTTATTCGTGCTGCTTAACCGGGCCGCCGAAGAGCTCCAGTTTCTTAAGTAGAGACTTCATACCTTCGACATCGAGGCGGCCCGTGTTATGGGAAGTATAGGATTCACCGAGGTTTAGCTTCTTATTCCCTGTGGTGAAGTACTTATCGTAGTTGAGGTCGCGGTTATCCGCCTTGACGCAGAAGAAATTGCCTAGATCAATAGCCTTAAGCATTTCTTCTTGGGTGACTAAGGTCTCATAGAGCTTTTCACCGTGACGGGTGCCAATATAGGAAACGCCAGTTTTGGAGTTGGTTAGTTCGATGACGGCTTTGGCCAATGTCTCGATCGTAGCGGCCGGGGCCTTCTGAACGAATAGGTCGCCCTGCTCGCCATGTTCAAAGGCATATAGGACTAGATCCACCGCATCATCCAAGGTCATCATGAACCTGGTCATCTCTGGATTGGTAATAGTAATGGGTTTACCTTCATGGATCTGATTTAGGAATAGAGGGATGACAGATCCCCTACTCGCCATGACGTTGCCATAACGGGTCAAGCAAAGGACGGTATCACCCGGGAGCAATTGACGGGAGCGGGCAATGACATTCTTTTCCATCAACGCTTTGGAGATACCCATGGCATTGATAGGGTATGCAGCTTTATCGGTAGATAGGAATATTGCTTTCTTAACATGGTTACGCACGCAGGCGGTAATCACATTATCAGAACCAATAACGTTGGTGCGCACTGCCTCCATGGGATAGAACTCGCAGGACGGAACTTGCTTTAATGCCGCGGCATGAAATACATAATCCACGCCTTTGAACGCGTCAATGATGGAATCCAGATTACGGACATCGCCGATATAGAACTTAAGCTTTTCGTTATCGTATGCTTTGCGCATATCATCCTGTTTTTGTTCGTCGCGAGACAGGATGCGGATTTCTTTTATATCCGTTTGCAAAAAACGATTAACAACAGCGTGACCGAAAGAACCAGTTCCCCCAGTGACCAACAGGGTTTTGTTATTCAGGGTAGATGCATCTTTAGATTCATAGTCCTCTAGAATTTCTATCATCCTGGATAGTTTCAGTTTGTCCGCCTTTTCTTCGTTGTTTTCATAGGACACATAAGTCCTGAGGGGGATGCCCACCACTTCCGCAGCTTGGGCTTGGGTCAATTTGCAGTTTTTGCGTATTTGCTTAAGTATCATGGCCTAATCTTACTATTTTTATACACTTTTGTAAGCGGTTTATGCACTTTTTTGTGATTATTCCGTCGCTTCGCCTTTCGTGTATGTAGCCTCAAGGGAGAGCCCGTAGGGATTGGTCGGTTATTCCGTAGTCGCTCGAAAGCAATAAAGAATCATTGCGCTTTGGTTTGGAACGAACGGTTTAACAATAAAGAAACCGACCAAACATAGCTAATGACCGTGCGGGGAGCATATGCCCGCTCCGCCTTTCTCTCCACGATACCTTCGATTGTGGATTTTCGTTGGTTTAGATCCGGGCCACCAAAAAACGTCAAAAGTCACATTAGGGGCGGCGAAGGAGGGCAGCAAACCGCCGGATAGCCCGCAGCGCTCTCTTCGACAATCTATCGAACCAATACGCCAAGGTGTGATTTGGTTTAAGGAGACGCCTTTCTCTCTCCGTTTGGCTCGTGGTGGTTTGGAGGGCGGACATCTGGGCATAAGCCCATTCACAATCGGCAATCATTTTATGCATGTAGGCATATGCAAATATTTTTTCGGAAAACACCTGCAATACCTTTTTTTTATATGTTTTCGCTTCGCTCTCGGGACAATAGTCCATTCGCGCAATCGTCCCATTCAACAAATCGATAAACCCTCGATAACGATCAATGATTTGTCTTGGCGTTCTTTGGTGGCGCGAATGACTAGATGGGCGTTGGAAAATTTTCGCTACTACGGCGTCGTAATACACGCATTTTCCGTGATAGGTTATGGGGAGCATGAGCTGCCAATTCTGTCCTTCACGATTTGTCAGTATTTCTCTATTTTTTAGTCTTCGGAACAAATAGTCTTTCCTCACGACCAGACAACCGCTTCCAAAGACTATGTTCCGTTCTTCCAAGAGGTCGTCAAAAAAAGAATCATAGCCAACCGGAGGAACCCTCTTTTTAATGAATAGGACTCTATCGGGTCTTGTTTCATTCACAAACGCCAATTGTCCTACCGCAAAATCCGCATCTGGCCGGTTGTTTAGGCATGAAATGAGTGCTTCCGCAAAAAAAGGCTGCAAAACATCATCAGAATCAAACCACGCAACGTAATCCCCGGTCACGTGCTTCAGCCCATAATTGATGGCAGATGCCTGTCCGGCGTTCTCTTGCCTAAGACAGACCAGCCGCATCCCCAAATCAGCAAAGTCTGTTTCAAAGGATTCTATGAATTCTTTAGTTCCATCCGTTGAACCATCATCAATTACAATCAGCTCAATGTTTTTATAGGTTTGTTGCAACACAGACTGCAAACAACGACCAACGAAAGGTCTCCCCTGGAAGACGGGAACCAAAATGCTAATCGTTCCCTTCATTGTGGGTTCTCGCTCCTTGTTTTCGAAAACCGCGCCAAAAGGCGACCAAGCCTTTCTTTAGCAGCAACAAATTCTTTCGTGTTTGAGAACAACGCTAAAAAAACGGCATTTGGGACGACCAAAACAAGTAATGAGGCTATAACAAATCTTGTTACGGTGATTCCGCCAGAGAAGCAGTTTTGAACCAAAAAATAACAAAAACAGCCAACGAGAGCAGCAACGATGGAATACTTTAGGAGATAGGAATAATAATCCGAGGGGGACCTTTCAAACATGAACTTGAACGTGACTAGTGGCCTAAAAACCACAAAGAAGAGTCGCGAAACGATTGTGCCTACATAAATGCCGACCAAACCGATTATGTTGGCCAAGATGATCGAGAGGACCAAATTGATGATTGCTTGAGAAAGTGAAATCCATTTATCCAGCTGAAAATTCCCGCAAGCCAAACGGGCCGTATTGTATATGGTGGATTGCCCTTCGAAGTATCCGTTAATAACGATGAGTAAAAAAGGTAAGAATTCAAGAATATACTCGTCCCCGAGCCACAAGGAAATAAAGGGCGGGACCAAACAAATAAAGGCTATGGAACTGAAACCATAAAACCAAAAATTGATGAAGTTTAGTTCCTTAAAAACCTCATAAAATCTTTGTTTGGAGGAGGTGGCAAACAAATTCCCCATCCCCGACGAAATACTAGTGAAGACAATTGCAATAAAGCCCAAAACTGACGTCATCAAGGTATTGTAGTTCGCTACTATCCCAACCACCGATACCCCCAGACTTGCAACGGAGGAGATGATAATGCTATCAGTGGAATGGATGGCGATGTTGGAAAATTGGTGGACAACAAGGCCTCTCACTTCCCGATAAATAGGGGCTTTTTCTTCTTTCGAGAGTTTTTCTTTGGCTTTTTTCCTGAAAATCGAATAACGCTTGGTGCTGAGAAAGGAAAAAACCAATTTAGAAACAATCAAAAAACCCATATGAATCAGCAAATATGCGAGGTAATTACGGAATACCAGCAAACCAACAATTTGGGCTAAGACAACAACAACGGTCACAATCATATCAAATATGGTTGTATAGTAGTTTTCTTGCCTTGCATTAATGTACGAATACCGGTACATCACAAAGTACGAGATGACAGTATTAGATAAAAAAATCAAAAAATAGATCCTCAACTCGTTTAAGGTTATTTGATCGGCCCCGCGAACCAAATATTGGAGGAACGGCGTAAGTGAGACTCCAATCAAGGCAACCAGTATTGCTATTACTTGATAGATTCTTTTATAAAATCTTATTAGTTTGAGGGTTTTGTTTTCGTCCCCTTCAGCCACGGGTTTATACATCGCGAAGGTTAGCGCGGTGCCAAAACCGAGTTCCGCAAACGATAAAACAGTAAGAATTTCAGTATATAAACCATTTACCCCCAAGAACTGTTTTCCAAGGACATAAATGAAAACAGTTCTTGAGGCAAAATTAAGCCCAAACGAAACCAATTTGGAAATCAAACCTGAGATTATGTTTTTTGTGGCGGCAGCATTTCTATCCATGGTGAGTAGTTAAGTTTTTAACAAGAAAAGTGATTGACTCATCTTTGATGCTTGACAAGAGCGATAAATCAATCGACTTGCAATCGATGATGCGGTCGAATTGTTCCGGAACGCCCAATAAACTGAGCAAAGAAGAAATGCGACCTTCCATACCCTCTCTCTTTTTAATCATGATCTTTTTTCCAAAAATAAGCGAGAAAACTAAGGCATGAAATGAGTCGGTGTAAACATAATCGGCTCCCTCGATAAGCCGAAGAAAATCAAAATGATTAATCAAGAAATAAGGGGATTTAGGTTCCAGAACATCTATCATCGTTTCTGGGGTCTTGTTGCCAAAAAGACTTTTAGTGTTAGCGATTTCGGGAGATAAAATATATTTTAAACAATAACTTTTTTTCGGCGGCCTTTTTGTCGAAAAACGCTTCACCGCGAGTTTCCAATCACGCTTATCGAGAAGCAAAGTAGGATCAAGATTAAGCTTTCCTTCAAACCCGAGGGCCTTCACCAGCCGAACACCACCAAGTTCACGCAAGCCAATAGCGGTCATATTGCTAAAAGCGCTCCTGAAAAGGGGCAAATCGGCGGCAGAAACCCGATCGTTTCCAAATGAGGCCGCATAGGAAATAATGTTTTGATTTTCGTTGTTGTCACAAAAGACGCCCAAGTTGAAGGGAAGAAGCGAATGATTGTACTCTCCGTTCCATATTTGGTCGCTGCCAAGAATGACATTGGGAAGGGAGGATAGATTCTTTTTATGGTTAGCATTGAACACAAAGGGAAATGTGATCTCACCAGATTTGCGGCAGGCCATCTTGATTTTCGCCTTCCTGATTAAACGTCGCGGGCCTTTAAATAGGGCGATTAGGTCAGATGCCAACGAGCCCCCTGCATACCTAAAGAACGCGGTGGAACTTAAGTTTGCGCTGCGGAACCCCGCTTTCTCGAGGACGCTCCGTAGGGCATAATTCTGCAGGCGGTTGCCAAAATTGGAATAGCCATAATCCGTGATAATCCCAACATCGTATTTTTTCCCAAAGGATTTAGGACGTTTAACGAAAAAAGCATTTGCGATCGTTTTAAGACACTTGTGGCCATTGAGTAAATCGTTCGAAATATGGGAAACGGCGTATAAAAAACCCCTTTTTTTGATCTCCGTTTCGAAACAATCCATGTCGGAGGGCCTTTTTGGCGAAACCGAATAAGCGGGGTTTAAGAAGAGCGCCAAACCCAAGTCGACCTCTTTCACTCGACATTCGTTGTTTAAAATGCCAAGAACGGTTGCTGCATTAGAACGAATTACAATTAAAGAGGTGCCCTGGGGGTTGAGAAATTCCGGGTAATAAGCGTTACCGCCCCAAAAATCCCCCATTGAAAAGTCGGAGACGTGTCTCTCCCCCTTGAACGAACAAGAATAACACCGTTCCTCCAAAATATAGTTTTTTAAGAAAGCAACCATATATGGGTCGTTAAATAAAGGGCTGGAATAGGTTCTTTTATTGGTTGTCACTTGTAAGGAAAAGGCAGTCCAAGAAGGTTTTTTGTGTCGAAAATTCACCCGATTAATTTCCTCGTTTGGGAACTGTTCTCTCAGGTATTGTTCCCAATAACGCTTTTGTGGTACCCCGTGGCAGAAAACATCTGCTGTTAATAATTTTTCTTCAGAAATATGTTTAGCGGATAAATACGATTTCAAAGCGTAGATTTGGCATGGCGTTCCCGTAAAGAACACGTTCCTCCCTCGTATCAAATCATTAGCGCAATCAAAAAGCGAACTGCCCATAGGACAACTGACGTACTTAGAAGTCATCAAACTAGGGAGGTCCTCCATGGCTTCCGCCCTACCAAAAAAGACCTCTTTCCCAGCGGAAGCCACTCCATAAACGACCCCTTTGAGAATTCTGATATAGTGGTCGGCTATGGCGAAAAAAACCCCGCCGCTAGAAGAAGAGCGGAGAATGTTTTTGTTTTCGTGGTAAACGCAATATGCTTTTTCTTCCATTTTTCCGCCTCATGTTTTTTATGTTTTATTTCCATTTAAAATGCGATCATAAACCGCCGCCGTTTTCACGACAACTTCGTCCCAGCTGATGAGATTTGGATTCTCGACAAACCCTTTTTTCTGCACAGTAATTCTCAACAAACTCCTCTTCAAATCACTAACATTGCCCTTTTCGAAAAAGTATTGGTTTACGTCGTCAACGTGGTTCTCAGGTATGTTTGAAGTCAAACATATTCTCTGATGACCCAAAGCTTCAAGAAGACTCATTGGCATGCCCTCTATATCGGAAGGCAGCACATAAAGATAGGCGTTACTAAAGAGCTCTTGGAGGATTCTTCCTTCAACAAAACCAGTGAAAATGATTCTCGAATCATGAGCCTCTTTTTTGATGCTCTCGTAATAATCTCGGGAGTGGGCATCCGATCCGGCCACAATTAGTTTCATGTTGATATCTGTTTCCATGAAAGCCCGAATCAAATAATGAAGTCCTTTCTCCGGCACAATTCGAGCCAAAAAGAGAATATAGTCCTCGCCACAAAGACCATATTTCTCGGTGATTAGCTGTGGGGGGACCAAATCCCACCTTTCAAAACCGTTAGGAATTATCGTGGTTTCCCTTCCATACTTTTCAAGAAAATACTGATGATCGCTTTGGCAAAGGGTTATAATCTCATCGGAATACTTTACTATTTGCCGTTCCGAAGCGAGCAACACCTTCCTCCCGAGGCCCCGAAATTTCGCTCTCTTCCAATCAAGACCATGAATTGTGACTATTATCTTTTTTTTCGAAAACCTAAACAGCCACAAAAACAAGCAATTGCCCTCCGCGTGAAAATGGACGATCTTCGCCCTCGAAAACAAAGCAATCAGCGAAGAAAGGAAAGAATAAATAATTGCATCCGTGGCCTTTCTGTTAACCGTAAAAACCCGTTTCACGGCGAAGGGTAACTCCTTGGTTTTATCTACTTTTCGCCTAACGAATGCCGTTATTTGGAAACCGAGAGCGGCAAGCCCCTTCGAGAGTTTTTCGACAACCACGTCAATCCCGCCTTCTCGAGAAGGAATGGCTTTTGGCCCGACCATGATAACCTCTTTATTCTGATTTGTGTCCTTCATTTTTCCGACTGCGTCTTCCGACAATTCCGAATTTAATGCATCTTCGCGAGGAGTGCAACCTAAAGCAAGGATAATTCCAAAAATATATGTAAATATTTTTTCGGTGAATAAAGCCACCGATAAAGAGGCAACAACATACGGAACATAAAAATATATATTCTTCTTGTTAGCATTCTTTATGAGCGGGACGTGGTAGGCGGCGGTGCCTAAAATTCCAAAATTACATAGAGTCTCCGAAACGTGGTTGTGGCTCCAGCCAGAATGATAGGTTGAATAAACGTCGAAACCAGATCCCCCCAAGCCTAACAACGGGTTTCTCAAAAACAACGAAATACCATTTCTGAACATCCCCAATCTATCGGTGAACGAATCCAATCCTCGGCTATTTTCGTCAAACACAGACTTGAACATCGCGAAAAAGCGTTGGCGCGAACCTGCAAAAAACGGAAGGACAAAGAAAAGGGAAAAAAACAGCACAAGTAGAAAGACGAAAACGAGCCCTAGAACAATTCTTTTTTTGGCGAATGAAAGAATAATTAAAAAAACAACAAAGACAAAACAAATCAACACACATATTTTTGAGCCCGTACACAAAGACAAAGAACACATGAAAATAAACGAGAGAACTCCCAAGGCAAGAAAGGCTTTTTTCTTGAGCGAGGAAGCCAAGATTAATGAGTAACACCCACCCGTTGATAGAATGATGCCGATATCGTTCACGTCCCCGAACTCCGCGCCAAGCCGTTGAACGTTGCTAGAAATGATGGTTTTGGCATAACAACAAAAGAAGAACAAGCCGAAAGCAAGAAGGCCAATAACAAAAGAAAATAACAGTCTCTTTATCACGATCGTTTTCGAGTTTGCACAAAACAAATAGCCGACAATCAGAACGGCCGTATTGAGGAAAACGGACAAAGAAAACCTTCTGAATCCATTAACTGCATAACCAAGCAAGGCCACGAGCAAGAACAGAAGAAACAAAACGACTGTAGAATCACAAAAAACCTCCTTCGAAAGGAAAACCTTAATAAGAGAAAAGAAAACCAGTATTCCAGTCAAGATATAGCACACGAGGGGACAACTTGGGGCGAAGGAAAAGGCGGGAATAGAAAAGGCGGTGATTCCGAACGCAAAAACAACGATCCAGTCAAGAATGGAAAGTCCCGGGGAAGATACACGCATCACGAGCCCCCCCTTTTTTTGCCCCAGATACACAATGGCAGTCCCAAAATGAAGGGAACGACCGCAACCGCGCCAACCATGGAGGGAATAAACACGAATAATGAAGAAACGGAAATTATTAGGCAACCGCACAAAGAAATTGCCATAGAAATAGAAGACAATAGTTTCTCTTTCGTGATCAAAACAAGAGTCACGAAGATGGCAGCTTCAGTAAGAATAAACCCCAAAAAAACCATATCAGCCGACCAAACATAACCCGATTTTGGGATAATGAGGAAAACATCTCCTCGATCTACATAACTTCCGGTTACATCAGAAAAAAGAAAGAGCGAATTTGTTACGTCCTCCAAACCCATCTTTTCGATCTTTTGAACAATTAGTTTATTCCCAAATACATCCGTTCCTAGGTCAATTTCGATAACCATATCATCAATTGAAAGGAGCGGACTGACACAATAGAAATCGCCATATAAAGACCGCAGTCTCGAATCGGTTTTAACGTTTTTTTCAATAATATTATTTATTGAAAAGGACATGTCGACGTCTGCGATTCGAAGCGAAATCACGGAGAAAACGGGGTGAACAAGAAGTTCTTCGTACGAAGAAAGGGAATACTCGTTTAGCAAACGATCGGCAAACGGACGGGAGAGATAAATGAAACTATCGGCTCCATATCTGGGCTGGGTCATTGGCTCATTCGCGAAAAAGTCGCTCGGAAACAACGAACAAAAAAGGCTTCCTTGGATGTGATATCCTTGCGAGCTTTTTTGTCCAACGTTCATATTCTCAAGAGCGAAAACGGAAGGGTGAAAGTTTGTAGTTGGTATATCAACAGTCTCTGAAAGTCGGGTCCTAAAACACGGGGTTAAGCTGTTGTATTCAAACTCCTCATAAAGCTTCAAAAAAACGTTTTCTGAAGAAAAGCCCGAGAAACGGAGAAATGGTGCGTTTTGATTCGGTGGCTCTCCCACTTTCCGGTAATTGACGATTGAGTTTAAGGCGATTTCAACTTGAGCATCCTGCAAAAAAAAGGCCGCGCCAATCGAGGAAAACCACACCAAACCAAAGATGGCAGAAATAACCCCGGAGCGAAAAATCTTGTGTCTAGAATGGACTGGTTTTTTATTCATGGCGCCTCCGCCCTAAACGGGCCTTCAGTATTAACCACAGGAATTTGAACCTCCGATATTTAATGAGATAAAAGCAAATCTTTTTTTTCAAATCGAGTTTGAAAGTTTCGGATAGGCCGAATGGAATGAACACCGTCTCTCGAAAATGCTCGCAGAGTTTAAAAAAGTCTCCAAATGAAAAACCCGCATTTAGTAGCATACCCGCAGATACACTTAAAAACTGAGATACCCTCCCAAGAGTCAATAAAGCGTTTTGATAGGGATTTAAAGGCATACGCGCCCGAATGGCAGAATCAGAAAAATGAAGACTCCTGATGCCAACCTCCAAAGAGAACCGATGAGTCGTGGAGCTGGCATGCTGTCGATAATAATATCCATTGTTTTGTGGGTAAAAGGCTATGGTTTTTGCCTTTAAGATCAAAGGATAAGAAAAAACCCAATCATCTCCATTGATTGTTTCGAAATCCGAATAATCGCGAACATCATATAGCGCCCTACGAAAAACCTTAATCACTACAGAGTTAAGCAAATAAGTAAAAAGGAAGTAGTCCAATATGTGGTCTTTGACATCGCCGGGTAAAAAGGGTTTTGTTTTCTGGGGTTTTCCTAAGCTATTGCAAAGCGTGAACCCCCCTATGTAAATATCTGGAAAGTGTTCGGTGATGATGGCTTGTTCAATCAGGGAAAAATAACCTTTCGTAACAAGATCATCAGAATCAACATAAGAGACATAATCGCCTGTAGCCTTTTGAATCAAATCGTGCCGGGCTCGCAAAACGTGTTTGTCACTCCTATGATAAAAGGAGATGGGCATAGAAGGAAAGCGCGCTTCTACTAAACTTTTATTCTTTTGATAAACCTCGGGATCGCTTTGGTCACAAACCAAGATCTCATACTGAAAAACCGTTCCCATTCCTAAATTGAGGGAAGCCAAGCATTCCATTAACAAATCTATAGGTCCAAAATGGGGTATCAAAATTGATAGTTTCATTTTCTTTCTTGCCTATCATTGGAGACAGTTTTTAATAATGCCGGCACAAAGGCTAGCAGCAATAAAAAGCAGTTACCCATCAAACAGGGGAGCGATAATGGATCAGAGGGGATTAACAGGTCAACGTAACAGAGCCAAACGAAAAATGTTGCCAACAAAACCCCAATACTAACAGCAAGGGCGAATCGCCAAGCTCGATACCCTTTTTCCAAAAAGAGGTAGGCAAGTATCGATAGTCCAACGAGAGAGGACGAAAAAACTACGGCTGGGAGGATTGAAAACGCCCCGTTAACTAGATCGTTTATGAAAATCGTAAGAGAAGGGCTGGCTGTGCACGCGAGCGCAAGAGTAGAAACAATAACTATTGGTTCGCGTTTAATCTTCCCAACGACAGAAAAGGGCAAATCTAAGCCCTCAATAATGGAGCAGGAAAGCGTCTCTATTGGAGTGCTCCCTTCGCGCATTTTACGCAAAAAGGGTTCCGCAAGCCTTCGATTGCTTTTTTCTTTGACGTTAATAATCACAAGTTTGGCCTCAAGCAGGATTAGAAACGCGCGGATTCTTTCAAACTGGCTTTCACTCGCCGAAAAATCTTCGCGTGAAAAAGCCTCGAGGGCCTTCTTTTTTTCCTTGAGTTTGTCCGCAGAAAAGAAAGTACAAATCCGAAATCTAAATCCATTCTTGAACGTAAGAAAAAAGCAATCGTCGCAAACAACGTTACCAACAGCCGTGCAATTATTTGCCACATAATACAAGTTTTTAATGGATTCGGGGCTCATATGTTCAATTTGGTAATTATCATTTCCCGTTGTAGTCGCTTTGCGCTTGAAGCGGGCAAGGACAAAGAACTAAGGATCAACGCCGAAATCGAAAGATGGAAATAGAGCATATAGCCATTTAATAGGGCGGCTGTAAAAAAGAATAGTAACAGGGCAATTCTTTTTGGAGACCCCTTAATAGAATAAACCGACAAAGAGAAGAAACCTAAATAAGCGATTAATCCGAAAACTCCTGTAGCCAAAAGCATCTCGATAAAATCATTGTGTGCCCATAACCTAATGCCAAAATCCGCTTCAATTATGGTCTTTACGAAACTGAAACTATTACCAAACAAAATATGCGAAAGATCCCCGGAAAAAAAGGCAGCAATACAGTCCGTCCACATTAGGCTTCTACCGTTTGAAATTGCATCTATTGGATGATTTCGATACCAACCGGAAGAGGTGGACCGGATTTTATCCCCAATAGGTGTAAAGGGGATAATAACCGCGGCTACTAAAATAAGCGCAAAGAACAAGGTCAAACCAATACTTCTTTTCTTACACACAACTAAACAATATATAAATGCGATGGGAACTAACAGGAACAAGAAAGTGCGGGCTTTGGACATATAAATGAAAAGCCCAGCTGGAATATACCATATTGGTAATTTGTAACGGGCGGCAACAAGAAGAACGGCGCACAAAATGGATACGGTTGCAACCGAATGCGAACTAACATCAAAGCCTCTAAATGCCCCGTCCTTTTCAAAACTATCGGAAAAAAGGAGAGCCAAAGCGAACAAAGAATAGCAGAGAAGAACGGCAATCAACACAATTGGGCGATACTTTTTGAAGAAAACCGGTAGTTCATTTTGCAAATCGCGGTCCATCACCAAAACAAAAACTAAAACGGTCATTCCGAAGTATGCGAAGTCAATTAAATTTTCAAGAAGAAACGACCCAGAATTTAAACTAGTGACAGTAAAAACAACCAGCAAAAAGAGGAAAGCGAAATAATAAATTGGGTTAAAGAGTTCATGAAAAAGGAAGCGTAGAATCAATAGACCTAGGAGAACGGCAACCAAGATGCGGTTTAATGAAAAGGGCAGAACCCGAACAACGGGCGAAGCAATAATATAAACACAAACAAAAAAGAAAATTATCGAAGAAAAATGAAGGTTGTACCAGGATTTAACTCTTTCGAAAAACTCTCTAATTGTCCTCATTATTCCTTATTGACGAGCGTTGTTTCACCGCCCGTTCTAAAACTCCATTATAAATGCCCAGCAGTTTTTGTGTATATTCGTCAACGCCATAAACGCCGGACGACGAGATGCAGTTTTGAGACATTGTTTCCAACATGCCCTGATTGTGCATAACTAATTGCAGCTTACTCACCAGATCATCAACGCTACCGGCTTCAAAAAGAAGGCCATTATATCCATCAATAATCATTTCCGGGATGCCCCCAACGGAGGCCCCAATTACCGGTGTTCCCCGCGCAATCGATTCAGCTATACCCATTGGACAATTCTCATTCCAAATACTAGGAAAAACTGAAAGACTGGCGCGGGAAATTGCGGCTTCTAATTCTTTGCCCTCCAAAAAACCTACCATTTGGCAATTGGGAAGATTCAAAAAAACCTTTTCAAGATCGCCGCGACCAGCAATCAAAAAACGAAGGTTAGGGCATTGTTTAATGGCGGTGGCAAGCAGCTCAACGCCTTTTACCCTCGTTATTCGTCCAAAGAAAAGGATGTAATCGCCCTTCCTTGCTTCGGGTTCTCCGATGGCAGAAATCCGAGAATAATTCCTAAGAACTACGGTTTTAGATTCTTCCAAACCATACCGCAAGTGCGCGTCCCGCATAAATGCGCTAGGAAAAACAAAACAATCAATCATTTCGTAATAACCTTTGGCCTTGTTAATCCTCGCCTCCTCATAAGCCAACCAACTTAAAATCGGTGAAGATTTCATGCATTTTTTGCGAAAGCATCGATCAAACTGTCCGTCGACGCATTCTGAGCACGCGACCCCCTTTGACAGGTCGAACATCTGATAGGAGGGGCAAATAATCTTTCCGTCATGAACGGTTTGAATAACTGGAATATTCCTTTTCTTCGCCTCGACAAGAATTGAGGGTGTCAAAGTAAAATATAGTAGATGGGCATGGATAAGATCCGGTTTATATAAATCTAAAAGTTTGGCAAAGCGGAGTCGGTTCTGTCGATTTTGAACTATGGACCATGGTGTCTTGCCTTTTTTTGCATAAATCCCATACGAATTTCCGTGACGTTCGTCGCCAAAAAACAAACCAAAATACTGGACATCGTGATTAAGACGTCTTAATTCGTCGCCAACTGAAAACATATAAGATTCGGCGCCCCCAAACACTTTGAGGCGATTGCAAACCATCAAAACTTTCATTTATCTGCCCTTGGCCACTCCAAACAATTTTAAAATGGTATAAGCAAAGATTTTGGAGTCCATCCAAAGAGAGAATTTAGTCATATAGACATAGTCATATTCTGCTTTTACTTCCGGATCCAAATCGCCTCTTTTATGGATTTGGGCATAGCCGCTTAGTCCGGGTTTCATACGGATGGAACCGTTCTCTTTACGCTTATTGATGGTGATGACGTCTTCGTCATTTACATCGATAAGGGGGCGGGGGCCGATGAACGCCATCTGCCCTGCCAGGATGTTAAACAACTGAGGGGTCTCATCGATGGATGTGGCACGGAGGAACTTACCGAACCCAGTGATCTGATCCGCGTGGACATCCCCACCGGTGGAAGACATATGAGGGTCCGCGTCTAGCTTCATCGAACGGAACTTGATGAGCTTAAAGGCTTTGCCGTTCTGTCCAATACGGTGACGGATGAAGAACGGATGGAATTTGGTGACAATGCAGTTAACAGGGATGACCCACCACCAAAGGAGCACAAAACAGAATAGGATTCCAACAATGGAACCAAAGATACCAATAAGCCGTTTGAAGGGCAGGTAAACCTTCTGTAATCTCTTGAGTTGATACTCGTTACTCATATAGGGGGCGCTTGATACGCCCTAAGGGCATATTCAGCCCTCCATACTACCCTTTATATTGGCAATTTGCACCTGTTTTTTTCTTTACTTAGAAAGAAAGGCGTGCTCGTTCTCAGGTGTTGGCGGCTTTCGGAATGGACACTTTTGTTGTTGACGCTCATTTAACCCACTGTAGTTTTTTGGGAGGCAAAGATTGCAGCCCCCAGCCACCTCAGGTAGCGGTGTCATTAATGCAACCATTCAGTTACTTCCTCTAATATCCGCCAGCCAAAACTAAAAGTCGTGCCGGTAGTACTCCACCGATGACAAAATAATGAATTTTAACGATTATTCCCCCACAGCTTACTCACACCTCACGGAAGGCGTTGGGGGTCAATGACCAAGAACAATGGATAGCCCGACACAAAGCCCCCCAAACGCTGGCCACATCCTCTCGAAGTGCGAAGCATTGAAGTTCATCAAGGCCCTTTTTCAAGCATTGTTCTCCCAGTCGGGATTTCGTCGGCCTAGATCTGTTTGTTCATATTTCTTTTTTAAGCCTTGAGAAGGTCGTGGATTAATCGATTGGTCCGCTCAACAGCGTAACTGTAAATAAGATGGTAATTATCATTATCAAAAGCGCTTCCAGGGAAGGCATAATCGGCCAGAGAAGAGATAACAGAGTAGCTAGTATGATTCACAATGCTTTGTTCGTAAGAAGAGTAAAGCTCAATTCGTTGATTCTCCGAAATACAATTTTTGTTGAAAGAACATGACGATATCAAGAAAGTCGTTTTTGTAAAACTTGAGCAATAACTCTCGATCCATGCAAAACCGCCATTTGTATAAAACGACAAATTGACATTTATCGTTGAGGCCGCCCAATCCTCGCTCCGATAAGGTTCTTTATTTATCTTTAAGCAGCCATACGCATCACAGCCGTAATCATTTTTGGAATACGGAGTTGCTGACGAAGACGATTTCATAGTCTTATAGACGCTGTACGCTCCAAATACATTCGAAAAAGGCATTTCGTTAAAATCGATAGCCAACAAGAGGTCGTAATTACCTTCTGCTGCATAATACTTATGCTCGGAGAAAGAGCCGACAGCGGCCGAACCAAACTCGCAGCAAAACACAACTATATTTTTGTCATTCCGGCAATAATACCTCAAACAAGCCAATTCCCACGCGACCCCGACCCCGGACTGAACGCCATAGCACAAGACATCTTTCCCAAAAGAACTGCGAATCATCGAACCGTCGATTGAATACATGGTGTTCGAATTGCCAACAAAAACGTATTTCTCGTCATCGCATTCTAAAAGCAAATCGGTTTTCCGGACAAATGCGCTCTGATAAGAACCCATATAGCAAGGGTCGGTATTGGCATTGATATATAGGTACGATGGTTTTTTTCCGCTGTAGAAATCATTGAGTATCGAATCAAGGTAATCGAAGAAATGAATCGAATTAAAATTAGCGCAATCAATGACGGCTCCGCTTTCAACGTTTTTCAAATACTGCGGTAAGTATAGGGACGTGAACGGCAAATGATCAAAAGCACCAGCCTTAATGGTCGTAATCGGGTTGCCTAGGTGCCGCTCTGGGATAACTATACATTCATCTTGAGAGGAACACTGCGCAATGCTGAATGTCGAATCGCCGTTGTCTGAGAACTCGAAAGCATCATCGCTAGTCTCCTTTATCCACATGGCATATAGGAACAGCGGCTCATCTTCATTCGGAATCTTAACTCGCGATCCCAAGCCAATCCGGTCACCGCTGCCATCCGGTTTAGTGTTCCAGGCTTCCAATTGATACCCCTCTTTATAAAACGCTTTGCTTCCTTGAATGGTGTTAAGCCTAATGTGGTTGCCCTTAACGTGAGGATAATAGATTGCTTCGTCTCCGCATGCGGTGAACCCACCGTTTCCGAAATAAGCGATTGTATTTGTGTTGTTGTCCCAAAAATTGGCATATAGGGTGACGTCATTAGTCAGTCGATAATCAAACACCCGTTCAAAGGAGAAGGGCATCGTGGAAGTGATATAACCATTGATGCTCCAGCAAACAAACCTTTTGCCAGTAATAGGCGTTGCCGCTAATTCCACAAGGTCATCGTAGTCGCCATAGTCATCCAAAACCGGCTTCCCATTCATCGTCACGGATCCAAGAGTAACATCGGTCACTACGCGAACATGGATATTCCCTTTCGTTTTGGCAATCAGTGAAGCGGTTTTACTTGTT
>ONGB01000008.1:18836-64954 GCA_900317295.1 uncultured Erysipelotrichaceae bacterium
AGCGGTTTTACTTGTTTCGACTCCTCTGATAATAAACTTGTCATTTTCAAACACGCCATCAGTAGAGGATTCAAAAACATAGCCTTCGTCGAACTCTACGGTAAAAATGGCATCCGTCCCTTTTTCAATGGTCATCGGATTCTCAGACGTTACAGAGTAATGACAATTCTCATATGTTTCGAGAAAAACGGTGACCATCTCTGCGCAATCGATGTGGATGGTCTTAGAGTATTGGACGTTTTCAACGAGCAAATATCCATTGTCAAAAGTCCCGTCGCTAGAATTCTTGTATCCATAGTCGTCATTAAAGGCGAGACCGAATCGCACATCAGAGCCCCGTTTCACCTTTTGGGGGTTGGGGGATTCAATTTGATAGCAATCGCTTTCTTCGACCGCGATAACGACATTGTCATCGTTGTTGTAATAGATGGTTTCTGTCGTGCACGAACAAAGAAACAACGACAGAACAAATGCGATGACTTTTACAAAGCCCTTCATATCAGTACCTCACGAAGTAGGAGGCGTATGCGCCCCAATAATAATCGGTTGCAAAGTCAGTGAAACAATCGTTGTGGATGAAGATCCTGAAATCTGATGTGACGTTTTCGATCATGCTCCCAGTATAAGACACGATGATGTCAGAGGGGTGGAAGGTCTCGATATACACGTTTCTTAAAGAAGGACAATTCCCAAAACAACCATCCATAAGAATACCGATGCTGGTTGGAATTACCACATTGTCTATTTGAGTGCAGTGGGCAAAGGCGTTTTGGCCGATTCCCACTACCCGTTTCCCATTCGCAACTGAAGGAAGGGCGATATTAGAATCGCCTAAATGATCACCACTCACCCCGGAAATAATGAGGGAATCTTCGTATTCTTGATACTCAAAGCAAGCAGCGGTCTCGCTGTCTTCCCCAATTTTCTCCCCCTCAGGATACGCAGGGGTTTCCGGAATGGCAAAAGAAGGTCTCGAACCCTCTTCAAAAACATCGCGATAAAGGTCTTGAGCAAAAAGCCACGAACGAAGGATTGCGCCAGCGTCATTTAAGTGAAAATTCGAGTCGAAAAAGAAATGCGGATCCATAACGTATTCCTGAGGATTGCCAATAACTTTGCAAGAAAGGCTCTCTCTAATGGACCAGTAATAATCTGTTGCGGCGGACATGTTTACTACCGCTTTTTCATCGACCGGTGAGAACGCGTAAAAGAGCTCGGCTTTTTTCTTTTTGATTTGTTTGTCATAGCCGTTCAAATAATCGAAAAAACCATCACCGATAGTTTCGGCGAAATCAACCACCATGGTCGGATCGTAATGTAGGCTCATCCGATTAGCAGCCCTGATGGGAAGGTCGTTCTCGTCTTTTTCTTCGTAGGAGATGTCCCCATATTTGTTAAAACTCTTTCGCTGATAAACCCCCGTTGGTTCAATAATCGTCCTTTGTTTGGCTCTATTGGCCACGAAAGAGAAATAGCTCCCAGTCACAGAATCTCGGTTTTCTTTCGGTAGCTTTTGAAGAATGCTCATATCATCTTCGATGGCTTTGAGGGTTGACTCTGGGCTAAAGAACAAACTGGTTGATTGATTGTTAATTTCAGGGATAACGAAAACCAAGTCTCCTTTCCCAATGCAATCAAGCGCAAGATCCATCATTATTTTGGTCCCCAGCATCGCATAGAGGCCGAAGTTCACCACTTTATATTCGGGGAACTCTTCTTCGATCAGCCGAGAATTGAAACCGAACGCAACATTGGATCCCCCGACCAAAACTATCTTTTTCTGTTTTTTCAGCGTTTGAAGATTGTGAACTTTATCCACCAAAGCGGCATAGTAGGTTTTCGAATAAATGTGAGGTTGATTCGCCGCTACGGCAAAAAAGATGGCAAAAGGGGATAGAGTTAGCGCAACCCCAAGCACAAGAAGCGAGATCTTTACCAATACCTTTTTCATAGTTTAAAAATCGAAGTATATAAACGCCGATTCGCTCCCTCCCACGGAATTCAAGAACATGAAGACGAAAATTGAAACGGAAACAAAAACGACCGTCAGCGAGAACAAAGAAGACGTCTCTACGAACTGGTAATGTTTATTCTTTCCCATCCATTTATCTTTGCGTTCCAAAAGGAATTTCAAACCGACAAGGACGGCTACCATTACCAACGCCAGAACAAACAAACCATTGGCTTTGGAAACCGTTGCATCCGCAAACACCGAGTAGGAACTTGGTATCCAGAATCTAATCATGTGCCAGCCGAATCGCGCAGCTTCGGTGATCGTGTTAGAACGGAATAAAACCCAGCCAAAATTAACAAACAGGAATGTACCGACAATCGAAAGAATCCGAAGTACTGGTTTGGGTTCTTTTTCCAAAATGGGTCCCCCCCCCCGCTTTTTTAATGACTCTTGGCAAACCGCAAAGAACCAGCAAAACGCCATGGTATAGGCCCCAAACAATAAACGTCCAATTTGCGCCGTGCCATAGGCCGGAAACCAGCCAGACGATTAATGTGTTAATCACCCATCGCCAGATCGGGACTCGATTGCCCCCAAGAGGAATGTAGATGTATTTCTTCAACCAAGTCCCCAAAGTGATATGCCATCTGCGCCAAAAATCTTGAATGGAGGATGACAAATACGGAGTATCAAAATTCTCTTCTAGCCTAATGCCAAACAGTCCGCTTATGCCGATGGTGATATCCGCAAAACCAGAAAAATCACAATAAAGCTGAATGGTATAGAGCAGGCTCGTCAAGAGTAAACTACCCCCAAACTGATTTTCGAGGTTTGCATACGAAGCGTTCACATAAAGATTCAGAACATTTGCAATGGCGATTTTCTTTATCAAACCGATTGAAATCCTAAACAAGGGTTTAAGGTATTCCGTTTCAGTAAACCCATGTTCGCCAAACAAACCATCCTGTTTTAAGGTGTCATAACTAGAAATCGGACCCTGAAGAATCTTTGGAAAGTAGGAAACGAACAGCAAGAATTTCAAAAGGTTTTTCTCTGCAATGGTATCGCGTTTACAACAATCGACGTTGTAGGCGATCAAAGAGAATGTATAAAAGGAAATCCCCAAAGGAATAATGAAGTTATAGGTGGTTAGACTTAGGTGAAACAGGGAGTTCACGCTGCCCGCGAAGAAATTGTAGTATTTCAAAATCGCCAAGGCGGCGACATTTACCAAGACGGCTACGCCAGTAACAAAGTTTTCATAAAACCTTCGCTCGGTATGAGACTCTATAAAAGTTGGGTGTAAATCGTATTCAACGACCTCCCCTTGCGAAAAGGATTCTTTTTGAAATAGCCTGTGCTGAGTCAAAAGGGCGGCCAAATAAGAAACAAGCGAACTCGCACCTAAATACACTAAATAAACCCAATTAGATAAACCGTAGAATGCCAAAGAGGCAACCAATAAAACAGACCATTGAGGAATAATGACCTTTTTTGCGAGTTTATTAAGACCGCGGACGACATAAAACAGAGTGAATGTCGTGGCGAGTAGTATTAAAAAGTTCAGTGAAAAAAGGTCCACGAAAAGAAAAGTAGCACGAACGCATATAAGCTTCAAGCGCCCGCGCAAAAAACGAATATTTGCGTACGCACTCATGAAGAAAGCTGAGCAAGGATCGCAGTTTCAACTGTCGCTACTGAATTCTCTGTAATTCAAAGGTACGCTTTTTTGTACTTTGTCCTAAAACTCATCCACCCTAGGAACATATATCTTCTTCCGTTCCTCTTTGACATCATAGATGGACATACCGGTGTTCTTTTTGAATGTAATAACGATCGCTGACCAGGGATCATCATATTCCAATAATCCCGTCGCCAATCGGAAAGCATTGTCCACCACTTCAAACTCCGTTAACGAATAACCACAGAAACCATATAGGGACAATAACGCATCCTTGTTTATCGGTAGGACTAACCCTGTCAATAGGAGCTCTACTCTTGTAGGCCTTTGCCATACCGCTTTGCCATCTTTCGTCTTGACCGCCTTCCATTCATATTCCGGCGCATGGCTGGACTTCACTCCCTTAACGTAAGGTAGTGGTTTGCCCTCCCGCTTAGCTAAAGCGATAGAACGGATCATAAAGCCTAGCTTATCCGCTTGTCGCGCCTTAAATAAGCTCACTAACGCATTGACATTATTCCACGCGTTAGATAAGGCTTCCTTCCTTTTCCTAGGGCTGATCCCCACGTAATGATAGATGATGCGCCTAAACAAAGACGCGAAGCTTTCCCCGGGGATCGCCCCCACGGAAAAAAGGAAATAATCCTGTTTAGGCGCATCATCGCCTACACGGGGATGAGGCAATATCCGATTCAGATCCAAGGGTTTGGATTCATTTTGGAGATCAAGGCAGATATCCATCTCGGGATGCTGTTCTAGGAACGGGAAAGCCACCCTGCGGAAGATATGATCCGCGATGGAATCCGGATATCCATGATCCCCCGTCCCCAATAAGGGGAATACCACGCGCCGACCTTTATCTACGGCTTTCTCTAACGCGTCCTGGATGCATTTCTGCAACTGATTGGCGCTAGGATCGAAATGCTCATACGGAACGATGACGTGCAAGATCTTCTTCGCGTGCAGCCCATAGGCGGAAGTGAAGAAGCTAGACCCAAAAGGCAAGTTCTCCCCATGGGCCTTCACCTGCATCAACAAAGCCTCGGGATCGCTGCAGCAAGATAGGATGGATTGAAACCACCGCCCGGGCTTATCGATGTTCTTCCCCGCGGATAAGGGATTGACGATGATGTCCGCCTCTAGCTCGGCGATATCCTGCTTGGTCTTAAGGAACATACGTCCCTATGCTACTCCTTTCGCTTAATCTGTCCACACCCCCCTCCCTCCATCAAAAAAAGCCCATCATTTCTGGGCTTTTTGGGATGGGGCTTCCACTGCTTTCATCTTGCGGAATGCTTTAGACTCTATCTGACGGACCCTTTCGCGGGTGATCCCTAGGCGCTCCCCCACCTCCTTTAGATCCATCGGCTTGCCGTCTTTGATCCCCGAACGAAGCAATAGGATCTCTAATTCCCGCGGGGATAATAGATCCGCATGCTCGCGGAGCAGATCCATCTCTTCTTTGTTATAGGGCATATAGTCACTTTAACTCCTTTTCTATGGCTTTGATCAGTTCTTCATCGCTTAGGGACGCGTGTTGTTTGTCTAGGTAGAATCCTAGGGCTCCTAATATCGCCTCATAGGCATTACGCGTGATTCTCTTCGCCTGGAAGGCCCTCGTCATCCCTAGGGCGATATCCTCATCGCTTATTCCTTTTTTCCGATAGGCGGCGATCACTTCATCGAATTCTTGTTGGTTCATCTGTTTATATCCTTCTTATGCTTTGGGCAGATAGGGCTTGATCAATTCATACACGAACTCGTCATTGAATACGAACTTGATGCTATGGACATCCATTTCCCTTTGTCCATTCAGGGCTTGCTGGGTGGCCCGATAGAACCCCACGAGCACCGCTTCTAAATAGTATTCCCCGATGGAATCTTCTAATAACTCCGCCGCTTTTTTCGCTTTGTCGGTCATTTTTTCTCCTTTCATTGTTTGTCCGCACGGGGATCAGCCGATCTCCGCGAAGGGATCATGGATATCGTTAGCGACCGCTTGGATCATCTCGACGGAGATCGGCGTTCCCCGATATCGGTTCCTGGCGTTGCAACGGTCCAAGATCTCTAACGCCGCATCGGGGTTAGACGAGAAAGCGGATAGGCCTAAGGATTCCGCGTATATCGCTTCTAGCAGGCTTTCGTCTACATCCTTCTCGATCTTCTTGGCGAATTCCCGTAACGCGGAGAGGGTGTTCTCTTTCTCCGGGGCTTCCACTTTGATCACCGAGAAGCGTCGCATGAAGGCCTTATCCGCCAACACCTTCCTTTTGAACTCCTTTGGGGTCGTCGCCCCGACGATGATGATGCGGCCATCCGCCAAATAGGGCTTAAGGATATCGTTAAGCGAAGCGGTCCCATTGAACGCCGAGCCATTAAGCCCCCAGAGGGCATGCACCTCATCGACGAAGAGGACGATCTTCGCCGGCATATCCTTTTGCCTGTTATAACAGGATACGTACTCCAATAGGTCATTGATCTTCTCTTCCACCATCCCAATCAGGGTGCACCCGGATACCAATAGGCTCAGATCAAGCTCAAAGAACCCGAACTTCCTCGTCTTTTGGGCGGCCTTCCTCACCAGTTGGGTCTTCCCGCATCCGGGCTCGCCCACCAAGATGAGGCTTTGACTCCGCGCCCTGCATAGGCATTCTAGGATCTGGTTGATCTCCTTTTCCCTTCCCGAGAAATAGGGCACGGGCATCTCCATCTTCCTGACGAAATCGCCATCCTTTCCTTCAAAGAATGTCTCCATATAGGTATTGGGCGTCATTTTTGACATATCACGGCTTTCCTCCTTGCGCTTTTCGCTTCCATATATACTCGCCAAACCCTTCCTTTTCTTCCGTTTTCCGCGGAAGAATAGATTTCTTCCCTTTAGGGAATATGCGTCAGCTTAAGGCGCATATTTCGCGATAAGCACCAAAATGACGATGGCGACCACCACCACTCTGCCTAGTAAGCCCAATAAGAAGCCTTTGACGTTAGGTTGGACTTCCGGAACGAGGACGAAGAGTCTGAATAGCCCCCATTCCGTGATCAATAAGCCGATGAAGAACCAACCGACGAAGCTGCCGCGTTTCGTAGACATAAATGGCCCCTCCTTTCTTCCTTTCTAGCCTAACCCCGGTTTCTTTTTCTTTTTCCCTCCAACACGGAAGAATCCCACGCTCCCTATGGGGAGTGGGCCTATCTCCGATACAAAAACCTCCCATAGGGAGCATGGGAGGGTGGGGGGTGTAGACAAGGTTTTCACCTAGGCCCAATAAAAAAATGAGCATCAATTCGGGCTCCAATTGCCGTCACTGAATGCTCTACCGTTCGAACGTGTACCTTTTTATGGGCCTGGCATTCTCTTCGCCACTCTTTTTTGGGAGCGTCCATAACTCAAGAGGCCGTTTATAAGTACGGCTTTGGATGGCTGGCCATATCGTACGCCCAACGGCCATAAAAGCAAATAGGATTAATTGCGCACCTGCCCGGATTTTTGTGTTAGCTGTCAGATGATGTGAGACGCCTTCCGAGCTTCGGGCACCTGATCTCGCCTGTAGTTAACAACAGTTCCCTCAACTTTGCAAACTCGACCTGGTCCGGCGTCTTCAGGCCAAGCGCCATCCTGGGGGTCGAGTTGTACCTCTTCATCCACCTGGATCCCTGCTCCCTCAGGTCCCCGAGGGAATGGAAGGAGAGGGTTCGGTAAAACCTCTCCTGGTCGATCCTGTGGCTCCGCTCCACCTTGCCGTTGTGCTCCGGGGTCCTGGGCCTTATGAGTTTGTGGACGATCCCCTGCCTTTGGCAAAAGGAGTCGAGGAGGCAGCCCCCTCCCCTAGCTCGTCGAAGCGCCTGAGCCATTGGTAAAGCGAAGATCTTTTGACGCGGTAATAGGGAAGGACCTTCCATACCTCCCAATGGGTTGGCAAAGATGGGGCGTGTAATTCCTTGCCCCGGGTTGTGGTAGACTATCCGTGGCATCCTCCTTCTTTGTGTTCCTGGACAGAAACATTGTAAGGTCAGATGCCTTTTTTGCTTTGCGGATTTTGTCTCACATCATTTGGAATAGAACATCTGTTAAATCTGGCAAACGGTAGTGTCGGCGCTTAAATGGCGGGGAGCGCGTTCCAACAGTCTCGAAAATCCAATCTCGTTTTTCTTGAACATTAGTCCTTCAGATTGTCCAACCCCTCCCAAATGTTTAGGATGGTCGTTCAGGATAGTCATCGGGATTGTTTTCTTTTGACGGTCAACGCTGGGGATTTCTCAGAAATCTGGAAAATCCAATTCAGATCCTCCACATTTCTTGGCAAATACCCGCATAAAAGCATTGCTCCCTTAAACTGCCCGTTTGTTAAATAGGTGCCATCATAATCCTGGAGCGTATGCTTTAAGCCATAGGATGTGTGTTTGTCGTTATAGGTTCGCGTGCGAATAAAATACCGGGAGCACCATTCGATTGCCTTGGTTTGTTCCTCCACGCTTAAGGACCTAAATTCCGCAGGACGATCAATATCATTCACAACTTCAAAATGACCATGGGCAGCACTTCCGCGACGACGGATCAAACACGCCTCCTTCATAACGATCATGATGTATTTGACTCCCCCCAAGGATAAGCCCGTTTCCCTTTGGATGTCGGAATACTTTGCAAAGGGGAACCTTTTAATCAAATCTTCAATCAACTTATATTTGGGGTTGGATTCGTATAATTCTCCTCTAGTCAAAAATTCATTTGTCCGAGGGATGGTAAACAAAGCTGGTTTGCTTTCTTTTTCCGCAACAAACGAGCTGTAGGAAAACATCTTATTCTTGAGAACGAGCGTGAACGAGTCGTGCAGCGACTTATAGCGAGGAGCATAACGTTCGTCCAAAAGGCGATAGTCCGAGAGAATCAAATCAAAGCCTGACCCCCGCTCCTCCATCAAGCCACATCTGGCAAGCATGGCGCAGATGATAGGGTTTCTACGATCGGATTCTACGCTTTCCAATAATCCGTCTTTAACAAATCCCACCGATCGCATCGATCCAGGGGAAGTCAATTCAATTCGGTTCGGATAGCATTGGAGGGCAATCTCGTTGCCAATAATACGATAGTCACGATGTGCAACCGCATTCACGACGGCTTCGCGCAATGAAGCGGAAGAAAAAGAGCCAATCTCTTCTGTGACCATCCCTACTTTCATTCCCCCAAATTGATAGTGATTCACGGACCAAACGTATTCGATCATCTCTTTTATCAACGTCAGGATGGAACCTTTGTATTTTTTTGTATCCGAAAACCTTTTCCCGCCTTTGTCTTCGCCTGGCCAAGTCGTACAGCAGACATTGGCATTCGCGTAATCGCTATCATCACAGAACAAATACCCTGCGATGGTGAGAAAGCCTTTTTTATCAACTAGTCCAAAAGAAACAAGATCCCTATCGTTCAACTTTTTCGTTGGGTTTTTTCTATTGTAATAATCCTCAAGCTCACGGAACGAAACATCGTCCGCCCGAATGCCTATGCTAACGGAATCATATGTTTCCGAAGATGCCGCGAGGAGCCTATCTTGCATTTCTTCAACGGTGGCAGGCAACGTTTGTCTTTCTTCTCTGACATAGGCTAGGGGGCTATGTTCAAAAGGCGTAAGCCAAGTTATTTCTTTTCTTGGTAATATTTCGAAAATAATGCCTCTTTTTTCAGGAAAACCTGGCCGATCATCATAAGAAACCGAATACTGAACCATTGGGCTGGAAAGGCGTCTGAATTGTTGCACCGCGTAACGCACCTCATCATCGACGGTTTCAATGGGCAATCCGCGGAAACTTCCATCGTCCCCGTACCCAACCATAAGCCGTCCGCCTTGAGACATAGCAAAAGCGCAAACGGTCTTCATCCAATGATCTGGATGGTTTCGATCTAAGATTGTTTTAAACTCGATTTCCTTCGATTCATCCATATATGATTCCTCGTTCAACAAGAGTATAGGATAGTGGTTTAGGATGGTCAATAGGATAGTTAAAAAACGCCTTATTTACAGACATTTTTTACTAATTTGTTGGAAAGTTCACATTGAATCGATATTTTGGGACCGTTTCCGTTGTCATGTTTTAAAAGGTCTCATTGGACCACATGAAACGAGCCATCAAATGATGCCAATGTCACTTGCACACTTAAGTTGTTGTGGGGTCAAAGGTTATCCTTTGACCCCACAACAACTATCTCTCCAAAGCGTTTTATTCTTGTCCCTTCAACGATGATGAAACCACACCCCGTTCGAATAAACATCAATGCCGTAGATTATGCTTGGCATAATGCTTTGCCTTCTCGCCATGCATCATCGCATCGGCGTCCTTCATCATCGCCGATATCTCTTTATCGCCAACTTGATCATAGGCATAGCCGATGGCACAGCTATAGGTATGGCCCTCGACATTGGAGACGATCATCTTGATAAGATTCTTCGCCACTCTTTTTCGGGAGCGTCCATGTCAAGAGGCCGTTTATGGATACGGCTTTGGATGGCTGCCTATGTTTCTATAGGGCCCGATGGGATTAGCAAGGCGGAATCTAGGGCTTCAGGAGGGGATAGATCAAGGGCAGGGATTTTATAGAGCTAGATTCCGGTTCAGAGGAAGAACGCCAGTAGGCCGAGAATTTGATTCGAGCGTAATAATGCCACTTTTCTATATGATTATTCCGTCCAATAAAGGCATCCGCAAATCCTCGGGAAGATTAGATTCGTCAGTCGAATCTCCCAAAAGCTTTAGCGCGGAATCGCGTTCGCCCAAAAGGAGTAATTTGCATAAGTCGTACCCTTTGCAATCGGAATATGGGGCTAAGGCATTTTCGATATCCTTAGGTTTTATGTCACCCTCGGTTTTCATTTGGCAATATAGATCCATCGCAGTTACGAGGAAAAGCGAACCCCTCATTGGGACATCCCAACTCATTAAGGTGTCAAAAACATGGCGAGATTCTGCCGGGGTCGTTTCATAGTATAGATCTATGCAGTCGGCGAGAACCGCCGGGAAGAACGAATATCCCGCTTTCTCGAGCGCGCATTTCAAAAAGCGGAATATTAAATCCTCGTACTCGTCGAAAAAAGTTGTCAGCCTTTTCTTTTGCATGGGGATTCTTTCTCCGACCTTCAAAGGCTGAAGCCACTTTGCATTTCTCTCATTGACGCGGCCTTCGGAATGGACAAAGCAGTTTCTGGCAGCCCTGAACGAGGCAAAGGTTTCGCCAAAACCCCGACATGCATCCGGCTCCATTTTCGAAACCCAATCAAGCACCTCAGGAGAATACTCTTCCACTTCGTTCTGGACGCCGCTATCAAATAGTTGGCAATTGACTAGCATCACCAAAAAGTTTTCTACCTCGATGACGCCCATGACCAAAATCGAAGTATAAAGGAATTCGAATCTTTCAATCGCTTTAATCACGTTCCGCGCAAGGGCATTAGGAAAGCCGTATTGATTGGTCCGCAGGTTATACGCTATTTTCCCAGGGCCTAGAAATGATGGTCCGTATGAGAAGGCTTGAATGATCGGACTGTTACAAGCCGAGTTTCGAATCTCCAAAAACTCCGATTCGGTCTTTGCATTTTTCAATTTGGCCAAAAGCCTAAATAGTTCATTGCTTTCCGCTTCTATTTTGGAATCTTTATAGATGTTTTTCGCGGCGGTCAGGTCAACTTCCACGCTTGTTTTCAGCATCATCAGCCGGGATAAGGCTTTAAAAACGGATTGAGCGAAAGAAATACACGTTTGGTCTATAGAATGCATATGCGACCTCATTCTGTCGTGTCGATATACACATAAGGGTTTTCGAACACCTTGCCAATAGCAATCATAAATTCATATAAGAAAAGCCAGTTGGTTTCCAAATTGTCTTCATACCAATACCGCCACTTTCTAAAATTATCCGAAATTACCCCAAGCCATTTTCTGAATTCGGGCGAATCTACGCTCTTGTCCAATAGAGACGGCATCCCTTCTACGATGGCACGCCTTACGGATTCTTGGTTCTTATCAAACAATTCGGCTAAAAGGTGCTTTTTCCCATGGTCAATTCCTTGTAACGACAACAACGCCTTCAAGCCGAGTTCGCAAGCAAGCGACCCATTCACTACGAATGGCATTAGGTAATCTAATTCGTCACCTTGTTGTTTCGTAAGCATTCTTTCGTAAAGAAAGACGGCCAAGTCCTTGAATTCATTGAAGGCATATATCCGTGGATTTATCATATTATTCTGTCCAATCTTCTTTAATGGCGCATCGACTTTACAATTGTGTCACCCGTTTGATTTAATCAAGCTTTCACCTATCGAAGGCCCCAGCTCTTCATTATATGGTTTCTTTGATTTTCAAGGCCAGATTGGACATTTGTTTTGGTGGGAGGCTTTTGATTTTCCTCCGCCACACGCGCAATTCAAAAGCCAGGACGGTAGCCCTTCAGCGATACCAAAACAATCGGATTAACTTCCCCCCACTTCTTCGAGGGTTCTATTGACTCCTACAATAAGGGCATCGCCCCTTATCTCACAGCCACGATAGGAATATTTATGCCTCGCTGTTCTTGATTATTCAGGGGTAAGGATGCCCAACTATCGTTTTTTTCTTTGATGACATCCCCGCCCGAAATATTGTGGGTGTTGCATTGTCGCGATCCACCCTAAGGATGACATTGGCCGCATCCTTCTTAAATCAAAACCAACCGATATCCTCTACAGAAAATAAAAAAAATGAGAACCGAACGGGGCTCCTGTTAGCCGCCTTGGATTCTCTACCGTTCGAAGATGTACCTTTTTATGGGCCCCGTCTTCTCTTCGCCACTCTTTTTCGGGAGCGTCCATGTCAAGAGGCCGTTTATGGATACGGCTTTGGATGGTTGCCTATATTCTATAGGACCCGTTGAGTTTTGCAAGGCGCAACCCCCAAAAGATAAATCGATGCCCAAGCGGAGATTCACCATCGATGCGATCGGCCCGACCCTTTATCGGGGCTCTTCCTCGGTGGATTCCTTCTTTTTCTGGATGGTCTCCATCAAGGCGCCGTCGCCCTTGGCTAACGCGGTCAAACAAGCGAATATGGCGATATATAGGCCGTAGACCATCGGGGTGACGAGCCAAGGGGCGCGCCCGGCGCGGATCCGATCCGCGATCCCTTCGAACAGGGGGATGCCCCCCGCGTAGCGATATAACATGAAATCCCAGTCATAGGCGTAGTTCAGCGGGATGGCGATCAGCGAGACCGCGGTATGGAGGATCATCGCGTAAACGATGATGATCCAACGGGGTTTGACGTATCGGGTCACCCAAAGGAACAGCCCGGTGAACACCATGAAAAAATGCCAAAGCATCGAATAGAACGCCCCGAAGGTGAAGAAGGGGTAATACTTCAGGGCTTGCAGGAACAATAGGTTCGATAGGCCCCCGACGATGGCCCCGGTGACGAGCCAGGCTTCGCCGATTTCCTTGAACTTGCCCTTGCCAAAGCCAGCGAGGAAACAAGCGGGCATCACGATCGAGCAAGTATCCAGCGGGAGCAGGCCCCAATTGAAGCCGCGGCCCGTGGCGATGTCGAAATAGGATTCCCAGATCGTCTTGATGATGTAAGAGGCGGTGAAGACGATGGCGGCGATGCGGAGATACCAGACGATCTTTTCCTTCTCCGGTTTGCGGAAGGCGAAGAAAAGGGATAGTCCTAGTAGCAAGGCCAGGGATACCCCCATATAGAGATAACGGCCCATCCCCTGGTAATCCTGCCCCGCATAGCCGGGGATGTTGTATTTGTAATCGAAGAACCCGTAGCCGGAGAACATAGCAGGGGAAACCTAGCACCTTTCCTTCGCCCTTGCAAGACCGGGGGAGGCCCCGATCCCAGTACAGTTACCCCTTACCACGAAGGGGCCGAGTATGAACGGGGGGAAGTAAGGAAACAAAAAGATTTTAGTTCCTTTATTAAACCTGACTTTTTCTTCTCTATTATGGCTTCCATACCCGCAGGAGGGGGTAGATCAGGGGCAGGGATTCTATAGAGCTAGATTCCGGATCGGAAGAGCTTTCCCCGCTCTTCGCGATCATATAGCAGGCGAATTGGAATAATCCCTCTAGATAGATCGCCGCGACGAGCCCTACCCCCACCGCGGGGATAATGATATCCGGCAAGGGGTTTTGATAGGTTTTCCGGTAATCGAAGAAAGCGATGAAAGGCAAGATGAATACCATCGCGAAGCAATCGCCTAATCCCCAGGCGTTGGCGGACGCTACCGCCCTAGCGGCCTCTTCGGGGGTGGGGTTAGAGGAAAAGGTATTGGCCACGATGGCGGAGACGAGGATGAATAGCAAGGCGTCTAGGGCCACCGCGATCCCGACGCTCAGCATCAGGAAACGGGAGAAATGACGCTTATTCGCGTTGGTGTCTAGGAAGGTTTGGTATTCCTCGATGCTTTTGCCGTTTTTAAGGAAGTGGCGTTCCCTAAGCTTCACGAATAAGGCCAAGGCGATGAAGATCAAGAAGGCCACCGGGGGCTTCGTGGTGAGCCAAGGGTATAAGGCAGGGGGCATCAAGATCGCCGCGGTGGAGGAAAGGATCTTCATCACGATCGAGGCGATCTCATATAGGATCGGGAGCAAAGCGAATAGCCTAAAGGCATATAGGGCCTTCCCTTGGAACAAACGGGTGGGCCGATAATTCAGGAAGAAGGTTAATAAGGTGCATAAGGCCAAATCGATGAAGATATTGAAGGTGAAGAAGCCTTCTTGGGCGAACAATGCCATCCAGACAGTGAGGGTATCCGAACCCGACGCCCCAGAGAAGGCGGAGATGATCCCCCCGACGTAATGATAGAAGACGAGATAGAAGGCGGCGGCGATGCCTAAAGCGCCCCCGACATATAGGAGGATAAGGCGGCGATAGCCATCCTTCGCGGTCAAGACGCGGGCAAAAGCGGCGATGAGGAAAAGAGGCGCCATCAAGGAAGAGAAGAAGCCTAGGACGTTGGAGGCCGCGGAAAATCCCGAGTCGGTCATCTGCTTGCCGAATAGGGAAAGGATCATCCCGACCTGGGCCAGCGCGAAGAAGAACCATCCTAATATCCTAAAATGGCGATAGGAGAAAACCCCGCGGAAGGTGACGTCGTTATGCTGGTCGATCTCGTGGATCGGGGTGCCGCGTTTCATAGGGTTTTGGCTATTGTAGCATCCTCGCCCGACCGCATGCACCGAAAAAGCCCGGGTTTTGATCCCCAGGCTATTTCAGGTATTTGATGATCTTCGCCGGATTCCCCCCAACGACCGCGTTATCGGGGACGTCTTTGGTGACCACCGCCCCCGCGGCGACGACGGCATTCTCCCCAATCGTGACCCCCGGGCAAATGATCGCCCCGATGCAGATCCAGGCGTTCTTTTTGATCGTGACCTTCTTGAAATAGAACTGATGATGACGGTCCTCCAAATCGTGGTTGACCGTCGCGATCTTGACGTCGGGGCCGATCAATACTCCATCTTCGATCTCGATGATCCCCGCGGAGAGGAAGGTCGCCCCTTTGTTGATCGTGATGTCCTTGCCGAACCGCATCCTGGCCCCGTTATCGCAGTAAAAGGGGGATACGATGGAAACCGAGGGGTCTAAGTCGGTTTGGAACAATTCACATAATAACGCGTGATAATCCTCATCCGTCGGATGCTTCGCGGAGATCTTCAGACTCAGATCATGGGACCGGATGATCTCCTTCAGCGCGTCTTCGAACTCGGGGACGTCATTCCGTCCCTTTCCTTCTTTATCGATGATTTCGAAATAACGGTTCGTATTCATCTTGGTTTTTCCTTCTTTTGCCACGCCGCGTTTTCAATGGATCAGCCAACGGAGCGCATCGCGATTGAGCAAAAAATCCTTGAGTCCAATATAGAAAACGCCGTTTTCATCCGCCCATGGTTTGATGGGGCCACGCACTACCACAACTTTTCGGAACGAATCGCGAATCATCGATAATGAGCGTAGCTCCTGTTGCCGCTTGTCTTCATCAGGAAGCGCATAAGCGGACTGAACGTACACCTTTTCATTGCCTAGATTGCACACGAAGTCGACCTCGTATTGTTTAATGGCGTAGACGCCGGCATCATTTTTTGCTTTGGCTTCAACGATTCCGACATCCACTTCATAGCCGCGGACACGAAGCTCGTTATAGACGATGTTTTCCATGATGTGGGTCGGTTCTTGCTGCCGAAAGCGCAGGAGCGCGTTCCGCAAACCGATATCCGTCCAATAATACTTCGAGTTCGCGCCGATGTATTTCCTTCCCTTCACATTGAATCGCTTGGCCTCTTCGATCAAGAAACAATCCTGCAAATAACCCAGATGCCTCGCGATCGTGTCGTGGTGATAAGCGACACCCCGTTGACTTTGGAACGTGGCTTCGATCTTGGTGGGGTTGGTGAACGAACCGATGTTGGAAGCCAGGACATCCATAAGGACGCTTAGAGAATCCACGCTTTCGATATCGTAACGATCCACGACATCTTTTTGATAGAGGCTATCCAAAAGGTTCCTGAGGTACTCGGCTTTTCTGGAGTCCTCCCTCAGCGTCGCGACATAAGGGAGCCCCCCATAGGTCGCATAGGCTTCGAACGCATCGTCGAACGCGCCACCATAAGCTTGAAAAAACTCAGAGAAGGAAAGCGGATTGATATGGATTTGTTCCCCTCTGGCGCGGAATTCGGTCGCTACGTCTTTGGATAGGAAACGAGAATTGCTTCCGGTCACGTAAATGTCGTAATTGTCATGCCGCGTCAGACCGTTGAGGGTTCCCACGAAGTCATCGAGCAATTGCACTTCGTCCAATAGGAGGTAATAACGCGCTTCGCCAACGGCTTTGTCTTTTATATAAGCCCGAAATTTCTTCGCGTTGACTACATATTTCGTTCTCTTGTTGTCCAAATAGATTTTCGTGGGCTCATCCGGATAATAAGGCGCAATCAAATCGAGATCTTCATCGTTGTCGAAGGCGAAAGGAACGATGTGGGAGGCATCCACGGATTCGCTGAGCAAATAATCTCTGAAGAGGTGAAACAAAAGAAAGGACTTCCCGCATCTGCGGATGCCGGTCACCACCTTAATCAAGCCATCGTTTCGCCTCGCGATAAGGTCGTTCAGGTAATGATCTCGACGAATCACCATAATCGATTTTTCTCCAAATGGATATTTTTCGCTGATGATTATAGCTTTGTTTATTGAGAAAAGAAAGGGCGCGAGCCTAACTCGTGTTCGCCATGAAGTTGCCCGATGCATTGTGGCAGATACGAAAGCCCCTCAAAGACGAATTCGATAAATGCAGTTTTATGTTTCGCCTTTTAATGGCTCGGCATTCCTTCGGGGATCTCCACGACGGTCTCCCCATCGATTGGGTATTCGATTCGGTTTTCCCACGTTAATTACACCCGTGCGGGTATAAATTGAATAATGTTGTGCCATATTACACCCGAACGGGTATATTACTTAACTATGGAAAATCGAATCGGCGCCTTTATAAGGATTCAACGCAAGAAGGCGGGGCTCACCCAAGAAGAGTTCGCGATGCGCAGCAACTTAGGATTGCGTTTCGTCCGGGAGCTCGAACAGGGCAAACCCACCGTTAGGCTAGACAAAGTCGAGCAGGCCTTGGGGATGTTTTCTTATCATCTAGAACCCGTTAAAGACAAACGAGAATAAGAAAAGGGTTCTCCACCAGAAATCATCTCGCCATGCGCCAATTCTACGAATTGTTCCCCGAACAGGAAATTACGCAGCAAGTTGCTGCGCAAATCGCAATGGCGCCTTGGGGCATATTCTTCTCCTCCTCACCAAATGCGGAAACAAAGCCACAAAGGCACTCTTCTACATTCAAAAGACCCCTGCTCATTTAACTTCCTGTCGCTAGACAAGGACTACTCGGAGAAAGAACTCAGGGACGCAAAAGGTTTTTCGCCAATGAATCTAAATGCATGCGTCAATTCCAGAAATCCGGAAAACGAAATCCGTCAACAACTTGTTGACCAAATCGTCATGCTCCTTTGTACGGTTTAGGTATATCACTACCAATTTTGTACAAAAATGCTTTTTAAGCCATTCCAAGTTGGAAGGCTGATGCTGCGGTTTAAAAGAAAAACGTTCCTGATCGATCGGATCAAGAACGCATTAGCCACGTGGTCGGGATGGCCGGATTCGAACCGGCGATCTTCTGCTCCCAAAGCAGACGCGATAACCAAGCTTCGCTACATCCCGAGCGCGGCTAATATTGTGGCGAAAACCGCCTTGGGTGGCAAGGGTTATCGTTCCCTTTAAGGAAAGCGATGTGTTAGCTGTCAGATGATGTGAGACGCCTTCCGAGCTTCGGGCACCTGATCTCGCCTGTAGTTAACATCAACTCCCCGAGCTTTGCAAACTCGACTTGGTCCGGCGTCTTCAGGCCAAGCGCCATCCTGGGGGTCGAGTTGTACCGCTTCATCCACCTCGCCCCTTGCTCCCTCAGGTCCCCGAGGGAATGGAAGGAGAGGGTTCGGTAAAACCTTTCCTGGTCGATCCTGTGGCTCCGTTCCACCTTGCCGTTGTGCTCCGGCGTCCTCGGCCTGATGAGCTTGTGCTCTATCCCTTGCCTTTGGCAAAACGCGTCGAGCAGGCACGGCCCCTCCTTCGCGTGCCTGGCCCCGGGCCTGGCGAACGTCCTGTCCGTGAACTCGATCCCGTTGTCCGTCTGGAGGGCCTTGGGGGCGTAGCCGAAGAACGCGATCGCCGCGCCCAGCGCCCTGACGGACTCGAACATGGAGTGCTCGTCGGCGAACCAGAGGAAGCGTTTCCTGCTGGCCTCGTCGAGGACGGTGTACTGGTAATAGGATTTGTCCGCGGGCAGCTTGGGCGATTTGCATTCCGCGGGGACGAACTTCACGTCCATCTGCCATTTGTCGCCGGGGAACGGCGGGGTGTGGTATTTCTTCGAATGCCTTTTGGGGTTGGTTTCGTAGGGCTTGTACCCCTCCAGCCTCTTCAGGTACCTCAGGGCGGTGGAATAGGAGATGGGGAATCCCGAGGAGACGACCTTGACCCATATGTCCACGGAGCTCCACCCGTGCCTCTTCGATTGGTCGTGGAAGCACTTGACCTTGTAGGCGGCCTTGGGGCAAATCGTCGACGGATGCGGGGTTTTCGGCTTGTGGGAACGGTCCCTCAGGCCTTCCTCCCCGAGCTCGTCGAAGCGCCTGAGCCAGCGGTAGACCGAGGGCCTTTTGACGTGGTAGTAGGAAAGGACCTTCCGCATCGGCCAGTTCGACTCGCGGATCCTCCTGCAGCTGTGCAGCCTGGTTTCGTATAGGTGGGGAAGGTAATTTCTCTCCCCGTGTTGTGGTAGACTATCCATGGCATCCTCCTTCTTTGTGTTCCTGGACAGAAACATTGTAAGGTCAGATGCCTTTTTTCTTTATGGATTTTGTCTCACATCATTTGGAATAGAACATATCGTTCCCTTTAAGGAAAGCGATGCAGAGGGAATCCTCTGCCACTCCACTGGTCAGTCGAAAAGCCTCCTGCCGATGATGAAATCCATCAGGTTCGCGTGAATGATACCGCTCCGAAGTTGTTGATGACGTAATCCCTGACGAGATCGAAGGTTGCCGTCTTCCTGATGACCGCTCTCTTCTTGATGTCTTTCTTGAAGATCTCGTCCATGACGCCTTTCGCGTACTAATGCTTGTCGCGGAGGTCATCGATGAGAACCGCGTGGGGGAAGCCGCCTTCGTTGATGCAACAATTCAGTTCAACACAGGGAAATCGCGTTAAACCCAATCATACTAAACCGATTTTTGCTCTTTTTTCGTTTTGGTTTAGTTTGTCCGCGTGTTTCTTCGATTGAAAAAGGTGGTCACGAAAACCGGCTTGGGTGGCAAGCAAAAAGGAACCCAAGGTCTTGATATTCGCTTAGGACCCGATGCGAACGGCCAAAGGCATCACGAATGAGAGGCGGACGTCAAATCAGGACTTTCCAATATCCCGTTTTGTTGGAACCGATTCTTGCGAGGATCCCCTTGGTTTTTAAATTGGCGAGATAGCGCTGCACGCTGCGGAAGGGGATCTTCAAAGAACAGGAGAGCTCCTGCGCCGACAAAGAAGGGTTGGTCTCCACCGCTCCGAGGATGGCGTTTTCCTGTCGATTCATCCCTCCATCGGAACCGCTGATGGAGGCGCTTATCCCTCCGTGGTTGGCCAAGACCTCCTTGTTAAAAGGGATGATGACGTTGATGTGGTTTGGTTGGATATCAAACACCCCCTCCCCATATTTTTGGAGGATCATCGGGATGCCATGGCCGGTATGCTCAGCGATACCAAGGCGTTGGAAGATCTCCGTCAATTGGGTGTTTCTGGGTCGGCTGATGCCTTGGAAGAATTCTTCTTTGCTTAGCCCCGCTGGCAGTCCCCCATGGGAAAGGATTTCCAACCGGTCATCGAAAAAGCAAACCAACGGGCTCGCGATCCGGTAATCGTTATGGATTAGCGCGTTGATGAGGGCTTCGTTCACCGCGTCGGCATCATAAAGGTAGATATCCTTCCTCGGACGGACCGAGGTGATGGTCTTGCAGATATTCTCGAGCTCGAGCCGCCCCTTCATTTTCTCGTAGGCGAGGGCGAGGCATTGATTCCCGTAATCGGTCCGCTCCGAATAGGAGGCTTTGGTGAGCCCTTTGAATTTGGCGAAGATCAAAGAAGTCGAGTTCGTGTCGGAGAGCAGCTCCGCCAAAACGTTATATTCCCCATTCAACGTCCTCAGTTTGAGGTTTTTCTCATAGTTCGCTTCTTCCAAGTGGCATCCGCGCTCTAATAGAAGCATCTTCAATATTCGGAAAGAGATATCGCCGTAATAAGAAGGCATCTGGACCATGAGGTCGCGCTTGGCGAGCCCTTTCTCAAACCGTTCCTTGATCATCGAGAGGGTCATCGATTTGCAAGTGGTGCCGACACGGAGATGGCACCCACTAGGCGAAAAACCGTATTTTTTGATGCAGTAAAGGGAAGAAAACCCCTTGGTGATGTTGATCTTGATGACCACCTTCCCATCATCGAAGATGACCTCAGGCTGGACGCAGTCGATGGCGCTCGGCTCGATTTGGTCGGACACGACATCGGAGATTCTCCTTAAGGCGATGTCCAATTGATCGACGCCCACGACGTTTCCCTCATCAGTCACTCCCAAATAGATCGCCCCGCCTTCGGTGTTGAGGAAGGCCTCGATCTCTTTGGCGATCTGATCGTTCCATTTCTCTTTCAGCTCGACCTTTTCGGTTTCGAGATAGTTCATTCTTCTCATCTCCCCGCCATCATAATTTCAGGGAAGCCAACAAGCAAGATTTATTACGCCATTATTACGCCACTTTAATCTTTTTTGGCGTAGAATCGCTGCCTTGGCGGAGGGATATGACGGCTATATTGGTTTCTTTTTGCCCTCACTCTCCTATACAAAGGGAAAAGGAAAAACGGCGAAACCGGTTCGATATCTTCTTTGAAGATAAATTAAGGATTAGGAAATGGTGACCGAACGCGAGGATTGGGTCCAGGATAGCACCGCGCTATCCCCGCGGCTTAAGGCGTAGCTCGCCCCTTGGACCATCGCGGAGGAATAGATAAGGAAGCTCCCGTAACGGTAGTCGTTGACGAAGGAGACGTCGATCCCTTCCCCAGAGAGATGGTATTGCCCCGCCTCGAGGGCCAACGAGGATTGGCTGCCGCCTCCCCCGCCCGGACCCGGGCGTCCCCAAGGATTCCCCTGGGAGGAAGAGGAAGTCGATGCGTAATAGATCGAAGAAGAGGTCGAGGGGGCGCTTTCTAGCCCATTGAAGGCGATCAAGGTGCCGCCGCTCATCGAGGAGGTCCCATCGACGTCTAAGCCCGTCGACATCCGGTTGAGCATCGTCCCGGGCGCCCCGCGGGTGACGATCGTCCCGCCAGAGAGGGTGAAGTCCCCATTGGAGTCGATGCCGTCGACGTCATTGCCGTCGATCGCGATATCCAAATACCCGCCGGTCATCGTGAAGGAATGCGAGGAGAAATCCTTGTTGGCCGCGTTGACCCCGTCATCGCTGCCATAGACATAGCTCTCCCCGCCGGTGATGAGGATGTCCGAGCCTTCTAGGCCTTCCACCGCCCCGGTGACGACGAGTTTGCCCCCATTGATGGTCAGCGTCTTATCGGCGTGGAGCCCATCGTCGCCGCTGGCGATTTGGATGAGCCCGCCATCGATGGTGATATTGCCTAAGCCCGTTCCCCTGGAAGCGATGGCATCGCCATAATTGGCGTGCACCGCATCGTCGCTGCAGGATAAGCCGATCGTGCCGCCGCGAATGGCGATCTCATTGGCGGCCTTTAGGCCTTTCTCGCTATCGGCGGAAAAAGAGGAAGAATAGAAAGAGGACTTCTTCCCGGTTTTGACCACGAGGGTGGTCGGGGTCCCCGCGGCGGCTTCTTCGACGATGAGGTCATAGGCGGCGTCTAGCCCATCGTGGAGCGAATCGACGTAGACCTCGCCGCCTTGGATGGCGATGGAGCCCCGCTGCTTCCCTTTCGCGGAAAGGTCGGTGTCATCGGTTTTGATGCCATTGCCGGTCTTCGCATACGCCTGGACGATACCGGAGGCGATGGTGACGCTGGCTTTGCCCTTGAGGGCGTTATTGTAGCCCGTCGCTTTCAACGAGAGCTTTTGGATGGTCAGGTCTTTGGTGGTGTGGACCGCGTTATTGTAATCCCCGGTGACGATCAGGGTACCCGCCCCTTTGAGCTTGAGGTCGCATTTGGCGTGGATCGCCCCTTCGCCCTTGGTGGAATCGTCGACGGTCTTGGGCGAACGGAGGTCGTGGATCTCGTTGCCGGTGTTCTTCTTCGCGGAGATCTCCACCTTATCCGCGGAGATCGCCTTGATCGGGGAATCCTGGTCATAGGAAATCGAGGCCCCGTTCAGTTCGAGGACGACTTCGTCTTCCTCCCCCGCGGCGATGAGGATCTGCCCCTGAAGCGCCCCCTGGAGGGCGTAGGTGCCGCCCGCGGTGATGGTATAGATCCCGCCTTCTTCGGTGAATGTTCCATCCGCGGTGGTCAAGGCGAAATCGCCTTCCACCGATGGGACGGAGATCTCCGTGGGCTCGGGGATGGAGACTTCGGAATTGTAGTCATAGGCCGAGCCATAGGATTCCTCCGTGGAGAAAGCCTCGCTTTGCTTCGGGGTCGATGCGCAGGAGGCTAGACCGAGCAAGGAGAGGAACGATAAGGTGAACAGAATATGTTTTTTCATAAGAAAACCCCCTTTGGGCTTTCACACAATAACGGCAAAACGGTTTTCATGTAAGGGATTATTTTCTCGATTTGGCAAATCTATGCGCGCGGATATAATGAAAAGTAATCTTCCATCCGCCCCAAAGGAGGCACCCCCATGAAAAAGAAGGCGATTTTCTTCTCTTCCCTCGCGCTTTCCGGCGCGTTGGCTTTAGGCCTCATCGCCGTGATGTCAAGCAAAGCCGGCGTCCCCGCCCATTCGGAGGTCTCCGCCTATACGCTGACCCTATCTTCCTATTCCTCCCTTCAAAACGGGGCCTACACCACCCTAGGGAACCGCATCGACTTTTCCTTCGATAACGCTTCCTCCTCCGGGGGCAAGATCGCCTTGGAAAGCGGAGGCAATCTCTATAACGAGACGGCGATCTCCGGCATCTCCGCGGTGCGGGTGAGGTTATCCTCCGGCTCGGTCTCTTTGTATTACGGGACGACCTCGAACGCCTCCTTTACCTATGCGGCCACCGCGGATAGCTATGATTTCTCTTCGATCCGCCCGAACTACGTCAAGATCGTCGCCGAAAGCGCCGCCCTCATCGATGCGATCGAGATCGATTACGCCTGCTACGACTACCAAGCTGCCGCGGCGGAGGAAGGCTACGCCCTCTACCTCAATGACCGCCAAGTCGACGCGGTGGCAATCGACGCGACCAAGGAAGGGGAAGGCTATGACCAGCAGGTCAAATGGACCCTCGACCTCCTCCCGGGCGACGTCCTTAGCTTCACCAAGGATTCCTCCGGCATCTACCCCACCGCTTCTGGCGATGGCAATAACGCGGAGAAGACCGATGGGCGCGGATATCTTCTGGTCAAAGACGAAAAGAAAGGCGCGGACGTCTACTTAAAGCGAACCGGGAATAACTACGATGTCTGGCTCACCGGCAAAGGCGGGGCGAAGCGTAAATCTTCCATCCCCGATGGCACGATCCTCCACGCCTGGAACTGGTCGGTCTCTAGTCTATTAGGCTCCGGCGTGCTCCAGGGCATCGCCGATGCGGGCTACCGTGCGATCCAGCTCTCCCCGATGCAGATCAAGCCCTACGTCACCACTTCCGACACCTGGGCGAAATGGTGGGAGCTCTATCAGCCCTTCGGCTTCGATTTGGCCGTGAATTCCAACCAATCCGTCATCGGGACCAAGGACCAATTGAGGACCCTATGCGCGAACGCGAAGGCCCTGGGGATCTCGATCATCATGGACGTCGTCGTGAACCACCTCTGCGGGGAGAACGTCTACACGCTTAACGGAGGGGTCAACACCTACGAGTCCGAGATCTATAACCACAAGGCGGATTACGTCCATAATCTTAGGACGATCAGCAACTATAACGACGACGAAGAGATCATCCACGGGGCCTTAGGAGGGCTCCCCGATCTCAAGACGGAGAACTTCTACATCCAAGAACGCGCGCTTTCCTTATTCAAGCAATGCCTCGACTTGGGGGTCGAAGGCTTCCGCATCGACGCGGCAAAGCACATCGAATCCCCGAAAGACGAATATCCTTTGTCCTCCTCCTTCTACCCCTACCTCATCAATGGGGCGAAGCGTTACGCGGAATCGAAGGGTTATGAAATCCCCTACTTCTATGGCGAGATCATCGGGGCGACCGACGGGGGGAGGAACGCCTCCTACTTCACCCCCTATATGTCGATCACCGAGGGGATCAACGACACCGACCTCCGTGATGGGCTAAGCGGGCCGAACGTCTCCAAGATCTCCGGGAATTATTTCGCGGGGACGGAGGCGAGCAACCTCGTCCTTTGGGTCGAATCCCATGACGATTACCAAGCTGACACGAAGAATTGGCTCTCCGAGGAGATCGCGAATAAGGGCTATGCGATCCAAGCCTCCAGAAGCGAGGCCACCGCGCTTTACCTCGCCCGTCCGAGTGACGGCAACACGAAGATGGGGGCGATCGGTTCCACCGCCTATAAGTCGAAAGTCGTCGCCGCGGCGAATGAACTCCATTCCCGTTACGCGGGGCAAGGGGAATATATCGACGTCAACTCCACCACCCAAACCTTCGTCAATGTGCGCGGTTCTGGCGAGGAAGCGGGCGCGATGATCGTCAACATCGCCCACACCGACTCGAGCAAAAACGTCTATCTCCCCAATATGGCTAACGGCACCTACCGCGATTTGATCAGCGACCGCGAATTCACCGTCTCCTCGAACCGCGCGACCGTTTCCTTCACCAACGGGGTCTGCGTTTTGGTGCCTTCCTCCCCCGCCTCCTATTACATCGTCGGCAACACGACCTTCACGGGGACCAGTGCCTCTTGGACCGCGGAATCCGGCTTATTGATGAACAAGACCTTAGAAAACCTCGCCGAGCTAGAGGACGTCGAAATCACCACCGGCGCGGAAGTGAAGATCATCAAGCAGCGCGGCGGGGACACCACCTGGTATGGCAACCTTGGCACCACCTATAACTTCGCCTCCGTCAATGGCGGCGGAAACATCGAATTCAGCCAAAGCGGAACCTATAACTTCTTCTTGAACACCGAGGGGAACATCTATCTCGTCAAGCAAGGAGGCGCAGAGCCCGAACCCGAACTCACGGGGGACGTGACGGTGAATTTCACCGCGAACATCAGCGCGGACACCGCATATGGGCAAGCCGTCTACATCATCGGCGACTTCTGCGGCTGGAACATCTCTTCGGGGGTTCGCCTGAATTACGCGAGCACGAAGAAGTGGACGGGCACGATGACCAAAGCCTCAGGGACCTCGATTTCCTACAAATTCGTCATTGGCACTTATGACAGCCCATCCGGCGTCATCAAATGGGAAAGCGGCGGCAACCGCAGCCTGACCTTCGATGGCAATACGACGCAGGTCACCGCGACCGTGACTTGGCAATGAATGAACAAAGCGGCCCCAACCGGGGTCGCTTTTCATGTCTAATCCAATCAGGCCTTGGTGACTTGGTAGTTATACCGCCTGCTATTGGGGGAGAGGGTGATCTTCACCGTGTCGCCGGGATAGGCGCCTTGGATGATGAAGTTTTCCAATTCGATATCATAATGGGCGAAATCATCGGTGCAGATGAGCATGTGGGGGTGGTCCTTTTCCACGCCGATTTGTTGCCCGATCGTCCAATCGCTCCCCACCACGTTGCGGAAGGAGAAGACGATGGTCCCTTCTTCGAAAGCGCCCGGATAAGAAGGCTCGCCGACCTGGAAGACCGTTTCATATTCCTGTTCGTTGGTCGGGGAAGGGTAAACGAAATATCCTTCCGCATCGGTGAAACTGGTGTAATCGTTGCCGAAGGCGTTGAAGGAAGAGGCCACATAGAAATTCGCTAGATCGGTATACGGAAGCGGGGTTTGATCGATGGGCTTTATATCCTCTTTGGAGGAATCCTCGCTGGAGGATTGCCCGCCTTGGGCTTCGCGTTCGATCGATTGAAGCTTCTTCTGGATGTAGGAGGCGAAGGAGATGTTGTCCTCGCCGCCACTAAGGTTGAAATCATAGGAATATTCGTCATAGGTGGCCCTGGCCACTTCGAAGAGGGAAGCGAAGGTATTGGGATCCACCCAGGCGGAGGAGGCGATCTTCCCGATCGTATCTAGATAGAGGGCTTTCGCTTCGTTATCCCCGGAGGCGAGGATCGTCTTGGTGAAGAGGGCGTTCCTTTCGTAATTCCCGGAGACGTCATAGGGACTGCTCGGGGTGGTGTTGATATCCGCGGAGAAATAGACGCCTTTATCCCAGGTATGGCCGATGCCGAAGGTGCGGTCGTTATCGATCGGGACGAAGACCATCTTCCCGTCGGTGCGGCGGATGTAGATCATGTAGTTGTTGTAGTTATAGCGCATGTCGTCGGGATTGCCGACGAAATAGGCGACGGCTTCTTCGATGGCGAAATAGGTGAGGTCCACCACTTTCTCGATGTCCCCGTAGGACTTCTTTACGATGGTGTTCACCGCGGATTTCAATAGGCCATCGTCATATTCGTCATCTTTGTTGGTCTTCCGTTCGTAGGCGGGGTAATCGTTGCCCCAGATGTCGGTTTTCACCCCAACGCGGTTACCATCGATCGAATCCAAAGACAAATCGCCGCCCCCGTTGGCGCCATTCCCATTGCCATAGGTGACTTTATAGAAATCGCCGTATTTCTTATCAGGGACGCCATAGGTGCCGGATTTCTCCTGCTTCCAAGTGGGGCAGTTGATATAGTCTTCGCCTGAGGAGAAGGCGCGCTTAATGAAGGATTTGCTGGTCTGCTCATAGACGAAGCAAAGGCCGAAATCGGCGATCTTATCACCGTAATCGATGGTCAGGGCCGATAAGCCGACGCGCTGGGCGAGGACGCCGCAGGCGCGGTAGAGTTCATTGGCGTAGATCTCTTTGATGTGGGTGCTGTCCCAGTTGCGGTTCCATTTGAAATCGAGCCCGGTCATCCCGAGGAATTCGCGGTCGCCGCGCGCCTCGTCGCCATGGAGGGCGATAAAATCCGCATCGTACATCTCCGGATCGGTGAAGGTCTCGTCGAAGGAGAGCTTGTAATGGTTATTCGTGTTGAGGTTATCGCCATAAAAGATGCGGTCGCGGGACATGTTGCCCTTTTGACGGATCCCGACGTCTTCTAGTTCCCAAACGAAGGTGTTGTCCCCGTTAACGAGGGAGATCGTGACCTTCTTCGCGTAGCGATAGACTTCGGGCTTATGGCCGCGTTCATTATCCTCTTGGATCTTCTCAAGTTCTTCTTTGTCGATATCGATGGCGACGCTTAGGTGATTATGGAGGTTGAAGAGGTCTTCGAAGATCACATCATCCTTGCTCGCGCGGATCGGCGCGGGGGCGGAGAAATCCGGGAGGGCGATATCGCGTTCCTCTTGGCCAGATTGGCTCACGTCCCCCTGCGAGGTCGAGGAACCATCGGGAGAGGAGGTGGCGATGGGATCGCTTCCGCTGCTAGAAGGCGTTTTGCTATCGGGCTCGATGACCGAGATATTGCAGGACGTCAAAACCAGCGGGGAAAGGGTCAATAACCAAGGGAGCAATCTTTTTTTCATGGGATCTCCTTTTCAAGGCAAAAAGCCATTTTTCTATGTCAATGTTAACGAATTTCTAAAGAAAAGGAATTAGAAAGCGGTTAAATCCCGATAAGCGGAGAGGACGAGCTCCCCCACTTCCTTCGGGGACTCGGAATCGACGAGGAGCATGCTCTTGCCCGTCGGGTAAGGGATCTCCTCTTTGAGATGGTAGGGTTCTAGGGACGGGGTTTTCTTCAATAGGAAGCGGTTATCATAGATGCCGCCGAAAAGGACCCCGTCTTTGGAAAGGAGGTATTCCCCCATCATTTTCTTATAAGAAATACCGGGGATTTCCCGTAATAAATCGAGGACGAAGTATAGATAATCCTGGGAACTCGCCATCAGCAGGTATGGTACACCGTGACGCTATTGACGTGAATAGAGTCGAGTTTTTCTTCGTGGATGGCGATGGAATAGGCGTTCTTCCCCTTCATCGTTGAATTCGGTGCAGGTTTTCGTTCCGAAAGAACCAACTAGAACGACGCTCACCGGGTCAACGATGGCGCGCAAGGTGAAACTGATATTGAAATAGCCAGAGCCGCCCGTGCCGGTCGCGTGCATAATAGACCCCTCATATCCCACTCATGCGTTAGTCCACGCCTTCGCGCCCATATCAAAGGCGCCGACGAGTTCAAAACCGGTGACGGTGTTTTTCTTGAGAAACCCATGTTTTCTATGTTCGCCAACATCGCGGTCCCACTGGGCGTCCCCCGGCGCATAAACGACTTGATACGGGGTGGTCCCGGCTTCGGCGAAGGCGTATTCGCCGTCATTTACACAATATTTTGGACAATCCCAAAGGCTGAAATCCTCCCTGCATAGAATAAAGGAAAGGAGCCAAAAAACATGAAACGAATCCAAACGGTTCTTCTGCCCTTCGCATTGTTACTTGTTTCCTGTGGAGGAAGCACGAATAACGAAAATGGGACCTACGACTATCCGAAAAGCGACAAACAAAAGGTAATTGATTACCTCCGGACGAAAGGGTCGGATTACACAATCGGCTCTTCCTCAACGAGCGATAGCGGGGTGAAGATCACCGATATGATTTGGTATGACGTGAAGGAAGACAATTTCACCACCACCAGTTTCGTTTCAGCAACAGGCACCTCTTCATCCATAAGTTTCTTCGGTGGCATCACTTGGGAATGGGGAGAGTTCCGATATGGAACCGCAATCGGCAGCGCGACCTATAAATCTTCCGCAACGTTCACGAATTCTTTTTCCTTTTCCATAACCTTCAGTTCTTATCCCTCCTTTACGATCAAATCGTATGCCGTCTTCAAAGAAGAACTTCCTTCCTCGGTATCCGACGATGTGAGCATTGCTGCCAGCTGCCTGAAAAGGGCGATCAAAAATATGATTGATATGGCGCCCGTGATGGGGGCCCAATCGAATCTTTGGTAATCAACGTTTCCCCACCTTAATCAAAGGCTTTTTAGGGCAATCGCTTGCTCATGGGCAATTTAGAAATTCAAAAAACCGTGTACTTTTGAAATTGCCCATTAGGGAAAACCCATATTTGGGCAAAATAGTCATTTTGAAAACGCTATTCCTTGAAGCAAAGCGCGTAGATTTTATCGAATAGCTTGTTGATCCCGATCGCGGTGCCTTTCGCCCCGAGCGTGGTCAATCTGGCCAAGGTCTCTTTGTAGACCACCGCGAGGAGGAAGCCGGCGATGAACATGAATAGCCCGCAGACGAGCTTTTAGGCGACCGCGATGGCGTTGCCGAAGGTCGCGTAGGCCCAATAGTAATAATTCACCCGGGTGATGGCCTTAATAGGAAGTTCTCGTGGATGACGTAGACGAATAAGGAGCATCCGCTTAGGTAGGAGATGAACTTATTCTCGAATCGCATCTGCTCGAACAGGTTGAATAACCCGAGGAAGGCGATGACCAAAAACGGGGAGAAAATGGGGATCCTGCCAGTCAAGGCGCTTGGCTCACCGAATAGAAGGGAGAGATAGATCCCCGCGTAGCATAGCGATAATCCGATGAGGAACATCAAAAAGTTCGCTAGCTTATGGGTGGCCAAAGAGGGGACATGCCATTTCACGAAGGCCACGAGGTTCAGGATATAGAAGAACTGCAATAGATTCGACCCGATGGGCGGTAGGCCTAAGAGGCTTAACCCCCCGTAAACGAGCAAGGAAGCGATGGTGAAGACGAAATGCTGTTTCTTCGTGAAATGCTTTAACCCGATCACCGCGATGGGCGAGAGGAGATAGAAGATCGCGTAGCACGGGACGAACCAATTCAAGGCGAAGACGTCGGGGAAGATCTGCTGGATGATCGTATCGACGGATAAAGGCTCGGGGCTGATGAGGAAACCGATGAGGATGCAAAGGGAAATCAAACTCGAATCCATCAGGATGTTGATCGCCTTCTCCGTGCGGCTTCTCGTCTTGTCGACCAGGAAATAGCTAGAGCAGATCACGAACAAGACGTTCCCGAAGGTCCCAAAGGGAGTTAACCCGATCGATAGGAGGCTCGCGAAGGAATAAGGGGTGAATTCGCTGACGGAGGCGAAGGTCTGATTCGCGTGGGAGAAGCAAATCAAAAACAAGGCGATGATCCTAAGAAGATCGATCCCCGAATGCCTTTTCTTTTCCGGCTTGACGGGAGGGTTCTCCGGATTGCGGGGTTTGATTCACCACTTCTTCCATATCGAAAACGCTTCTCTAGATGAATGGGTTCCTACTTATTCATCATACATCGATTAGGGGATGAAAGGAAAATCCAAGGCAGTGACCCGCCTTGGATATGTACTTGATTCCCTTTTTTACGTAATTGATATCGCTATTGGAAAGAAGAGGAACCATCTTTTGGATCTTCTTGATGGGCAGGTTCCACCACTGTAATTTCTCCAATAACTCAATCATTTCATCATCAAATCTTTTTCTTATGACTTTGGCAGGATTGCCCACCACAACCGAATAAGGTGGAATATCAGAAGCCACAACGGTATTGGCGCCGATAATACATCCATCTCCTACATGAACCCCTGGCAAGAACGTGACGTTTTGGCCGATCCAAACATCATTGCCAATCACGGTATCTCCTTTGTAAGGAAGATCTTCTTTTTTGGGAGGCTCTTGCTCCCATCCTTTAAAGATATAGAAAGGGTAGGTGGAAACACTATTCATTTGGTGATTAGCCCCATTCATAATGAATTCCACATTTCTTCCGATTTGACAGAATTTGCCGATAATCAATTTGTCACCAATAAAGTCATAATGATGCGTTACTCTGCTGGTGAAGTTTTGCCCATCATAATATGTATATTCCCCAACTTTAATATTTGGATAGCCAATCAAAGTTGGTTTTATGTAAGTCACGCTTTCATCTTTGGATTTCAGCGGATGGATTCTCTTCCAATCCGGCTTATCGGCCTTTTGAGCTTCGTCCATCAAGTGATTCGTTTCCGCATCGGAGAGATCCAAAAATTCCGCGGCATTGACGTTGAATTCGAGGATCAATCGGATGACCTTATCGAAGGAAATGTCAGTTTGTCCCGTTTCGATTTTGTTGACCATCGATTTATGGGTATAACCCAAAGCCTCCGCGAATTCTTGCTGGCTCATGTTATTCTCTAAACGAATCTTTTTAATTCTGTCGCCTAATACTTTGTATGCCGGCATATTTGTCTCCCTTTTAACCTCGTCGAATTCGACCACGTTAAACCCGGCCCGATTTCAATGGGCTTATTTCTTTTCAATTCTCTTTATTGGTTTAATGTTATTTCTATTAAATAACTCTTTTTCCCTATTCGCTTCTTTATTAAGAAGAATCAGTCTTTCTTTTTGATCAATCTTTTGAGGGATAAACATCGAATTCAGATATTCAAGGTTACTTAAAATTGCTAGTTCTATAGTGTTAGCGTAGTCTCTAATGTTGCCATCTTTATCAGGATTTTCATCTCGCCACTCTTTGGCGGTCTTGCCAAACAATGCAACATTTAGTAAATCGGCTTCATTTGCATAAATATAACCCTTTTGCTCATTTGATAATTCAATTGGAACAAGATGCTCTTTTACTGCATCAGTATGAATAAGATAGTTAAGCTTTGTAAGAAGCCTTTTTCCATTCCACTCAAGTTGTTCCGATTCTTGGACTTTTAATCTTTGGAATTCTTTAATGATATAGAGTTTGACTTCAGGTGAAATCCAAGAAGCAAATTCTAAGGCAATATCACGATGGGCGAACGTGCCGCCACCATATTTCCCTGACTTAGTTTTAAAGCCTATTGCGTTCGTTTTTGCCACCCATTTAGTTGGAGTCATGACAAAATAATTGTATCCTGCCTCATTTTTAAACGCGTCGAATTCCACGCGGTTAAAATTCGGGTTGTTCAGTGTTTCCCACAGTCCAATAAAAGCAATTGTACTTTTTAGTCTCATCCAGTTTTGAATCGGATATCGCGGATCTTCTTGATTTAATAGTCTTGCCATGTCAGTCAAACTAACATAATCATCATCGCTAATTCCTGTTATGCTAATATCAATATTTTTAACTGTAATTTTGTTCATAAAAGGCACTCCTCCATCATTTTTATTCTACCATAACTTAATTTATTGTTCTACTTCTAGAATTACAAATTGTTTAATTGTTGCTTTAGTTCAAGTCCGCCTTATCGAAGTGTCGATATAGTTGCACTTTAAGTTATTTATCTAATGGTATGCTGCGCGAACCTTACGAGCGAACCATCGGATGATGCTTTTTCGCCTTCTGGAGTCGCTTACGAAGCTTAAGAACGTTGAAAAAGTGCCTAAATATAATAAAAACGAGATGATTCTTGGTTTCATCTCGTTATCTTTTGAATGGCGCGCCCGGAGGGACTCGAACCCGCAACCCCCAGATTCGTAGTCTGGTACTCTATCCAGTTGAGCTACGGGCGCACTGCTCCGAAGAGCCTTGCTAATATAGTCTTTTTATAAACGCCATTCAACTAAAATTGAACAAACCCATCATTCTTTGATGGTGATGGTGATATTGCCGGTGCGCGTGGAGATTTCCGCGAGGCCTCCCTCCGTGGAATGAGGGACGTTGACTTTCCCCGTGGAGGTGGTCGCGTAGAAGATCTTCGGACTCAGCAACACCCCGGTGACGTTCCCCGTGGAGGTCTTGACCTTCATCGTGTCGCAGTCGGCCTCGTCGAATCGGACGTTGCCGGTAGAGGTCTCCGCCTTCAATTGCCCGGAGCAGACGGAATGGGAGAAGGTGATGTTCCCCGTCGAGGCATGGGCATCGAAGCTATCCGCTTCCATGTTCTCCAATCGGGTATTCCCCGTGGAGGAAGAGGTCTTCAACGCTCCCCCGACGGTGCCGTTTTTTAGGGTGATGTTCCCCGTGGAGACGCTCGCGTTCAAAGAGGACGGGGACATCTTATCGACGAGGATGTTGCCCGTGGTGTTCTTTAGTTCGGCTTCTCCTACTACCCCGCAGGAAAGGGAGAGATTCCCCGTGGTGGACTTCGCCTTCATCGAAGAGAAGACGAAACCTTCGGGGATCGATAGATTGCCGGTGGTGCATTGGAAATCCATCGCGTTATAGATCCCCGCGGGGAGATAGACGGTCACGCGGTAGTCGTAACCGAAATCGGCGAGGTTCTCGATCCAGGATTTTTTATTCACCTGGGTGATGGTAAGCGTCCCACCGCTATTCTCGACCGTGTGGTAGACCTTCTCCGTTTCGCGGCATTCGATTCTCGCGTTGCCGTCTTCCGCCACCTTGAAGGCGACGTCTGAGGTCGTCAAAGCGAACTTGAAGGACTGCAACGGGGTGACGAGCCCCAGGTCATGGGTTTCGATTTTCTTGGGAATCGCCGCGTTCATGATCGCCGAGACGCCGAATAGCGACCCGCCGACGACCACCGCGGTGCCCAAAACGCCACCGATGATGATGGGGATCCAAAGCGCTTTATGCATATGACGTTCCTTTAGTTGTTCTTGTTGGTGTCGATGGGGATGTCTTGTGAGGCGGCTTTCTGCTCCTCGAGGAATTCCTTCGCCTCCGCGACGTCTTTCTTCGAGGGTTTCTGAAAGTCCTTGGGCTGATTGATCGTGACTTGGTTGAAGGGGATGCCGACGTCGTTTTCATCAAAGATGAGCTTCAATTCGCGGCGCATGTCGCGCTCCACTTGGAAACGCTTCTGCTCTTGGCATTGGGCGATGAAGGCGAGGGTGACACCGGATGCGCCAAGATCGGAGACGCCGATATAGAAGGGGCCCTCGAGGATGTCGGGGATGTTCTTCTTCATGCGGTCGAGGTTGCCCTTGATGACGCTTTCGACGCGCTCGACGGATTCGCCATATTCGACGTCGACGGTGACGAAGGCGGTTTTGATTTCGCTGGTCATGTTGACGAGGCTGCGGATATCGGAGTTATTGACGATCTTGATGTTGCCGGCCCAGTCGACGATCTGGGTGGTGCGCACCCCGATCTCCTTGACGGTGCCGCGGAAGTCATCGATGACGATGATGTCGCCGATGTTATAGACATCCTCGAACACGATGAATAGCCCGGCGATGACGTCGCTGATGAGCGACTGGGCGCCAAGGCCGATGACGAGGGAGACGACCCCGGCGGAGACCAACAAGGTGACGGTGTCGACGTGGAAGGCGGAGAGGATGAGGAAGATCAAGACGATGACCGCGGCGTATTTGATGATCGAGGCGGTCAATTTGAGGACGGCCCCGCCCTTCTTGAACGCCTTGGAGATCAATTCAAGGACCAAGCGGACGACGAAGCTGACCGAGAGGACGAAGAAGATGAGGCTTAGGGAACGAAGCCAGGGATTGGGATCCCCCGCGCCGGAGAATAGATAGATGGCCCGGTCGAATTCGTTGACCTCCTGCCCCGTATAGAACTTCGAGAAGGCGAGGAAGAAAAACACGTAATAGACGATGACGAGCGCGAGCGCCGCCATCTCTAGGCCAAAGGCGAACCATTCTTGGCCATTGGCGGGTTTTTTGAAGAAATCTTTTCTCATAGTCATTCCTCCTGGTTATTCTACTATGAAATTCCCTTGGAAAATCGTCATGTCGTTGAAGATGATGCTCACTTCGTAAGTCCCCGTGATGACGTTGAGGCTATAGCCGGGGGTCTCCTGGCCGACGACGGTGCCAGAAGCCAAATTGATGTCCGCGGAGGGGCTGTCCGCGGAGAAATAGATATCGACGACTTCGTTGTCGTAGATGTTCTCGGATACGCTCGCGTCGGGATCGGGGTTCTCTTTCTCGCAATAGAAATAGGCGTTATACCCCGCGCCCGTCGGGTCGACGAGGTAATCCCCGCTGACCTGGGTGATCGTGACCACCTTCGAAGAAGGCTCATAGGCGAAGGAGAATTCCGGACGAGCGGGGCCTTCGAGGGTGACGGTCTTATTCAAAATGGGCTCAGTGACGAAGCCATCGTCATTGATGATGCCGAATTGCAGGGTGTATTCATCACCAAAATAGGGGCTGCGGAGGTCGCTAGTCGCGCTATCCGTGCCTTCGAAGAACCCAAAGGCGGGGACGGCGTCATATTCGTCCATCAAGGTGAAGCCTAATGGTTGCTCGTTTTGCCCCTTTTCCGCGTAGAAAGACGGCGACATAGTCGCGGTCAAGGCATCCGCGGTCTGGGTGATGGAGATCGTGTCTTCGGTCTGGAATTCGTATTCATGGCAGACCCTGCCATATTCGTCAAGGAAGGTCGCGGTGTAGGAAGTGTTGGGCTCAAGGTCATCCATGTAGAAGGAGAAGGTATTACCCCCTTCGCGATAGGCAATCGCGGATTCCGTGACGTCTTTGAAGTCGCATACAACGGTCATCAAGGAAGCGTCGAAGCTTTCTTCCGGATCATTCATCGTCGCCTCGAAGGTGGCGGAAACGGAGTGATAAGAGATGTATGGGTCGCCTAAAAGCGTTAACGAATAGACGGGATTGGGTTCGGGTTCGGGGCCATCGCCCTGCGGCTCTAAGAGAATATAGGCAAGGTTATTCCCCGCGGCTTCGACGGTCACCGAGAGGAAGGCATCCGTCGGGAGGTTCTCTAGGTGATAGGATTTCTCGACGCCGTTCCAGTCATCGCTTAGATAGACTTTGCCCCCATCGGAGACTCTGGTGGTCAAGAAGGGATAATTTCCCTCCACATAGACGGAGAAATCGAGCATCCCGTCTTCGTAATTAAGGATCTCGATGCCGGCTTCGCCCGAATAGGCGGCGGTGCGGTAGGTCCTAGAGAAAATGGAGACGGGTTCTTTCGCGCTTGGCTCATCCGCTTCCGCGAGGGCATCCGCGTATTGGAGGATGCCAAGGCGGTATTCCCTGGATTCTTCTAGTTCATAGAAAGGAAGGAAGCCCCCGTTGCTTAAATCCATCGACTGCAATAGCTCGGCTCCGTCATAAAGCTCGGCGATCAATAGATCGGTCTCGGGGAAGTTATGGGCTTTGACCTCAAAGGCGAGCATGTTCGCCCCCTTCGCGGTCAAGTTGACGTCGACATAGGCGCTTTGGGTGACGGCGACGTAACCGACGACCCCGGAGGCCGCAGTGGCGGCGCCTAGCACCAAAACGGAGAGGGTTTTGCCGGCCTTTTTCTCGGTTTTGCCCTTTAAGGGATTGGAAAACGGCGGGCGGAATCCACTGCTTTTCGCCTTGGACTCATTGGTTTCTTTGGGATGATAGAAATCCACTTTGGATTCCTTGGGATTTTCGGATGCGGAAAAATGGTCCTTGGGCTCAAATTGGTTGGGGTCCCATTTTCGGCTCATCGGCAAAAGTATAGCACTTGGGCCCTTTTATGCGCGGGGAAAAACTGAACAAAAGAGATTAAAGCATATCTATTTCAGGGGAAAAGCTCCCCCTTATTTGAGTTCGTTTATAATCTTGCGGACATAAAAAGGCGAGACTATCTCTCGCCGTGGGTGGACCCCTTTCGGCGTCCTATCAAGAGGTTGCCCTTTTGACGATGAAAATATAGCAATTGTGTGAGGAAAAACAATGTCCATCCAACATAAAGCGCGGGGGAACGCACAAAAAAAGGCTCGACTCTTGCGAATCAGGCCCTTTTTTCAATGGAGCATCCGGCCGGATTTGAACCGACGGTAAGGGAGTTGCAGTCCCTGGCCTTACCACTTGGCTACGGATGCGCAAGACGGATTATAAGACGAGCAGGCTAACCCTTCAAGCAAAAACGGGGCATCCGCGAGGACGCCCCGTATCGGCTTATATATCTATATAGATTAGAAGAAGCGCTCGATGAGGTCGCGGGAGTATTCGACGGTCTCATCCATGTCGCCGAAGGCCATGATCTCGCCGGCGTAGTAGGTGCTGTGATTGCCCTGCTTCGCCTCGACCTTCTCATACCACCCGGCGGCGTAGTCTTCCGCGAAGACGTGCGGGAAGTAATACCACTTGCCTTCGTTGATGATTTCCTTCATCGGGCAGCCGAGGGCGGCCATGTCTTTCTTGACCTGTTCCTTGGTGGCTTCGTAGTCGAGTTCCTTGCTGTTTTTGTGCTTGCGGAGGACATAGGTGACCAAGGGCTGATCGCTTTCGGGCCAGCGATGGTAGTAAACCATGACGTGGCCAAGGGTCTCGGGGGTCATGTAGTCGACGATGTAGCGGGAGCGATCGGGGTAGTTCTCCGGATTGGTGAGGAAGGCCATGGTGTCATAGCGTTCGTAGTCGATCTTGGAGAAGAGCTCCTTCTCTTCTTCGTCGGCGTCGGCGTATTCGGGGAAGTACTGAAGCGGCGCGGTGACGATGAGCTTATCGAACTTCTCCTCTTTGCCGTTGACGGTGAGGACGACGCCCTCTTCGGAGCGGACGACTTTCTCGATGTTTTGCTCAAGCAAAGCGGGGTGTTTCAGCTTGGCGTTGAGGGCTTCGTAGATCGACTGGGTGCCGTCTTTCCAGGTCCAGAGGTTGACGTGCATGAAGTTCATCATCGTCTGGAAGTCGAGGTATTTGAGGACGTAGGCGGCGGGGATTTCGTCGAAATAGCCATAGCCGAACGAGGTGAACGGCTGGATCCAAACCTCGCGGACGAGCGGGACGCCGAGCTTGTCGGTGAAGTCCTTGAACGTCATGCAGAGGTCTTTGAGCTTTGGGTTCTCGCCTTCGACGTGGTGGCGGTCTTCGGCGACGGCATAGCCTTCATAGCGGCCTTCGGAGACGCCGCGGTGGCCGCAGATGTCATAGCCCTTATAGTCCGCGCGGAGGATTTCGCCGAACTTCTCGATCTGCTTCTTGAGCTTGAGGAGGTGCGGGAGGTTCCAGATGCGCTTGGTGGAGAACTGATGGTCCATCTTGCCATTGGGCTTTTGATAGTCGCGGTTTAGCGCCGGGCCATCGTGGGTGATGCCCGCGAAGACTTCGATGTCGTGGACGGCGTAATAGGAAGGCACGCCCATGATGGCGCCCATCTCATAACGCTTCCCATTGTGGAAGGGGGAATGGCACTTGCCGCCGACGTGATCGGATTTCTCGTAGATCACATAGTTCTCGTAGCCCTTCTGCTCGAGATACATGCCAGCCGAAAGACCGGCCGGGCCTCCGCCGATGATGGCGATGCGGATATTCTTATCCATATTTATTTTGTCAGTCTCCTTTCAGAGTATGTCTTGACTAACATGGTTAAGTTTACCCCCACTTCCTTTCCATTTCAAAGGGTGGCGTAGTAAAATGGGCAGGTCCGATGGAACGCCGTTTCAAAACCTTCACCTCGATGCTGCTAGATCCGTTAGCGAAAAACGGGGGCTTTCATTATGATGACGGGGGGGAAATCCATTTTTTGCCTTACCGCGATTTCGCCGCGTCGCTCCATGATGTTTCTATAAAGCCCGGCGCCTCGATCGGCATCTTCTGCGACGGGACGCTGGATTGCCTAAGGAAGATCTTCGCCTACGTCGAAGCGAAGAAGCAGGTCGTTTTGCTCGATCCATTGACGGACATCGAGATCCTCAAAAAGCAAATCCACGCGACCCATATCGATGTTTTGGAAGGCCCCGCGCCTCTAGTTAAGTCATTAGAAGGCGAATTGGAACCCGCTTCCGTCAAAGGGAATAGCATCCTCTTCTTCACCTCGGGGACCACGAGTTCCTCGAAAGCCGTCGAGCTAAGTGAAGAGAAGCTTTGCTCTTCCGCATATAACGGCTCCGCGTTGCTTCCTTTGGAAACCGAGGACATTTTGTTGTCCTTGCTCCCCTGGAACCACGTCTATGGCTTCGTCTGCTGCTTGCTTTGGCCGCTTTATTGCGGCGCGTCGATCGCCTTGGGCAGAGGACGCCGCCACTTCTATGACGACCCCTACTATTTCCGCCCCACGGCGATGTGCCTCGTCTCCCAGATGGCGGGGTTCTTGCTGATGCGCGATCTTTATAACCCCGAATGCCGCCTCATCCTCATCGGCGCGGGCGATTGCCCCGATTCGATCATGGAGGGGATCCAAAACAAAGGCATCCGTTTAAGCTTCGGCTACGGGTTGACCGAGACTTCCTCCGGGGTTGCCCTTTCCTTAGGAGACGACCCACGGAAGATGACGATCTGCCCCGAAGCGAAGATCATCATCGCCGAAGACGGGGAGATCCTCATCAAGGCCCCGCGGGTGATGATGAAGGGCTATTACGAAGATAAGGCCCATACCGATGAGGTCCTCATCGATGGCACCCTCCATACCGGCGACCTCGGCAGGATCGATAAGAAAGGACAGCTGAGCATCATCGGCAGGAAGAAAGAAATCCTTCTCCTCAACGATGGGACGAAGGTGTTCCTCCCCGAATTCGAGGCGGAGCTTAAGACCCTCTTCCAGACCAATGAGCTCGCGGTGCTGCAAGACGAAATCAACCTACTGGTCCTCGTCTTTTCCGAAATTCCGGCGGATTACGAGAAGAAGATCGAATCCTTCAATGCCCGCCACCCCTATGGGGAAAGGATCAGAAGGGTCATCGCCCTCCACGAGGAGCTGCCGAAGACCGCGACCGGCAAAATCAAGCGCTACGCGATACCGTTAGATAACAAAAAAGGGGAATAACCATGGAAAGAAAAGAAATCCAAGAACGCATCGTCAAGATATTGAAGTCCTCGCTTCCCGAGCTCGCCGAACGGGAATTGACCGAAGAGAGCACCGTTAACGAAGACAAGGGCCTCGATTCGATGACCTTCACCTGGATCATGTGCCAGATCGAGGACGAATTCTCCGTCACGATCCCCCAGAAGAAATGGCGGAAGCTTTCCAAGCTCGGCGATCTGATCTCCGCGGTGGAGCAAGAACTCGCTTAATATGCACGAACTCACTTACCAAGAGAAAATCCTCACCGAGCATTGCGATCCGAAGAAGGACCTGCGCCTTTCTTCGTTGCTCCGCCTCGTCCAAGAGGCCTCCATCCGTTCGGTGGAGGAGTTAGGCTACCCCCGCGAGAAGACGCTGGACCGCGGCATCCTTTGGGTGGTTGGGAAACAACGTTTTGAGATTTCCCGCCTCCCCGTCTATGACGAAGAGGTTCAAGTTTTGACTTATCCAGGAAAGAAAATGCACTTCTTCTTCGAACGTCACACTTCCCTTTCGGACAAACAAGGAAACCCCTTGGTCAAATGCAACGCGATCTGGACCCTCATCGACATGAATAAGCGCAGCATCGTCAATCCTTCCGCCTATGGCATCGAGATCCCCGAAGACCATTTCGAAGGCGAGCTCCCCTTCCCCGCGGGCTTCCGCATGGAGAAGGAAGGCGAAGAGGCGACGATCGAGGCCAAATGGAGCGATTGCGACCTCAATGGCCACCTCAATAACGCGGCCTATTTGGACATCGTCGAAGACTTGATCCCCATTGAGTTCTTGAAGAGCCATCGTTGCAAAGCCATCGACATCTCTTATAAGAAAGAGATCCCCTTAGGCGAAAAGGTGGGGCTCCGTTATGTCTATGATGCCCCCTTCTACTACTTCGAAAGCGACCACTTCAGCTTGCGCTTAGAATACGAATAATCCCCTTATTTCTCGGATGGATTAGAAAGGCGCGTCCAAATGGGCGCGCTTTGTTTTCGTTTTTATTTGCCTGTTGTTTCGAATAGTTTCTTCAGGAGGAAGATATCCCGAGAGGCAATCTCATAGACGATGATGTAGTCGGTTTTTCCATACTCATGGACAAGCCCGTTTCGAAAGCCGATGATCTCGCCCCAGGGTATGTCTGAATGGACGGCTTTATAGTCTTCGGAAAGGAATTTGATTTGTTCGACCATTTGAATCATTCGAAATAAAATGCCATCCAAGCGCATGTCATCTTTCACGAATTCATCGTAGTCGTTAATCCCCTCCATGTATTTGATGATGATGTTGATTTCGTTTAACGCTTTTGCAATGTAATACCCATCGCTTTTCTCGTTATCCATAGATCTTTATGCCTTCCTTCATAATCTCATTAAGAATGGTCATATTGTCACCCAGATCTCCTAAACGCAGGACGTCTACCCTTTTATGGAGGGCGACCCGTAGCTTTTCACATAAACCCATGAATCGCATGCCCTTCAAGGTGGTAGACACGCATAAGTCGACATCGCTATCCCCTTTGGCGTATCCCTTTGCATAGCTACCGAATAAATAGCAGAACGCCACCTCTTCTTTGTAGTCTTCCGATATCACTTTAGAGACGATCTCAGAGATTTTCTCCGTCGTCAGCAAACCCTGGGTTTCGGTGATCTCACATTGGGCGTTCAGCCGACGGATCATCATTTCCCTTTTCAATGGATCGCCGTGGCCTTCATCGTTTTCGTAACGAATATAGCTCCGCAAAGGAACGCCGACGAGCTCCGAGGCTTTTTGGACGGACAACCCATATTCTTTTCTTAGTTCTTTTAAACCCATACTTGCTCCGAGATCATTATATCATGTTGGCACTTTAATGAAATCCTTTTGTGCCATTTTGGCATAGTCTAACTAATTGAGTATGCCATTATGACATGCCCATAAAATGAATAATCCCCTAATTTCTCGGGTGGATTAGAAAAGCGCGCCCATTTGGACGCGCTTCGTTTTGCTTTGGCTTAGAGGATGTTCGTGATGATCTCGCAATCGCTAAGCGGGTAGGTGGAGCAGGAATGGACATAGCCATATTCCTTATCGGCGTAACGCCTGCCATCGCCTTCCTTCGGGATGAAGACCTCGCCGGAGACGAGCTTCACGCGGCAGATGCCGCAGGTGCCGGAACGGCAGCCTGACTTCACCAAGATGCCCGCGCGCTCCATCGCGACGAGCAAGGGTTCGGAAGCCTTCGCTTCGATGACAGTCTTGTCGAGCCCGCGGACGACGGTGAGCTTATGGACTTTGGTCTCCGCGCCCTTGGGATAGCCTTCCGCTTTGGTGATGTCGCGCGGGGCCCCAAAGGTCTCCATGCGGATGCGGCGCGGCTTGACTTTGAGTTTGGCGAGCTCCTTCTCGAGGAAGAGATACATCGGAAGCGGGCCGCAGACGAAGTAGGTCACGTCCCCTTCTCCGGCGTATTTCTTGATGATTTCGGCGCTCAAATAGCCTTTTTCGCCAGGATAATCCGGTTCCCCGGAGATGACGTGGACGAATTTCACGCGCGGGGATTTCACCTCGGCGAGCTGTTTCTCGAGGATGATGTCTTTGGAAGACACCGAGCCATAGAGGACGGTGAGGTCGGCGTCTAAGGTGCCGTGTTCGATTTCCTTCGCCATCGCGAGGAAGGGCGTGATGCCGCTGCCACCGGCGAGGCCGAGGATCTTCTTAGAGTCGCGAAGCGGCTCGATATAGAAGTGGCCGAAGGGCAGATGGGCCGTATAGACCTCCCCTTCTTTGACGTTGGCGTAGAGGTAATTGGCGACGAAGCCGTCGTCTTTGCCGTTGCGCACCGTGATGGCGACATGAGGATGCTCTTCTAGGCGCGCTTCATAAGGCGCGGAGCAGATCGAATAGGCGCGGGTGGTGCGGGTCTCGCCGATCTTGACGTCGATCTCCAGGCACTGGCCGGCCTCGAAGGGCGGGAGCTTGCTGCCGTCTTCGTTTTCGAAGGTGAAGCGCTTCGCCGTGGGGGAGACTTCTTCCACTTTCGTGACGATGAGGCGGTTATAGAGGGGGTGGAGTTCGTCCGCCACCTCGCGGATCGGGTCGGAGTATTCCGAGCTCGCGGAGGCGTTTTTGATCGCGGTTTTGCGGCGTTTTTCCGCGCGCATGGACCCGGTGATGTCCTTCAGGAATCCTTTGATTTTGACTTTCATCTTACTTGCCCTCCTTCGCTTCGTGTTCCCATTCCATGACGACTTTGGCGGCGATGCGACCGTTGTTGATGTTGATGGCGACGCCATCGCCGGTCAACGCGTGGGCCGCAGCCCAGGTGAGGCCGTGGATGTAATGCTCTTTGCCATAACGGGGGAGCCTGGCGACGATCGAGTCTTCCATGTGGTGCTGATAGCCATAGACGCAGCCGCGGTACATCCCGGTGTAATGGGCGACGGACATCGGGGCCTCGATCTCGAGGTCGATGATGTGGTCGAGCAGGTTGACGCCGAGGTGCTTGGAGACGCGCTCGATGAGTTCTTTCGCGAGTTTGCGCTTTGTCTCGCGGTAATTGTCCGCGGTGACGCCGAAGAAGGCTTCGGGCAAGGGCAACGCGGTGATCGAGAGGGAGGTCGTCCCTTCGGGGATGCCTTCGGGATTGGCAAAGTTCAAGCAGATCGTGGTGAGGAAATCCCAGCCGCCGAGCTTCTTGCTGCCTTCCCAGAATTTGTCGGTGTCGAAATGGGAATCCGCGGAGAAGACGGAATAATCGTGGATATTGAGGTCTTCGGGTTTCCCTTCGAGTTGGAGGATGACCGAGAAGACGGAGACGCCTAGACGCCTTCCGTTGACGAGCTTGAAGGCTTCGGGGGGCACTTCGGAAGCCGGTTCGATCATCTTCTTATAGACGGTGTCCTGATAGGGGGCGGAGACCACGTAACGGGAATGGATCTCATCGCCGCGGGAAGTGCGGACGCCATAGACTTGGCGATTCTTGACGAGGATCTTATCGACGTTTTGTCCGTATTCGATCTGCACGCCGAGCTCGCGGGCCTTCTCCGCCATCGCGACGGCGAGTTCGTGGGAGAAGCCGCGGAGAACATAGGAACCGCCGGTCATGTAGTCGCCCATCAAGAAGGAATAGATCGTGAAGGGGAGGGTGCTGATCGGCTGGCCGACGTAGATCCAATAGGCCGAGAGGCAGGATTGCACCACTTCGGGGATCTCAAAAGCGTCCATGACTTCCTTCGCCGAATAGCCGGCGGTTTTGGCCATGCCCTCATGCTCTTTCAAAAGCGTGAGTTTGGAAGGGTTATGGTCATTGAGGTAAAGCGTGGTGTTATAGACTTCCTCGCAGAGCTTGAGGAGGCGGTCGACCTTCTCGAGGTTACCGGGGTACTTCTCCTCGATCTCCTTCGCGGCGAGGAAGACGCCGTTTTCGTCCTTCCCCGCGTGGAGGGTGACGTCGATTTTGTCTTCGGGGACGTAAAGGCGATAGGCCTCCGGGACGCGGAGCCAATCCAAATCGATCCCGATCTCCTCCAAATACTCGCGGATGAACAAAGGCTTCTCTTTGGGCCCAATCGACATCATCTCGTGGAGGGTCGCCTCCATCTCGACGCCCGAGCGGGAGAAGCTCGTGACCACCCCGCCGGGGAGGTTATGGCGTTCTAAGATGAGGACTTTCATCCCCTCGCGGGCGAGGTTGATGGCGCAGGCCATGCCCGCCACCGCGCCGCCGATGACGATCGCGTCATACTGGTCGGCGTAGAATTTCTTTTCCGGCATGAAATGCTTTCCTTTCTATGAATTCCTAAACGTGGTGTTTAGGCTGACCCGTTTATCTTAGTCCCCTATGTGCGCGCATGTCAAAGAAAGGCGGCGAAAAGCCGGCCTCAACGCGCTTTGACGTAACGCGCGTTCTTGAAAGTCCCGATTTTCTTGATTCTCCCCTGCTTCTGCAATTTCGATAAGGCAGCTTCGATCGTCGTGACGGACACATCGGGGACGAATTCGGCGATATCCGCTTTCGACAAAGGGACGATGGAACCTAGGATGATGGCCTCCACCCGTGAGGCTTTGCCTTTTTTCCCACCTTCGATCACCACGAGTCGGCGGTTCATCTCCTTATAGCATTGATAAAGGATTTGGAAAGTGAAGGTGATGAACGGCTCATAGGTGTTCGCGTTATCGTTCCAGCCGCGCTGGCTCTTTTCTAGCGCCTCATAGTAATTGAAGCGGAATTTATCGATCATCCCCTCAAAGGAAAGGTATTTCCCAACGTCATAACCAGCCTTATATAAGAGCAGTAGGGTCAATAGGCGCGACACCCTGCCGTTGCCGTCGGAGAAGGGATGGATAGAAAGGAAATCCACGATGACGCAGGGGATAAGAAGCAGCGGATGTATCTCGCTGTCGTCCCTAGCGGAAGCGTAAGCGAAAAACCATGCCTTCATCGCTTCTTCGGTCTCTTTGGCGGAAACGGGTTCGAACAAAACACGAACGATATCTCCATCCTCGTTTTTTTCCGCGATGAGATTGTCCGCTTTCTTATATACGCCACCGCGATACCCGTGATGGCGGGCGGTGAGGAGACGATGGATTTCGTTAACGGTTTCTTCGTTGAGGTCCAAATCCTCATAATGTTCGGAGACAAAGACGATCGCGTCGTGGTAGCCGGCGATTTCTTCTTCATTATGCCCAAGGGGGGCGGCGTCTTTCTCCACGATTTCCTTGATGCGCTCCGCGGTCGCGACGATGCCTTCGATCGCGTTGCTGCCCTTAACGGATTCCACGATGGCGATCGTGCCGAGCTTCTCAAAGATGCCTGTATCCGTTTTCTTTCGCTCATCCGTACGGGATTTTAGATCCGTGATGACGTTAGAAAGTGAAAACAAAGAGGGGGCGACCCCATCTTTTTTGAGGAATTGGTAGGAGAACTTTCTTTTCATTTACTGCATATATTTTAGCGTTTTATATGCAGTAAATTCAACGGGAATATGCAGTAAAAGAAGCGTCATTTTAATAATTATCCACCGGACAATCCGGTGGTTTTTCATATTCGGGCAAGTAAGCCCTCTGGTACCAGCTGCCGCAAATCGCGGCCGCGGAACGGACCAAC
>ONGB01000044.1 GCA_900317295.1 uncultured Erysipelotrichaceae bacterium
AAGCGACTTGACGATGCCGTATTTGGTGAGGGCCTCGAGGACGAGCTCGACGCCTTTGGAATGGTCCATGATCGGCAGGGTCTCCTTGATGGATTGGCCATTGAATTTGATGCCGAAGATGCCGTCTTCGTGCCCGATGCGCTCCACGTTGCCGGAGCAGAGGACTTTCTCCTCGGGCATTTCGTAAAGCTTGTATTTGAGCGAGCTGGAGCCCGCGTTGACTGCCATGACTTTGATCATAAGGTGATTCTCCTTGTTTTTGCTTAGCAAGTTTAAACCGATTTGACCTATAGGTCGATAGACAAATCAGGAAGGTTTTCGCCGATTTCCCAATTTGCCGTGTATAGGAAAGGTAGGAGGAAGTTTCATGCACGAACCCATCACAACCATTTTAGATAAGGACTATAAAAACTAGCTGACCCAAATCAGAACCGATTACCGCCGATCGCAGATCAAGGCGGCCGTCAAGGTCAACGAAGAACTACTTCGATTCTACTGGAGGCTTGGAAGGGGGATAACGCTTATTGGTGGTGAGGCCAAATGGGGCACCGGTTTTTTCGAGGCTTTATCCAGAGATTTGAAAAAGGTTTTGCCTGAGTCAAAAGGGTTTTCCAGCAGCAACCTGCGATATATGGAGAAATACTATGGATTGTTCCCTGATTCAATTCTCCCACAAGTTGTGGAAGAAATTAGGGATGACCCCATTCGTTTCGAGATGAACGCCAAAACCGGTTTTTGGGACAAGCCAAACGAAATGCCCCTAAAAGGGGCAGAAATCTTCCGGGTTCCATGGGGGCACATTAGATTGATCATTGACAAATGCGGAGCGAATCAAGAAAAAGCCCTGTTTTATATCAAAAACGCTATCAAGAATAACTGGTCAAGGGCGGTCCTTCTGACCTTTTTGGGCACGGATTTGTATGAACGCAGTAACGGAGGCATCAACAACTTCGACCTTTCCTTGCCCAAGGAAGATGGGGATTTGGCAAAACAAATGATTAAGGATCCTTTTCGTTTCGACTTCTTGATGCTGCGAGAGGAATACGATGAGAAGGAACTGAAGGATGCCTTGATCGGGAACATCGAACGATTCCTGCTGGAACTAGGACAAGGCTTTGCCTATCTTGGTAAGGAATACCGTCTAATGCTGGGCGAGGAAGAAGAATTTTGCGACATGCTTTTCTATAACACGAATGCCCACGCTTATGTGGTTATTGAAGTGAAAACAGAGAAATTCAAACCCGCGGATATTGGGCAGTTAGGGACGTATGTCGTCGCAGTGGACCACACCCTCAAAAGTTCGGAGGATAACAAGACCATTGGATTGCTCATCTGCAAAGACAAATCGGAGGTGACCGCCCGATATGCTTTGGAGTCCTCGGCCCAACCGATGGGCATTTCGTCATTCGAATTATCGAAGCTAATCCCAAAGGATTTCCAAGGGAGTTTGCCTACTATCGAGGAAATCGAAAGCCGAATCGCCGGTGGAAACGCGAACAACCCGACCGTCAACAAAAGACCCTTTGAAGTCATCAAATCCAGGCGGGAGGCCATGGGGATGACTCAGCGGCAGCTCGCAGAACTTTGTGGAATGCCCCAATCAACCATCGCCCGTTTCGAATTAGGGGAAAGCTACCTTAATCTTAGGACGTTCGAAAAGATATGTTCCGCGCTCGGGTTAAGGATGAGAATCGAGGGATAGGCTATCAATCCGTTTTGAAAGGCGTAAAATGGCCCTAGTTTCCAAGGAATGGCTTTATGAAAACCGTCACCATTGAAGAATTGAGAAATGATCTTGAGGCCCTGCTAGAAGAAGCGCATGAAGGGGAAACCATCATCATCAAAAAGGACAACCAGGAAATCTGCTATATCCTGCCTAGCAAGGAAGCCCGCTTAGCCCTTTTTGATTCGCTTACAGGTATCGCTTCAGAAGTTGACCCCGAAAAGGCAAGAGATGAAAGAATTGAGGCCTTGCGCGAATTTCAAACCGCTTTGTCCGAGAATGTGGAACATATGGGTTTTAAAACCGAACAAGAAGCCATGGACTTCGCCATAAAAGTGAGGAAGAGCAAGTAACTTTCCCAACTGCCGTTGGGTAACAAAAAACACCGAGCTCATTGGGCCCGGCGTTTTCATAAGTCTTTGTTTAGTCAAGATTGGTGCCGTGATCCTTGTTGTACATTTGGCGCATTTTTGCAATTTTGTCGGTCTTAAGAGTCTGCTCACCCTTTTCGTTGTTCCCAGGATAGACGATTCCCTTCTTGGCGTCATCGCTAGACGGATTCCAAAAATTGACCCTCAACTGCGGATAGGCGTTATAGCCATAAGCAAACGAAGTATTGCAAGTGGCAAAATGAGAAAGCAAGATTTTCATTTCAGCCTCACCAAGCCCAGCTCCGTCGGTCTTGACGTAACAATTGCGGTGACCATTCGTAAGGCCATTGGGCAACCAGAAGACGTCCGCGGAATCGTCAAGAGCATCGATCTGGTCGGGCAAGGAAATGGAAGCGGTCATATTGGTCTCGGTTTCGGAAGCCTTGAAGGCAACACTTGTGTTGTCGCTGTCAATGTCGGCATAGCCCAAACCATAGTAATAGCTACCATAGACCCAATAAACATTCACGTATTCCGGTTCGGCTGCCGCGCCTTCGGCTTTGACGACGACGTTATTGACCCACCATTCGTCCGCGTTGACGACCCAAATGCGGCGAGTGGTTTGCACAGTCTTCGCATTAGCAGGAGTGAGATTGGTCGCGGAATTGGCGACGGCAACGCCAGCAAGAGCGCCGACGGAAGCGACGGACAAGCCAGCGATCGCGCCTAAGATTTTTGCTTTCATAGCTAGAAATCCTCCTAAGAGTATTCAGGCCATTTTCGATACGAATAATGGTCCTTTTAATGCGCATAACATACTACGCGGAAAGAAAAACAATTGAAGAAAGCGCTTACAAGAGTATAATTGCACACATAACGCGATTCATTGAGTCCGTTAGTTGAAAGGTCTAAAGCCATCAGATAGGAGGGCTTAACCATGAAAAAGAAAAACCTGATTGTCATCGCGCTTGCCTCGACGGCACTTGCCATCGGAGGAGGCGTCGCTTTGGCGTCTTCGATGGCCCCGAAAGCAATCGAAGTTAAGGCTGAAACCAATAAAACGTTTGGTTTTTGGAACACTTCTGATTGGAATCCTGTAGATGCATATGCCTGGCTTTCCAGCGACGACAGCAAGAAAAATGCAAATTGGCCAGGGGTTGCCGCCACGGATACGGGCAGCACTTTTGGTGGGCATAAGCTCTATTCCTATAACTTTGATGTCGATAAATGGGACCGTCTCATTTTCAATAAAGGCACTGGTGGCGATGGCAATCAGACTGCAAATTTGGAGCCCACGTCTCTCCCGTCTTATAGCGTATATGATTACAGCCACACTGGTTGGGCAATCCCGCGGTCTTGGGGACTTTGTGGCAAATTAAATGGTTCGAGCACTTGGGTCGATGACGTCCAAACCGAAAATGTTGTTCCCTGGACTCAAACCAATGCTACGTTCACCGTAACCCTCAGGGCGTATGATGAATTCAAATTCCGTGCCGACGGGGCTTGGACCACAGATATTTCTGGTAGCACAATCGCGGCCAGCAACGGGACCTATTTCGAAACGGAAGGCACGAATGCCAAAGTTAAAGCTGGAAAGAGCGGCGTTTACACCATCAAAATCGATTGGAATGTTGAAGCCGCCGGCGGAAGCGCGATAACGGTTGAATCCTTTACCTCCATTCCCGATTGGAAAATGGTCGGCGAGGGCGTTGCCTTCCCCGATGTGGATGACGACGGGGTAACATCTTGGGATTTCAGCGACGGCATCCCGACGTCTTTTAATCCTGGCAACCTGTCCGAAGTCAAAATTGAAAACGTCACCTTAACCGCTGGTGATGTCTTCAAGATTTCTGATAACTCCAAGTGGTTTGGCTGGTCCGATGTCAAATCCGCTTCGCCGCTCAAGGATTGCTTTGAAAGCGACAGCGGAAACATTAAAGTGAAGACCGGGAAAACCGGAAGCTACACTTTCTTTGTTGATACTACCAAGAGCGAAGGCTCTGGCGATGCGATTTGGATTACTGGTGCCATTTATGTCGCCATTGACGGATGGTGCGAGAATTTCATGAAAGTCAACGAATTCTGCGATGCTGGGGACACTGATTGGGCAACTTATGCTGCAAGCTTCGCCGCATTGGATCCCGATGCTCAGGACATTTTCAATAAGGCTACCGCGAATGCTGACGAGCATGCTTCAAATATCGAGAGAGCCGCTGCCCGTTATGACTATGCGGTCGGCACCAAAGGGAAAACCGCCTTCGCCGGTGGATCCCGCGCGAAGAATGCCCTATTCATCTCTCCGATGAGCAAAGGAACGGATAATGGTGGCGTGGCTGCCGTTGCTGTCACCGCCGTTTCAGGAGTTGCCGCCGCCGTTGGGGTGGTCTTCATTCGCCGCCGTCGCGTTCTCTAATCTAGAGATCCTATGAATAAGCGCATCCGGGTTTCTCGGGTGCGCTTTTCGCACATATACCTATTTATATATAAATATAGATAATGGCCTCAAACCATTTCCTCGACTGTTACGATAATGTAAGCCCTTACATTTTGTGTTGATTCCAACTCCTTAAAGCGCGAAAATAAAATAAGAATTGAATGCGTACATATTTAGGAGGACGCACAATTAATATGAAAAAAGGCAAATTCATTGGCCTAGGCATTACCGCCTTGGCCCTTGGTGTCGTCGCTGGAGCCATCGGTGCCCAGAAGGCGACTGAAGTCGAAGCCGCAACTTTGACTGATGTTTATTTGGCGATTGACGCCAGCACGGTCGGCAGTTATACGGTCAAGCTCAACATCAACCGGAAGGGTGATGGTGATGATTGGGCAAACTACACCATGACCGCTACAGGCGAAACCTATGAGTCGAAACCTGTCTATACCTGCCGGTTTACCGATCTTTACAACGGTGTCGGCGCAATGCAATTCCAGTTATATGATGGCAGCACTTGGAAAGCCCAAGATCAGGTCATTTCCAGCTGGACCAGCGCTGCAACTTATAATGCTAAGCTCCATGTTTATGGTGATAAAGACCCGAAGCCTCTTTGGATTGACTACGGAGAGGTCCCCTCACAAGACGAAAGCGAACATGACTTCCGAATTGTTGGCTCTACCGAGGCTTTAGGGAGTTGGACTCCCGGAAGCAGCACTGTCAAGATGACAGCCGCAGGCGTTTCTGGATATCTCAAAAAGGTCGAAAACGTTACCTTAGCCCTCAATACCAAATTCAAGGTGGTCGATACCGAAATTGGAAACGATGGCTGGTATGGGGGCTCTTTCCTTGCCACCGATGCTACTCGTGAGAAATTCAATGTGGATGCCAATGGCAACTTCGAAGTTTTGACCGCTGGCACCTATGATATTTACATCAAGAGCGCGGAAGACGGTCATAAAGTCGCTATCCTGACCCACGGCGAAGACCTTGCCAATGTCAAAGAAGAAACTCCAATCGCCGATGGCTATTACCTCCTTGGCTTAGGAGGCGACTGGGCTCCGCGCCATGGCGTTGCCGATGACAAGGACGGCGAATCCACGAATTACGCCGAATTCCATAACGTCTCCCTCGCCGCTAATGAAGTCTTCAAAGTCGTCGACGTCAAAGACGGCGTAGGCAAGACTTATTATGGCTATGACTCCTTCGTCAACCTCACGGGCGGCGCCGATATGACCGGGAAGATCGTGCAGGCCGGTGAATCGGACACGAATTTCAAAGTCGTGACCGCCGGCACTTACAGCATCTATCTATTCGATGACTCCGGAAATAAGAAGGTTTCCATCTACGATGAAAATTACTCCGAAGTTTATAAGGCCTACCTCGATGGCGTCGAAGCCGGTACCTTGACCGTTAACCCGGAAAATGAGAACGAACTCATGCTCACCGATGTTGACCTCACCGCCGGGGACGAACTCGTCATCAAGTTCAATGGCACGCCGCTTACCGTCTCTCCGAAGGCCGGCGATGGCAACAACGTCGCTCTAAGCGAGGATAAACTGATCGTCCGTCAGACCGCTGCTGACGTCGGCATGTATCTTTCTAAGAACGCGCTGGATGCCTGGGAAATCTGGGTGGATGGCTATGTCACCAGTGATATCGAAGTCGTCGATAACTTCGTCGCCACCTACATCACTCCCTACATCGATGAAGCTTGGAAGACCCAGACCGCCGAGCAGCGCGTCGCTTCCTGCACGGAGAAATATAACCGTGCGAAGACCGCTTTCGATGCGTTGACCCAAGATCAAAAAGATCTCTTCACCGTCAATTCCCGTTATAGCGATGCCTATGCCGCTTATAGCAGATGGGCGAGCGTCGTCGGCGGTGGTGCGGCCATCAACGTCAAAGGAATGACCGAAACCTCCAAAACCGCGATCATCATCGCCACCGTCTCCCTCGGCGCGATCGCCGCGGCGGCCGGGTTCGTCTTCCTTCGCAAGAAAAGGAATAACGCCTAATCCTCGATAAGGCAAAACCAAGGCGCTGGACACCCAGCGCCTTTTTCATTGTTTCGGAAGATTATTATGGTTTTCTGTTTCTTCTATACTTTGAACGATACTAAAGAAAAAACATAAAAAAATTGCCTAACTTTAATTGACATGAAAGCGCTTACGCTTACAATAAAAGGGCATGTTGCAGAGGAGAAATACTACGAATGCGAATCTTTAATATCAAAGATGTTGTTTTGAACTTGCCCCAAGAAAAGCTCGGCCTCACCGTCGCGGCGATTAAGCGCCACGAGGCTGCGGTCGAGAAAGCTGGGGCGCTTCCCAATGTGGAGAAGATGCGGAACATTGCTCGGCGGAGCGGCGCTGTCAATTCGTGCGCACTGGGCAATGTTTTTCTTTCCGAAGACGAGGAGATCGAACTCTTCGAAAAAGGCGCTGAGCCCCATAACTTCGCCCAGCGCATCGTCAAGGGCTATTGCGACGCCCTCGACCTGATCGACCAGGTCTATGACCAGACCGAGCTATCGATCAGCTTCATCTCCACCCTCCATTATCTGATGTATAAGCCCGAGAACCCCGCCGTCGGCGGCAAGTTCAAAGACACCCAGAACTACATCCAGGAACGCTTGCCGGATGGCTCCTATCAGCCCGTCTTCACCCCGGCCCCGCCGGAAGAGGCCTATGCGCTTCTAGATAGCCTCGTCTATCAGTTCAACGAATGCGCCAAAGACCCCGAGGTCGATAAGCTCCTGCTCATCGCCGTCTTCATGTGCGATTTCCTTTGCATCCATCCCTATAACCACGGCAACGGGCGCGTCTCGCGCTTATTGCTCCATTTCTTACTAAAGAAATATGGCTTCCTCATCGACGATTACTTCGCCGTGAGCTACATACTCGACCGCCAGGTCGCCGATTACCTCTCTTCCTTCAAGCTCAGCGGCGTCAATTGGCGCGAGGGCACAAACGACTATTTGCCTTACGTCCATTTCCTCCTCCGCATGGTCCACGCCGCCTACCGCCGCTTGGATTACATCGTTGGCTTTGCCAATAGCCAGGAATCCCTCGAGCAGAAGGTCTACCGCGTCATCAAGGAATCCGCCGGCGCGATCGGCTATGGCGTATTGGAGTCCGTCCTCTTCGCCGAGAACCGCGAAGACATCAAGAAGACCGCCGAGAAGCTCCTCGACGAAGGACGCATCGTCCGCGCTTCCCGCGGCCGCGAGATCAAATTCATGGTCAACTGACCTTTCTATATAAATAAGGAGAAACAACTATGCCTGCTTTCAAACCCGAAAACATCCGCAACGTCGCCATCCTCGGCCACCAAGGGTCGGGGAAGACCACATTGATGGAAGGCCTTCTTTATGAAGGCAAAGCGATCCCCGAGAAAGGGACCGTCGAACGGAAAACCACCGACACCGACTACCTGCCCGAAGAGCAGAAGCGCCAGATGTCGCTGCAATGCGCCGTCGCTTCTTTGACCTACAAAGGCACCAAAATCAATCTCCTCGACATGCCGGGCAACGACGACTTCATCGGTGAGATCATCGGCGTCACCCGCATCATCAAGGGCGCCGTCCTCGTCATCGATGCTTCCGTCGGCGTCCAAGTCGGCACCGTCAAGCATTGGAAGACCCTCCATCGCCGCGGTATCCCGACCATCATCTACCTCAACAAGATGGACAAAGAGGGCGTCGATTTCGATGCCGTCTTAGACGAAGTGCGCGCCAAACTCGGCAAAAACGCCGTCCCCTTCGCCTATCCCCTAGGGCATGGCGATAAGTTCGACGGCCTCATCAACGTCGTCGAGCTCAAAGCCCGCATCTTCAATGGCAAAGAATGCGTCGATGGCGAGATCCATCCCGACAAGAAAGCCAAAGTCCTCGAACTCCACAACACCATCGTCGAAGAAGTCGCCAAGACCGACGATGCATTGCTGGAGAAGTTCTTCGGCGGCGAAGAATTCACCCCCGATGAGATCCATGCCTCCCTCCGCAAGGGCGTGCTCTCCGGCGAACTGATCCCCGTCTTAGTCGGCGCGGCCGATAAAGGCATTGGCCTCCAGACGATGCTAGACATGTTCATCGAATACCTCCCCTCGCCCGATAGCCTTAAGCCGATCGAAGCGGTGGATGGCAATGGCAACCCCGTCGAGCGCGAGACGAAGCTCGAGGAGCCGATGTCGGCCTACGTCTTCAAGACCCTCGTCGACCCCTATTACGGCACGATCAACATGATCAAGGTCAACTCCGGCGTCCTCAAAGTCGGCGATGACGTCTACGTCAACGGCAACGTCCAGAAGGTCTCCGCCCTCTATTCCATCCAGGGCAAAAAGCTCGACACCGTGCAGGAAATCGGCGCCGGCGATATCGGCGCGGTCACCCGCATGGACGATATCGTCTCCACCAATACGCTCTGCTCCCCGAAGTCCGTCATCGAATATAAGCCGGTCAAATACCCGACCGCCGTCGCCTATAAGGCCATCACGCTGACCAACAAGGCCAACGAAGCCAAGCTCGGCGTCGCCATCAAGAAGCTGATCCTCGAAGACCCGACCCTCGAGATGCGCCGCAATGACGAGACGAAGCAGCTATTGCTTGGCGGCGTCTCCTCTAGCCACGTCGACTTCGCGGTCAATAAGCTCAAAGACATCTACAAGATCGATGTCCTCGTCGAAGCCCCGAAGATCGTCTACCGCGAATCCATCAAGGCCAAAGGCGAAGCCGAAGGCTCCTATAAGAAGCAAAACGGCGGCTCCGGCTTCTATGGCGTCGTCACGATGCGCTTCGAGCCCGCTAAGGAGAACGAGTTCGCCGAGGAAGTCTTCGGCGGCGCGGTCCCCAAGAACTTCTTCCCCGCGGTCGAGAAGGGCTTCTATGAAGCGCTTCAGCATGGCCCGCTCGCCGGCTTCCCGGTCCTCGGCGTCAAAGGGACGCTGATCGATGGCAAATACCACCCCGTCGATTCCAACGAACAGGCCTTCCGCATGGCGGCGATCCTCTCCTTCCAAAACGCCGTCCCGAAGTGCAAGCCGATCATCCTTGAGCCGATCCTCCGCATCCGCGTCAACGTCGATCAGGAGTATACCGGCGCCGTTCTAGGCGACCTCTCCACGAAGCGCGCCCGCGTCCAAGGCATCGACGAGAAGGATGGGGCCCAGGTCATCGAGGCCCTCGTCCCCGAGGCCGAGGTCGTCGACTACGCCTCGCAGCTAAAGGCCCTCACCCGCGCCTCCGGCTTCTATAACCGCGAGTTCTACGCCTATGAGGAAGTCCCTGAGTTCCTTAAGGACAAAGTCATCGCGGAGAACCGCATCGACAACAACTAAAAAAGGCGAAAAACCTTGAGAAGGCAGGCGAAAACCTGCCTTTTCATTTATCTAGGCATCGTCCTTTAAAACCGAACAAATATATACAGTGTATAGGAAAGGTTTCGCCAGATCTCCTTCTCTCCTGTGTACAGGAATAGTGGGGGAGCAAAAGCGGATTTAACCTCCCCTTATCGTCTTTGTCCCCCCTCCTTGGGTTTGGTTAGGAAAGCGGTTTTATTCCTCGCTTTTCCTCTCCCTACTTTCCATAAGTCCTTATATAATAAGGGGTAGTGTCCATAGGAGGATTTTTATGGCATATGGGATTCTAGCTGACTTCTTGATGGGTCAGACGACGCACGCTTTCGAATATTTCGGCGCGCACTTCGGCTACAAAGAGATCGATAAAGACGAACTCGTCCCGCCCAAAAGGAAAGGCGGCAAGCCCAAAGTCGTCAAAGTCAAAGACAAGATCTACGGCGTCTATTTCCGCCTTTATTGCCCGTTGGGGAGCGACGTCTCCGTCATCGGCGAATTCAACGGCTGGGACGTCCGCGTCAACAAGATGGACAAAGTCGATGACGCCGGGGTCTATGAATGCTTTATCCCCGGGCTTCACGATTATCAGTCCTACAAATACCATTTCAAAAACTGCGAGGGCCGTTACGTCGATAAGGCCGACCCCTTCGCCTTCTATAGCGAATATCGCCCGATGACGTGCTCGCGTCTCTATGACATCGAGGGCTTCCCCTGGATGGATGGCGACTTCATGGCCTCCCGCACCCGCAACTTCGACAAGCCGATGTCGATCTACGAAATCCACCTCGGCTCGTGGAAGGGCCGCGTCGGCGACCGTTACCTCTCCTATGAGGAGATCGCCGATTACCTCATTCCCTACCTACAGGAAACCGGCTTCACCCACGTCGAGATCATGCCGATCACCCAATATCCCTTCGATGGTTCCTGGGGCTATCAGGCCACCGGCTTCTATTCCGTCGATTCCCGTTACGGCAACCCGAAGCAATTGATGTCCTTCGTCGACCGCATGCACCGCGCGGGCTTTGGGGTCATCCTCGACTTCGCCCCCGTCCACTTCGCGACCGATGACTATGCGCTCCGCAAATTCGATGGTTCCAACCTCTACGAATATTCCGGCGAGCATGAGATCTCCCCGTGGGGCAGCGCGCAGTTCGACCTCGGCAAAGACCCGGTGCGCAGCTTCCTGATGTCGGCGATGAACTACTTCCTTTGCTATTTCCATTTCGACGGCATCCGCGTCGACGCGGTCAGCAACATCGTCTTCTGGGACGGCAATAAGGCCCGCGGCGAGAACACCGGCGCCACCGAATTCATCCGCCGCCTCAACGGCAAGATCCATTACGAACATCCCTCGGTCATGATGATCGCCGAAGACTCCACCGACTTCACCAAAGTCACCCATCCGATCGAATACGGCGGACTCGGCTTCGACTATAAGTGGGACCTCGGTTGGATGAACGACACCCTGAAGTACTACTCGAAGGACCCGATCTATAAGAAATACGAGCACAACAAGATCACCTTCTCGATGGCCTATTTCTATTCGGAGAACTTCCTCTTGCCCCTATCCCACGACGAAGTCGTCCACGGCAAAGGGACGATCATCAACAAGATGTGGGGCGACTATGACAGGAAATTCGCCCTCCTCCGCAACCTCTATACCTACCAATTCGCCCACCCTGGCAAGAAGCTGACCTTCATGGGCAATGAGCTCGCCTCCTTCGACGAATGGAATGAGCAACGCTCGCTCCCGTGGAACCTGCTTTCCTTCCCGAAACACGACTCTGTGCGCCGCATGATCCGCGACCTCAACCTCATCTACGCCGCCGAACCGGCGATGTATTTCGAGGAATACAACCCCGCGCATCATCAATGGCTGATGGTCGATAACGCCGACCAGTCGGTCTTCGCCTTCGAGCGCACCGTCGGGGATAGCGACCTCATCTTCGTCTTCAACATGACGCCGAATTACTTCACCGATTACCACATCGGCTGCTACCGCCCCGGCAAATACGTCGAGATCTTCAATAGCGATAAGGACATCTACGGCGGCTACAACCAATATAACGGCCTGCCCGCCATCGCCTACGAAGGCACCGGGCCGGAAGGCCGTCCCTGCCACTTGGTCATCGAGAAACTCACGAGCTTCGCCGCCTGCATCTTCAAACGCGTCGAGGATCCTAAGCCCGAGCCCAAGGAAGAAAAGAAACCGGAAGAAAAACCCGCGTCTAAGGGCCCGAAGAAGACCAAGACCCCCTTCCTGAACAAGGAAGAAGTCGTCGCCCCGAAGAAGAAGGCGACCAAGAAAACCACCAAATAGTTTTTACCCCCTTTATAAAAGGAGCTTATATGTTCGACAACAAACTCGATTTCAAACAGACCTTCGAGCGCCGACTCGAAGAGAAATACGGGCGTTCCGTCTCCGATAGCCATATCACCGAACGCTACGACATCCTCGGCGAGATGGTCCGCGACTATGCCGGCTATGACTGGCGCAATTGCCGCGAGAACATCCTTCACGACAACACCAAGCAGCTCATCTATTTCTCCATGGAATTCCTGATGGGCCGTTTGCTCACCTCCAACATGCAGAACCTCGGGATCTATAAGATCGCCCGCGATGGCCTGGCTGAGCTAGGCATCGACATCGGCGAGCTCGAGGACATGGAAGCCGACGCCGGCTTAGGCAACGGCGGCCTTGGCCGCCTCGCGGCTTGCTTCCTCGATTCCATCGCTTCCCTTGGCTTGCCGGGACACGGCAACACCATCCGTTACGACTATGGCTTCTTCCGCCAGAAATTCGTTAACGGGAAGCAGGTCGAATTGCCCGATCAATGGCTCTCCAACGGCTTCGTCTTCGAAGTCAGGAAGCCTAAGCACGCCGTCGAGGTCAAATTCTATGGCCAGGCCGAGACCTTCCTTAAGCCCAA
>ONGB01000021.1 GCA_900317295.1 uncultured Erysipelotrichaceae bacterium
CCGCTGAATATACTGCAGAACATCATCCAGGGCATGAACGTTAGCTTCGCCCTGATCACCAAGCTTCAGACTCATCTGGCTGCTGATATCGAACAGCTTCCGGATATCCGATTCGCTGAAGGCAGCATCAATGTAACTGAGCTTGTGATAAACCGTATCTACCAGACGGCCGACTGCCTCATTGATGCGGCTGCTGACATCCTTTGCCTTGATATTTGCCTTGTCACCGTTGACGTAGATCGCTGCTTCCTTCAATGCTTCCGTGAGATACACTTTCGCATTGGAGGAACGGTCACGCATCTCCAGACGCTTGGCATCCTTGATGGATTCATATTTTGTCAGTGCTGATGTCGTATTCCGGCGAAGGAACTTTTCGATCTTCAGATAGGTCTGGATCTCATCCATAAAACTCCGGTCATTCGGAAGAACAACCAGTACTTCCTTACCTTGTCCGGACATCATCCGGAGGGTGATCTCATCCTCGATATCCGCCGCCGGTGTGATGATATGCACACCGATGTCATTATTCTGATTAGCTTTGTATGGGCGATCATCTACGGTCTGGTTGAACCGGAAAGCATAACGGCCATTGAACTTCGGATACTGATATCGGTTGTCCTTCAGGATATCATCGAAGATCATCTCAGAGATCTTATTGATGACTTCGGCATTATCGACCTGCTCTTCTTCGATCTCGCGGTTTATCTCCTGCTCTTCATCCGTCAGGAATACATAGACATCGCCGTTCTTCTGCACCAGCATCTGCCGTTGCAGAACCGTCAGGGCATCCTGTACCCGCTCCTTCAGAGTAATCCGGTCCTCATCGATGCTGGTCATCATGAGGGTTGTGATGTTATCGATATTTGCCTGAATATCTTCGAACTCCTGTGACTGTGATCCAGGAAGTTTTCCATCGGCGCATAGAATGCATAGAACGGAATCAGTGTACCTTCCGGCATGCCGCCCCAGGCAGCTGCAGATTCCTTGAACATGGCAAGCATGGAACGCTCACCCTCGGACAGATGCTTGCCGGACGCCCCATGGGTACGAATGGCTGTCAATACAGAAGCAAGCAGGTTGAACTGATACGGAATGAACGGATATACATCCGCAAAGTCCTGTGCGGAAGAATAGAGTTTCCGTTCCACGGATCCTGAGAAGACGATCCGGTTTTCTATAATGGTCTGTTTCTGTCCATAGAGGAGCCGCAGCATCTGCGCCGCCGTCTCCTTCTTTTCAAGAATTCTCTTCTTGATGACAGCATCAACATTCGCAGATGACAGGGAAAGTCTGGTATCGAAGCGTCCCTGGATCTTGGAGAAGTCATTGCCAATAACTTTGACGACAGAATCGATATCCTGCTGGGAAGTGACGATGATCCATGCCTTGCCCATGCACTCTCTGCCAAGATCCTCTTCCAATGTCTGCAGGTTGAGCATCAGAGCACGGTTGTCGCCGATATACTGGCCAACTTCATCCACGGCAAAGACTACATGATGATTGTTGCCCTTGTCTTCGATATACTTTTTTACACGTTTAGCAAAATCTTCGATGCTAATCTGATATGTACCAGACGCTTTTTCACACCAGTTACGAGCAGCCTCCTCGCTCATAAAGCCCATGTCAGAAAGGACGTCCACAATATCATCCTGAATGAAGTCAAAGTCATTGCGGGAGTTTTCCCAGGAATCACCGTAAGCTTCTTCAAACTTGTTTTTGAATTCCTGGTATCTGCCCTTGTCAGAAAGCTGCTTTTCCAGATCTGCAAGATACGGAATGGATCCGCAGAATCCTTGCATCTCATTGAAAACTTTCAGAAAGACATTGACGATAGAGTCTTTGTTTTCTTTCCCATTGGACTCGCTCTTGGAATCGATATTGAAGAGAACGACATCGGTCGGGGTCTGCGCAGCCAGCTGCATATCTGCCAGCACGGCTGCGTCCTGAATCTTATGATCATCGATAAAGTAATCGATGGCATGCTTACCGGCAATCTCTTTATTTTCCAGTAAATAGGAAAGGATCTTCAGCAAGTGAGATTTACCTGATCCGAAGAAGCCGGAGATCCAGACACCGGTCTTTGTCGTATTTCCTATGATTCCCTGCTTATAGGCGGAGAAGAAATCCGCGAAATGCTTCTGCAGTTCCCGAGTGACTACATATTCTTCCAGTTCTTGCTTAATATTGGCATTTTCGTCCTGTCCGACAATAATAACACCCTGAAGATCACGATTAATATTCTTCAGGAACATATCTTTGATCTGCATACTCGCTCTTCCTCCCATTATCTTGCTATACGGAATGCTCGGTAATAATTGTCTTCCTTGCGCTCGTCAAACACGACAAGTTCCTGCTCTGTATAGGTTCCAGGATAAAACAGGACCAGTGGTGTGGAAGCAAATTCCTTAGGCATGTTGTAGAAAACCTTATTGAAGACCTCCGGTGCTTCCAAAAGTGGATAGCATTTGCCGATACCGGTGATGAAGACAACGGCGTTTTCCGGTGTGTGATCCACGATATACTGCACCAGGTAGTTATCCTTATCTGTGATGCGTAGTGTCCGCTGAACCGCTTTTACCACACGATCCAGGCCACTGCGCTCTTCCATCTTTTCTGTCTTTTCAATGAAGTTCTTGGATTCCAAATAGTCGATGATAATGTCATAGAGATCGAAGACGATCAGCTGAAATCCTTCCGTTCCTTTTTCGTTCCGCTTCTTCATTTGGAAAACACGATCTCGGACCTGCAGCTCCGCTTCCGGTTCATAGTCGAAGACGATGAAGATGGAGCCGGTCGCGGTGCCGTTGGCATTCGCGACGGCCTCGTCCTCAATCAAGCGGTTCAGCGTATGGAAGCCTTCCTGGGTCAAATCGTGGCTGACGAAGGTGTGGCGGGTCAAACCGGTCGTATTGACCTGCTGATACTGATACGGAACGGAATTGATGGTTTCGGTTTGGGTGGTGACGCGATCGGCGGGCAAGACGTAATAGGCGCAGACCGAGGAAAGATTGTTATCCTCGGCGGTGAGGGTGGTATAGGTGTATTCGCCGGTTTCCGGGTCAATGCCGGAAGGATCGCCAAGGAAGTTCGTTGTGGTCTCGTCGAGGAAAGCGCGGACATCGAAGGTGTCGGTCGCGGAATAGACGGCGGGATCGAGGGTGATTTCGATCAAAAGCTGGTCGGGGACCCGGGCAAAGGCATCGTAGACGCCCATCGCCCCGTCGGCGTTATTGGCGAGCTTTTGGAAATAGTAGGTGGTGTTGACCCCGTCGACGTAATGATGGGTGCTATTGGGGACGAGGTTGCCATCGCCATCGACCGCGGGGTAGGCGGTATAGAGGTTCATCCCAGTGATCAACTGAAGACCTTGGGCGACGACTTTGGAATATTTGTTAAGGGCGGCGCGGTTGGTTTGGAACCAGGCCAAGGACACGGAAATGTAGGTGCTGACGGCCAAAACGAGGTCGGCGGCCAGCACAATAGAAAAGACCCTGGCGATAAGGCCGGGGAGATTGCGTTTTTTCGTCGCCTTCTCTTTCATGCCGTGACCTTTTATGGCAGCTGGCAATCCTGGAAGGACCCTTTAGCTTTGCGTCACTAGATTGCTCTAGCTTTGCTTTTGACGGCACTATCTTATGCTTTCCTTTGGAAAAGCGCAACAAAAAAGGACGCATATCTCTTTCAATGAATTGAAAAGCCAATATAATTTCGCTACGCAAGAAAGAAGCCTTTGCCATGTTAAGACTAGACCGCATCGTGAAAATCTACGAGACTTCCACCCTGAAAGTGGAGGCATTGAAGGGCATTTCGCTTTGCTTCCGGAAAAACGAATTCGTCGCGATCCTCGGCCCTTCCGGCTGCGGGAAGACGACCGCGCTCAATGTCATCGGCGGCCTCGACCACTGCACTTCCGGCGATTTGGTCATCAACGGCGTCTCCACGAAAAAGTTCTCCGGCCACGATTGGGACGTCTACCGCAACCACCGGATCGGCTTCATCTTCCAAGCCTATAACCTGATCCCTCACGAATCGGTTTTGGAAAACGTCGAATTGGCGCTTACGATCTCCGGCCTCAAGAAAGAAGAACGCGTCGCCAGGGCCAAAAAGGCCTTGGATAATGTAGGTCTTGAAGGGCTTTACGCGAAGAAGCCCAATGAGCTTTCCGGCGGACAATGCCAACGCGTCGCCATCGCCAGGGCCCTCGTCAACGAACCCGACATCCTCCTCGCCGACGAACCGACCGGCGCCTTGGATTCGGTGACCTCGGTCCAGATCATGGACCTCATCAAGGAAATCTCGAAGGACAAACTCGTCATCATGGTCACCCATAATGATGAACTGGCCAAAGAATATGCGACCCGCATCATCAATCTGAAGGATGGCGAAGTCATCGGCGACTCCCATCCCTATTCCGCGGAAGATGAGGAAAAAGAACGTGCGAAAGAGGATTTCTCGCCCGTCAACGAAAAGGCGAAAATGCACCTCTGGACCGCCTTCAAACTCTCCGCGAAGAACCTGCTTTCCAAAGCGAAGAGGACCGCGCTTATCGTCGTGGCCTCCAGCATTGGCATCGTCGGGGTTTCCGCGGTTTTGTCAATGAACTTTGGGGTCCGGGGCTATATAGCTTCCGTCCAAGATGACATGCTTTCGGGCAACCCCGTCGAAGTGGCGGAGACCTCGCTTAACCTCAGTGGTCTGATGGACAGCGCCTCCACCGCGCGGCGCGCCTCCATCGTCTCCCAAAGCTGGCGGGACGGCAAAATCGATGTCGAATTCGCCATGGAATCCCTCGTCCGCGCCGCGGATGCTTTGGACTCTTCCTTCACGTCGAATCATCTGACCAAGGATTATGAGAAATTCATCGACGACATGCCCCGCGATTATTACGCCGCGGTGAGCAAGGAATACGGGATCAACGTCAAGAATAACCTCTATACCACGGTGGGTCGCGATCCTGATGATCCTGGGATCGCGCTTAACGATGCCCTCCCCGGCGATCGGTATTCCATCGCGGCGATCACGAGCTTCTGCGAAACCATTCTCGCTGGTGCGCGCGATGGCGAATTCGCGGCCTATTCTTCTTTGGTGGATAACTATTCCAACGCGATCGGCCAATCCTTGGACGCCAAAGAATACGTCCTTTCCCAATACGAAGTGGTGGAAGGCCGTTATGCCGAAGGCGCGGATGAGGCGATGATCGTCCTCAATCACCGCAACCAAGTCACCGAATTCGTCCTCACCCTTTTGGGTTTCTATTCCCAAGACGAATTCACCAACGCGATTTACAAGTATTCCGAAGATCCGCGCTTCAGCCCGAGCCTTTGGGAGAAGCAGACCTCGATCGACGTCGCCGATTTGATCGGCCATTCCTATTATTACTATCCCAACGACTCCGTCTTCACCCCGACGGGCGAAGACCCCCAGGTCATCGGAAGCATGACGGTCGAGCATCCTTATGATTATGCTTTCCGCGACCGTGGAGCGCTTACGGGCGGACATGAGGTGAAGGTCGTCGGCGTTTTGACCCCTAAGGCCTCGACTTCCTATGGCTGCTATTCTTCCGGTTTGTATTTGACCCCGGCTTTCGCCAAGCGCTTCTTGCAAGAAAACCATCCTGAAACAGGTGGATCCGCCTTCACCGCGGATATGAAAGCGCGGCTGGACGCCAACAATTCCGACACCTATACCACGATGAAGATCACCACCGTCGATCCGGGGACCGGGGTGAAGGCCACCGTCTTAAGCGGCCTCTACTATAGCTATAATCTCGTCTTCGAAGAGCATACCTTGGAAGGCTATGGCCTCATCGGCGGGACTTCTTCGATGGGCGATCTCTTCGCGATGCTCACCTCCACGATCGGCGGGGGCGGGGATGGGATGAATATCCAAACCGCGCGCATCGGCCTTCGCGATATCGGCGGCGTCGATTTCCCTAACCGCATCGAGGTATACCCCAAGAGCTTCAATAGCAAGGACCTCGTCACCGATTATCTTTCCAAATGGAATGACGACGGCGATTTGGAACTCACCGACGGAACCGTCTTGCCCAAAGCCGACCGCGAGGAAATCACCTATGCGGATAACCTCGCCGTCATCATCGCGATGATCAACGGCATCATCGATATCGTCACGATCGCCCTGATCGCCTTCACCGCTTTGTCGCTTGTGGTTTCCACCGTCATGATCGGCATCATCACCTACGTCTCCGTCATGGAACGTGTCAAGGAGATCGGCGTTATCCGTTCTTTGGGCGGCAGCAAGCGCGACGTCTCGCATCTATTCAACGCGGAGACCTTCATCATCGGTGGTTTCTCCGGCATCTTCGGCTTATTGGTCACCTATCTTTTCGAGCTCATCATGAACCTCACCGTCGGGGCCTACTATAACCTCGGGATGATCTCCAATCTCCCATGGTTCATGGCGCTGGCGGTCCTCGCGGGGGCGATCCTGCTGACGATGATCGCTGGCATCATCCCGGCCCGCGCCGCGGCGAAGCAAGATCCCGTCGTTGCCTTGCGCACCGAGTAAGAAATAGAGAAAATAGATGTATGCCCCTCCTATTTTCGCTGCATAGCAATCCCAAGATGGCGAAATCCCTCGCGGATTTGACCGGTCTTTCCCTAAGCCCTTTGGAATTAAGGCATTTCGCTGACGGCGAAGCCTTCGCCAAGCCCCTTTGCCCCGTAAAGGGGGAAACGGTCTATGTCCTCGCCGCGACTTCGCGCCCAGTCAATGACCGCTTGATGGAATTATTGGTTTTCGTCGATGCCTTAAAACGCGGCAAGGCGAAGAAGATCATCGGGCTCTTCCCCTATCTTGGTTATGCTAGGCAGGATAATCCTTACCCGGATGAGCCTTTCTCCGCCGCATTGATCGGTAAGCTCTTGGGGCAGGCGGGGATTGATGAAGGCTATGTCATTGATTTCCATAGCCCGCATCTTTTAGGCGATTTCCCCTTCCCGATGCATAACATCCCCGCGCTTCCTCATCTGCTGGAACGTTATCCGGAGAAGATCAACGATTCCTTCGTCTTGGTTTCTCCTGATCGCGGGGGCGTGGCCCGCGTTAAGGAAGCCGGAAAGCTTTTCCCCGAGGCGGGATTCGCCTTTGCGCTTAAATACCGTCCATCCCCCAACGCCGCCGCGGTGGAGGGGATTAACGGAGAAGTGAAAGGTAAGCATTGCATCATCCTCGATGATATGGTCGATACCGCCGGCACCTTGGTGGAGGTCGCTTCCAGCTTAAGAAAAGAAGGTGCCTTATCCGTCGGGGTGGTCGCCACCCATGGAATCTTCTCCCCGGGCGCGGAGGAGCGGATCCTCGAGGCACGCTTCGAACACCTTCTCATCGGGAATACAATCGAGAGGGAATATCCTCTGTCCTGCAGTGAGATTGAGGATCTCGCAGGGTTATTCCGCGTCGCTTTCTAAGAAAATCTCTTAGAAGCCCAGGTCAGATGGCCTGGGCTTTTAGTTTACGAAACCTAAGAATAAAAACCGCTGACGGATCATCAGCGGTTCAATTTTTGGATGATGCCGCGCATCTCTTTTTCATGCGCGATCATGTCTTTTAGCAAGGTCAACTGAACCTTGGCTTTGTCGAGGTTCGATTCGGGGTAGCTCGCTTTGAAATAGACATCCCCATTCAGATAGTCGGTGAGGAAGCGTAGCCCTAACTCAAAAGCCATGCACATCGCCCCGTCGGCGAGATGGTCGATCTCCGCGGGCAGGAGTTTTCCTTCTAAGCCGGAGACGAATCCTTTAGCGAACGCTTCATAGAGTTCTAGATCAATGCCGACTTTGGAGAAATCGCGTTCGTCCTCGCTGGCCTTGTTCGCCCCATAACGAACCGCATCCCCGAAATCGAAGCAGGATAATCCTGGCATGACGGTGTCGAGGTCCAGGACGCATAAGCCCTTCCCGGAGAACTCGTCGATCATGACGTTATTGAGTTTCGTGTCGTTGTGGGTGACGCGAATGGGGAGCGTGCCATTTTGCTGTAATTCGGCAAAAAGAACGGCGATTTGCTTATGTTTTCTGAATTCTTCGATGACGTCTTGCACCTTTTTTGCCCGATGGGCTTTGTCTTCCAAGACGGCTTTTTCGAAGGTTTCGTAACGGGATAGCGTATCGTGGAAGTGGGGGATGGTTTCATATAACGATTCCCCATCGAAATCGGAAAGGTCGCGTTGGAATTCGCCAAAAGCGCGCCCAGCTTCCTCAAAGACTTTCGGGTCATCGACTTCATCATAGGAAATGGCCCCGGTGATGAAATAGGTGACGCGGAAGAAATCGCCTTCTGGGCTGACCCAGTAGGGTTTGCCATCCTTCGCGGGAATCAAAGCCATGACGGAACGTTTGGGGTCGCCCCCTCTTTCTAGGCATTTTTTGCGGAGATGCTCGGTGACTTTGGCGATGTTTTCCATGACCTCAAGCGGCTTGGTGAAAATATCGGTGTTGAGGCGTTGGAGGATGTAACGGTAGATGTGTCCGGTCGGTCCGATCGTGATGACCAAACGGGTGTCGTTGATGCGGCCGGACCCAATCCAGCGATCCGCGACGTAGATGCCTTCAAAAGCGAATTGGTCGCGGGCCAAAGCAATAGCGGATTCGGTGAGGGGTTTCATAAGCCTACATATCATATCATTTACTCTTAGGAATATCAAAAATCGCGCATACGGGCACGCGCGCCTTTGAATTGAGATGTCCAATCAAGGAACAAAAAAACGGATCCGCGGGGGGCATGGATCCGTTTTCGTTTGGTTTATAGGAGTTTGGCGATTTCCGCGTCGAGTTTTTCCGGGGTGGTCATCGAGCCATAATGGGCGAGGACTTTGCCCTCTTTGTCGACGAGGAATTTCGCGAAGTTCCAGCCGATCTTCTTCGTCTTGGTCTGCTCCTTGAGGAAGACATAGAGCGGGTCGGCGCCTTTGCCGTTGACCTCGATCTTCTTGAAGCGGGGGAAGGTGGTGTTGTACTTGAGGGTGCAGAAGGAATGGATCTCCTCATCGCTTCCCGGGGCCTGGCCGAAGAATTGGTTGCAGGGGAAGTCGAGGATCTCAAAGCCCTTGTTGTGGTATTTGAGGTAGAGCTCCTCCAAGCCCTTGTATTGCGGGGTGAAGCCGCAGCCGGTCGCGGTGTTGACGATGAGCAGGACCTTGCCCTTGTATTCGGATAGGCTCACGTCGTTGCCTTTGTTGTCTTTCACGATGAAGTCATATAGTTCCATGGGTCAGAACCTCCTTGTTCGCCTAAATAGTAAATATAGATTTACTTTTTTCAAACGATTTGCACCGCGCATTATCCTTTCTTTTAGAAAGACGGGACTTTATCATTTCTAAGAAAGAAAAAAAGGAGCCTTGAAATGAGAAAAGAATTATCCATTTCCCCCGCGATCTACCCCCAGCCCGTCTTGATGCTCGCCACCTATAACGAAGATGGCACCGTCGACGTGATGAACGCCGCTTGGGGAGGGGCGGTCGACACCGATTTGGTCGGCATCTCCTTGACCCCGACCCATCGCACCTGCGAGAACTTCCGCCGCACCAAGGGCTTCACCGTTTCCTTGCCGACGGCGAAATACATCAAGGAGGCCGACTACTTCGGCATCGAATCCGGCGCGAAGGCGAAGGATAAATTCGAACGCACCGGCCTGCATGCCGAAAAAGCCAAAACGGTGGACGCCCCCGTCATTTTGGAATTCCCCCTCTGCCTCGAATGCGAATACGCCGGGGTCGATGAATATGGGATCGTATTCGGGAAGATCCTCCGCGTGACCGCGGATGAATCCGTCTTGGATGAGAAGGGCAACCTCGACATCGCCAAATGCGACGGCGTCCTCTTCGATAATTCCACGGGGCGGTATTTCCGCATCGGGGAATTCCTCGCCAAAGCCTTCTCCTGTGGGATGGTCTATAAGAAGAAATGAACGCTCCCGCGAAGAAAGTCGGGCCTTTCCGCCTCGACGAGCATAAGCCCACGACGATGAAATACGGCACCTATTACGATGCCGTGATGGAATTGTCTTTCGCGTTTAAGAGCAAGAAACGCCATATCCGCGTCTGGCTGCCGGAAGGGTATGACCCAAAGAACAGGGAGCAACGCTACCCCGTCATCTATATGTCGGATGGGCAGAATCTGGTGGACCGTCATTTGTCCGCCTATGGGGATTGGCAATTAGACAAAGCCGCTCATCGCCTTATCAAAGACAAGAAGGCTTTGCCTTTCATCGCGGTCGGGATCGATTGCCCAAAGATCCCCGAGGAAAGGGCCGCGGAGCTTTGTCCCCCTTATCAGCCCGACAGGAAATTTGGGAACAGGAAAGGACAATACACCAAACCCTATGGGGATAAATACGTCGACTACATCGCCGACGAATTGAAGCCCTTGATCGATAAATGGTTCCGCACCGACCCGAAGAATGCGGCGATCGGCGGCTCCTCCATGGGCGGCATCATGGCTTTTTTCGCCTATATGCGCCGTCCTGAGGTTTTCTCCTTCTCCTTATCTTTCTCCCCGGCCTTCTTCCTTTATGGAAAAAGGCATTGGAAGGAAATCGTTAATGAGCTTGGTCTCCCCAAGAAAGGAAAAATCTATTTCTTCTGCGGGGGAGAGGAGCTTGATGAATTATTGCTTCCCCAGACCTATGAGACCTTTGCCCAATTGAAGGGCCTGGGAATGGGGGTCGATCGCCTGCGCTTAGGAATCGATAGCCATCGCATCCATCACGAAAGCGCCTGGGCGGATTGGCTCTACCCCGCGCTTTCCTTCTGGTTCGAGGAAGGGAAAAAGAAAGACAAAGCCAAGAAGTAGCGCTATCTTTATTGCCATGTCCAAGAAAAAGCCTTTAGACGAACTCACCAAAGCCAAACTCATTTATTCCGTGGAGCTAGGGATCTTCGCGGTCCTATTCCTCGTGCTTAGCCTCCTATTTTTCCTCCGCGTCATCCCCATCAGCGATTGGAAGCGGTGGGTGTTCACGATCGGCACCCTCGCCGGCGGGGTCTGGATCTTCACCGATTTGATCTGGACGATCGTCTCCAAGAAAAGAAGGGCGAAGAACGCCTTGATCGACAAGATCATGGTCGCCCCATTAAGCGTTTGCCTCATCACCTTCGACATCATCTGCCTCGTCAACGCCTGGGAGACGAATTCCCTGGGGGATGAATGGTATCGGATCGCGATCGGCGCCGCGCTAGCTTACGGCTGCGCCGTCTACGCCTTCCAGGCCATCTACCATTGGTTCTTCCCCGTCCCGATGGTTCTAGAGACCTCCAAGGAAATGGAAAAGGCGAAACTAGAAGAAGAAGCGGAAGCCCAAAAGGCCCAAGAAGAAGTGCCTTCCCCCGAAGAAGAAAAACAAAACGAAGAAAAAGAGTGACGCACAAACCGCGTCACTCTTTTGTCATGTATTTAGAACAGGAAATCGAAATTGTAGCCATCGGTCAGTTGGTAGAATTGGCCGATGTCGAAATCGAATTCGAACACCCCTTCGGCATATATGTTGATTCCTTGACGCTCGACCCTTACGGTCAAAAGCTTTTCGCCGGGATCGCTTTCAAATCCCGCCTCTGACACGTGAACGGAAAGCAAACCTTCGAGGACCCTCTCTTTCTTTTCAGTCTCTTCCACATATGCGGAGTTCCCTTCAATATGGAGTCCTCGATACGATTCGAGGAGGCCGGAAGTTGGCATCGGCCACCCGTCAGTATAGTAATAATCCGTTAACCCATTTTCGCCATTTGGGACCATGAGGTAGTCATCGTGGAATTCAACAGAATGGTTTCCAAAATAGAAGACGGTCGCATAACCGCCCATGTAGTTATGGAAATCCTCTTTTTCGCGTCCGATTTGATAAGTCTTCAACCGTTCGACGAAGGCTTCGACGCCCTCGTAGTCATACGTTTTGATTTGCCCGACCTCCAAGCCCGTCCCGTGGACTACAAAATGATCGACTCGTAGAGTTTCGGTTTCTTTTGGCTGATAACCACTCAACCCTAAAAGCTTGGCCGGAGTGGGTTTTTCCGCTTCATTGTGTAACTGATTTCCTGCGCAGGAAACGAGAGCTCCTAAGAATCCAATCGATGACAATAGAATTTGTTTCGACATAGCATCTCTTTTAATTTCCAAAAAGTTTTATTTCCCAGTTTTGTTTTCGGTTTTTTTCTTGTTCTTTTTGGCTTGGAATTCATCCAAGGATTTCCCCGATTGCTCGACGTGGTGGTCAATCTTTCTCCAGGTGGTGAAACCGAAGATTGAAATCGCCGATAAGGGAATGGCGAAGATGTTATATAAGGGGAATAGGAATAGGTAAGCCATCGTCCTGGGGAAGGAAAGCATGACCTTCTTCCATTCGCGGATGATGACGATGACGTCCATGACGAAGGAACTGATGTAGGTGGAGACGACCATCGTCAGGAAGTAATTCCCAAAGGACGCCCAGGAATAGAATTCTGGCCCCAAGGCGAGGAATAACCCCAAGGAAATCAATTGATAGGTGAGACCCCAATAGAAGGAGAAGATCTGCTGGGGGAAGATGTACCAGAAGAGGTCGTATTTGCCCCACGTCGGTTTCTTGAAGAACGATTTGATGCGCATGCCCATCTGAGCGAAATAGACCATGAGGCGCCCTTTGGCCCAACGCATTTGCTGACGGAAGAAGAGCTTGAAGGTGTTGGGAAATTCACAGTAAACCTGGGCCGCTTCGCAGAACCCGGTCTTGAGGTTTTGACGGCAAAGGACATCGAATAACGCTTCGGCATCCTCGGTCAGTTGGGTGTAATTCCACCCGTCTTTCAGTAGGTAGCTCCGGAAAGTGGAACCCGGTCCTGGGACTTCGGTCGGGGTATTGAAGACCGAACGGGCGCGACCGGATTGAGCGATGTTGCGGTAGACCTGCACCCCGGCGAGGGCGGTGATGGGGTTTTCCCCGAGGTTCTTCGCGTTGCGGTAAGCTCCGACGAGGTCATAACCCTGTTCTTGGAGGCAATCGTTCATCCTCGCGAAGAAGTCGGTGCAGAAGACCGAATCGGCATCGAGGATCGTATAAGCGTAATGGGATTCCACCAAATCCATCTCCTCCGCCATCTTGTGGAATAGGATCTGCAATGCGTTCCCTTTCCTCCTAGGATGTTGCTCGGTGATTTCATAGACATGGGCGCCTAGTTCCCTCGCGATCTCCGCGGTGCGGTCGGTGCAGTTATCGCAGGCGACGTAGACATCGATCAGCTCGACAGGGTAATCGATTTGCTCTTTGACCGAGCGGATCGCGTCGGCGATGACGGCCTCTTCGTTCCACGCGGAGATGATGACCCCATACCGCTTATCCTTCGGCTGGGAAGAATAGGTCCTGCCCTTATGGAAAAGCCCGACGACGATATAGACGAAAGAATAGACCTGGAGGATGGCAAGCAACGCGGTCACCGAGGAAAAGACGACCTGCACATAGCCTTGGATGGGAATTGGGTTACCCGCTTCGACGGCTTTCAGGATGATATCCAACCCGAAAAACCCGCGGACCCAGATGAGGAATCGTTCCCAAACCCAATTGAAGAATTCCATCGCCGGCCATTTTAGAGGATTCGCGCGCCTTTGTGGAGATAGGCTTAACAAAGTAAGATTCTTCCCTACAATATAGACACGCCTTTTCCGAGAGTAGGCGTGGCGCGTCAAGTGCCTTGGGATGGGAGGTCGCCCAAGGACGAAGGGAATCTCTTCCCGCGGTGCCACTCCGCAGCCGCTTGGAAGCTTAAGGCATAGCCTCCCATGTTTCCTTTAGGAGGAATTTGCATGGGGAATTCCAAAATCCGCCGCATCACGATGGACGCGATGATGATCGCCATCTTCGTCGTCCTCGCCAAATTCACGATCAAAGCCGGGCCGATCCATATCGCTTTCTCGGGCCTTTCGGTCGTTTTCGCCTCGATTTATTTCGGTTTGCCCGATGGCCTCATCGTCGCTTTGCTAGGCGAGACGGTCATCCAACTTACCTCTAGTTACGGGATTACCCCGACCACCCCGTTATGGATCTTGCCCCCGGCTTTCCGCGCGCTTTCCGCGGGGTTATTCGCTTTGCCTTTCCGCAAAAAAGGAGAAGCGTTAGAACAACACATAGTCTTCTATATCCTCGCCAATCTCATCGGGGCGATCCTCGTGACCCTCTCTAACGCCGGGGTCGAATGGATTGATGGACAAGTGATGGGTTATAACCCCAAATTGACCTACATCCTCATCCTGACGAGGGCAGGGGTGGGCTTAGTGTCCGCGACCTTAGTCGGTTTGCTTTGCTACCCCCTATTACGCGCGGTTAGAAAACTAGAACCGACGAATCCCAAAAAAGAAAACCCCGCCCCCGAAGAGGCGGAGTCCGACTCGAAGCATCAAGAGAGCAAGTAAGCAATATCTTCCTGCGTGAGGGAAGAACCTTCTTCATCGGCGACGCGGATGATGTCGCTGAGTTTCTTTTTGAGGTTCTGCAGCTCGATGATTTTCTCTTCGATCGTGTCCTTGCAGACCAGTTTCCACACGGTCACCGGGCGTGTCTGCCCAATGCGGTGGGCGCGGTCGCTTGCCTGGTTCTCCGCGGCGATGTTCCACCAGGGATCGAGGTGGATGACGATGTCCGCCCCGACGAGATTGAGCCCCGTTCCGCCGGCTTTTAGGGATACCAGCATGATGGGGATATCGTCGCTGGAATTGAATCGATCGGCGAAAGAAAGGCGTTCTTCCGCGGAGGTATCCCCGTAAATGAGATAGGAGGGGTGACCGTTTTTCTCTAGTTCGGACTGCAGATGCTTCAAGACGGTGACGAAACTGGAGAAGATCAAAACCTTATGGCCCCCCGCGATGGCTTCGTCGCACATCTCGATGGTGCGTTCTAGTTTTGGGGAGAGTTCCTGATAATCGGATAGGAAGCTTGAGGGATCAACGCAGATCTGGCGGAGCCTGGTGAGTTCGGCGAGCACGGCGACGGCCCCGCCCCGTTTATCCTCTTTCGCCTTGGCTAAAGAAAGCTGGGCGTTTTGGAAATAGGCGTCATAGAACTTCCTGGCGTCATCTTCCATGCCGACAAGGACGATCTCTTCCGTTTTCGGCGGAAGATCTTTGAGGACTTCGTCTTTCCTCCTTCTTAATAGGAAGGGGGCGATTTCCCTTTCCAGGCGATCGATCTCGGCCTCGTTAGATTGGGACAATGACCCATAAAGCCATTTGAAGTCATTGAAGCCTTCAAGGTATTTCGGGAGGAGGAAATCCATGATCGACCAAAGATCCATATAGGAGTTTTGGATCGGGGTACCGGTGAGGACAAAGCGGTTGGTGGATTTGATCTTCTTGACCGCTTTGCTCTTCTGCGCGGCGGGGTTGGCGATATATTGGGCTTCGTCCAAAAGCACATTGCCGAAGGATAGTTCCTCGACGAGTTTTTCATCGTTTCTCAAAGAATCATAAGAGATGACGAAAACGTCCTGCGGGCGCGTTTTGGATAAAAGAAGAAGGGTTTTGCGCTCTTTTTTATTGCCCGTGACGACGTGGACTTCGACGGAAGGATCCCATTTGGAGAACTCATATTTCCAGTTATAGATCAAGGATTTGGGACAGACGATGAGCGTTGGTTTTTCTTTCTTTTGGGTGGATAAGAAAGCGATCATTTCCAAGGTCTTCCCTAACCCCATGTCATCGGCGAGGATGCCCCCTAGCCCAAAGCGCGATAAGGCGTGGAGCCACTTCACCCCATCGAGTTGGTAGGGGCGGAGCACTTCTAGGAAGCGCGGGTCTAGATCCACTTCTTCCTCGCGGTAGGAGGCGATCGATTGGAAGAGGTTCAAAAGATGCTCGTCGAGGGCGACCCCGAGGCGTTCCATCCCCTTGAGCTTCAATGCTTGATATAACGGCAATTGGTCCTGCTCAAGTTCATCGGAGGGGGAGAAGGCGATCGCCGCGCGGGCCAAATCGGCGTCATCGGTTTTGTAGAACCCTCCGCGGATGCGGACGTATTTCTTCTTTGTGCGGTAAGCCTTTAGGATTTGATTGACCTCTTCCATCGATAAGTCGGAGGAAGAAAAGTCCACCTTGAACCAATCAAGGCCGCTGGAGGTGCGAATTGAGATGGCCGCCTGACGCTTCCAGGCGCCGTTTTTGATATTGTCCGAGACATAGAGGGAACAGACATCGGAAAGTTCCTCCCAATTAAGTTCGAGGATTTCCCCGATTGCGGAATCCTCCTTGTATTCTCCGTTTCTCGGCAATTTGAATTCGCGGAGTTTTTCATCGAAGCGGTCGAGTTGCTCCGGATGGCTTCTGGCGTATTCCTCTTCCGGGATCTCGTAGCCATGGGCCATGAAACGCGTCTCTAGGCGGAGGCAGTAGGGCTCTTCTTCTAAGGTCACGTAATAAGCGATGTAGCTGCGGATCGATTTGGATTTCTCTTGGAAGCGTTCGTCGACGGGGACGTCTTTTTGTAGCAACGGGAGCAATTTCCCCGCGACTTCTTCCTGCAGCGCGGAGAAGGGGAAATTGGGATGCTCCATCAAGAAGAGGAAAAGCCGGCGCGACTTGGCGCTGGTGAAGGAGAAGAGGCTTCCCTCGTGGGATTCGGTGCTAAGAGTCGCCAAGCCCTCTTCACATAGAAAGACCAAATCGTTGCGGTAAGGGAGGTAATCCGAATGGATAGAACCATCTTCCCCGATGGAGATCCCCAAAGGTTTCACGGGGCTTAGTTTGATCGATTCATCCGCGAAAGAGATGGTTTTTCCGCCGCAGCGGAGCAATAACGCGGCCAGTTCCGCCTTATCCGCCCCATAGTCATAACCCATCCTGCTTTGGGAGAATCCAGAGCTCATTAAGTAGTAAATCAAAGCCCGATCTTTTTCTTGGAAGCGGTTGATGCCCAACCGGATCGTTTCCCCTTTGGCGTCGGGAAGCGGGCGGTCTTTTGATACCGCGTCGAGGAATTTCTCCACGTTGCGGAAGCGGTGGGCGGCCTTCCCAATGACGATGGGGGAGAGGTAGGCCAAGCCATGGTTCATTGAGATATCTAAAGAAAGACTCAAGGTCGTGGAGGCGGCTTCGGGGGCCTCGATGATGTCTTCTAGTTCTACGATGAGATCGTCAAAGGCCGCGCGGTGCCGGGATAGTTCTTTAGCCTGTTCTGGGGTCAATTTGCCCGAATCACGCAGGAGATTCCCATATCGCCCATAACGGAGCAAAAGACTCTCTTCATCCATGGCGACCTCGTTTTCATAGAGAAAAAGCGCGAGGGCGAGGTCTTTGTTCCTTAGGCTATTGAGATTCCCATAAGCGGGGGAGAGTTTCTTGGAGGCGTCGATGATGAAGCCGAGCACTTCTTCGCCTGGGCGATAGGCTTCATAAAGCAAGCGTAAGCCCGCCCCGTCGAAACGGAAGGAGAGGCGATATCGACCCGCCTTGAGGTCCTCATAAGTCTTTTGGGCGGTTTCTTTTTCGCTTACCGCCTTGCGCAAAGCCGCGGCCAAAGACTCGGGGAGGTATTTCAAATACATGAGAATTCCTCCCTTCTCGGCGTCTTGGATTTCAAGGCCTCGCAGGCATCCAAATAGGCCAATCGGGCTTCGGGGGAATGCAGGCTATATTCCTCAAAGGCGGGGGACAGCACGGTCTTTTTGGCCTCTTCCACTTCGGGGAAGCGGATGGCAAGGGATAGCAAATCGCGGTAATCGGATTCATATAAAGAGGCGGAAGAGATGGCTTCTAGGGCTTTGGCGAAACGCTTGGGCAAAGACTTTCCATAAAGCCGTTCGCCGAAAGAACGGATCTCCTCGGACAATAACAAAACCTCGGTGTTGGATAGTTTATTGAGCTGCGAGGTCGTTAAGGCGCTCCCATTTCCTAATAACAAGGATACCGGGACGGTCATCGCCCCATAGGCATAGGCTTTTGCGATGAAGGGGGTCTCTTCTTCTTTTTCCGCTTCGGTGAGGCTCCGATAATAGGAGACCAACGTTTCGAAACTCAATCGATTGGAAGAGATGAGGAATTGCATCGCCTTGCGGTATTGCTCTTTCTCCCCCGTTTCCTTTAATGCCTCCAAAGCATTGGAGATGAATTCGGCCCCATAATAAAGCGCCCCGCCTCGGCACAAACTCAACAAAGCGGTGGAGGCTTTCTTTTCCTTGCAGGCTTCTAGGAAGACATCGTGGCTATGATAAAGCCGGTCGGAAGATTCTAACGCGATCAATTCCAAAGAAGGGTTATCCAACAGGAGATAGAGGTTCTCCTGGTATTGTTGATAAAGGAAATCGAGTTCCCTTCCAAGGCTCGCCCCATTGCGTTGGCAGAGGCGATTCACGAGGGGCAGTAGGTCGAATTCCGTCTCTTTCATCATCGAATAGAGGTAATTCGCGCGCTCGAAATGGTTGGGGAGGCTGACGAAAAGCTCTTCAAAGGCATCTAACCCTTGACGGGCGAATTCCTTGGCCTTTTGGTAACCGTATAATCCGATGCGCCCCGCCTCGGTATTGGTTCCTGAAGCCCCGCGGAAAGAAGAAAGGATCCGCTTGGTGGCCAACTTCTTTTCCTCTGGCGAAAAGTTCTTGCCCAATAGCTCAAGGGATTTTTCCGCCTGGGCGAGGTATAGGCTCGGTTTTAGGTGGCGGATCGTTTCTAGATAGGTGGAGAAGCGGTCCAAAGGATCCTGGGCATTCCTTTTCTCAAAGGGCGAAGGGTCCTCGATCATCCCTTGCTCGGCATCGATGAGATAAAGCGCGGCCGCCATATGCTTGCAGGGGCGCCCCGCGTCATGGAAGGGGCAATTACAATCCGTCTTGGTCAACGTGAATCGTGGGGAGAAAACGAGCTCCACCGTGTAATCCCTCGTCCCATGGGCGATTGCCACGACGTGATGGGCGTCGATTTCCGTCGCCTCGATCATGCCGCGCTGATAATAATCCTTCCCTCTGGCGAGGATGATGGAGTCGAAGCGCATGGAATTGAGGCGTAGGTACTTCATAAAGTTTCGCAACCATCATTATATGGGGACGGTTTTTCCTTTCCTAGGCACGCGTTCCTTAATAAAAGGAAAAGGGGGCCGAAGTTCCTTCGACCCCCTTAAAAATTTTTTCACAAAGCCTTTTGGAATTTTTGCAGGCGAACCATTCGCCCCACTTTTTCGATGAGGCGGGTTTCTTCCCCGATGACTTCAAAGCCAAGTTTTTCAAGCAGATGGGTAGAGGATACGTTCTCCATATCCGTCTCCGCGTAGGCATAGGCGTAACCTTGTTCTTTCATAAAAGACAAAACGGCTTCCCCAGCCTCTTTCATATAACCGTTCCCCCAATAGGCCTTCGCCATCTCATAACCGATTTCAAAGCCTTTGTCGGGGAGGTCTTTGATGATCTCAAATTCCCCAATCGGGGTGCCGTTAAGGGTCAATAACCATGCGAAATGCCGCCTTTTCCTTACCCAATTCCCCACGATTTTCCGCGTGGTTTCCAAATCGCGGTTAGGGAGATAGAAAAGATAACGGCAGACTTCGATATCCCCCGTCCATGCGTAAATGGCTTCGGCGTCGTTTTCCTCCACTTGGCGGAGCAAAAGGCGCTTCGTATGGATCTCGGGGGTGAGGATCATTCGATTTCCAAGGTGACGGGGCAGTGGTCGCTTCCGAAGATGTCGTCGCGGATGGTCGCGGATTTGACCCGCGGCATCAGGCGTTCGGAGACGACGAAATAATCGATGCGCCAACCGATGCCCTTTTCCCTGGCGTGAAAGCGGTAGCTCCACCAAGAATAGGCGACTTCCTCGGGATGGAGGCGGCGGAAGGTGTCGGCATAGCCGTGGCTTAGCAAAGTGGAGAAAGCGTCTCTCTCTTCTTTTGTGAAGCCGGGGTTATGGGTGTTGTCTTTGGGGTTCTTCAGGTCGATTTCCTGGTGGGCGACATTGAGGTCTCCGGTGTAGATGATTGGTTTCTTGGCGTTAAGGGAATCGAGATATTCGAGCATCTTCTTCTCGAATTCCATGCGGAAATCCAGACGTTTTAGCCCGTCCCCTGAATTTGGGACATAAGCCCCGACGAGGTAGAAGTCCTCATATTCGAGGGTGATGACGCGTCCTTCTTCGTCATATTCCCCGTTGCCTAGACCGTAGTGGACGGATAGCGGGGGTTTCTTGCAGAAAGCCGCCACCCCGGAATATCCCTTCTTCACTTTGGAGACGGTCCAATAGGTCTCAAAGCCCTCGGGCATATAGGGGAAGATCAAATGGGCGTCTTCGCTCCATTTGGATTCTTCGATGAACAAAACATCGGCGTCCAATTCCTCAAAGGTCTTTTGGAAGTCTTTCCCAAGGATCGCGCGGATCCCGTTGACGTTGAAGGAGGCTAGTTTCATGGCGTTTCCTCGATTTCGGGGATTATTTTATCGCGTTGCGCCCGTAAAATAATAGGCGCATGAAGATCACCTTAGAACAATTCCATCAATCCATCGGCGAGATTTTGATGTACTGCCAATGCATCGAGGAGAACATCAAACGGATTTACGCGCATATGTCCCAAGGACCTTACGCCCTCAATCGCATGCGCATTGAAGAGGAAAAGATGACGCTTGGCCAGGTCATCACGGCGATGAAGGCCCTTGATGAGACCCGTCCGGAACGCTTCTTCTCGCCCCGGGATTATGAATACCTCTTCAAAGTCACCAGAACGCGTAATGAATACGCGCATAACGTCTATGTCCATTTCTGCTATCTAAGCGACCAAGAGGCCTTCGATAAGAGCTATGACCAGTGCGTCGATGAATTGATGCGCGATAAGAATTGGCTCTATGCGCTTTATGAAGCGGTGGAAGACGCTAGGCTCCTCTACGAAAACGAGTAGTCTCTTTTGACCTTTTCGCCATGGGGTCTATAATCGGCCCTGAACTATGAAGACCTTACCGCAAATCATCAAATGGCTTAACGCCTCCCCCTCCCCCTTCCACGTGGTGGAGAACCTCAAAGAAGAATTGCTTCGACTCGGCTTTTCCGAGTTGAAAGAAAAGAAAGCTTTTGTCTTAGAAAAAGGTGGCAAGTATTTTGTCACTAGAAACCATTCTTCTCTCATTGCAGTCGCCCTTCCGAAAGAGGATGAAACCGCCCCGTTTAAAGTGGTGGCCGCCCATACGGATTCCCCTACCTTCAAACTGAAGCCGAACCCCGTGATCAAGAAAGGGAACACCTTGCAGATCAACGTCGAGCCCTATGGCGGGATGATCATGTCCACTTGGCTCGATCGCCCCTTGGGGATCGCTGGCCGCGTGTTTGTCAAAAAGAAAGGCAAGCCGGAAGAGAAATTGGTGCAAATCGACAAGAATCTTTTGCAAATCCCCAATGTTTGCATTCATTTCAACCGCGATGTGAACGATGGGTACAAGTGGAACCCCGCGGTGGATCTCATTCCTTTGTTTGGACAAGAAAAGGATGATTTCGATTTCCTTTCCTACTTGCAAAAAGAATGCAAAATCGATGGGGAAATCCTTTCCCACGACCTCTTCCTGGTCAATCGGGACAAGGCGGAGAAAGTCGGCCTGCATGAGGAATTCCTCTCCAGTCCGAAACTTGATGATCTAGGCTGCCTCTATAGCGTTCTTCTTGGCTATGGCGATTCCGTCAACGAAAAAGCCATCAATGTCTTCGCGGCTTTCGATAATGAAGAGGTGGGTTCCCTTACCAAACAAGGCGCGGATTCCACCTTCCTCAAAGACGTTCTCCATCGCATCAACCTCGCCCTGGGTGGGAACGAGGAGACCTTCTCTCAACGCGTCGCCGGCGGATTCCTTCTTTCCGCGGACAACGCCCACGCCAACCATCCGAACCATCCCGAATTATCCGACGCGACGACCCACGTGGAGATGAATCGCGGCATCGTATTGAAATATAACGCCAATCAGAAATACACCAGCGACGCCGAAAGCGCCGCTTACCTGAAGAGCCTTGCTTCCTCCGCAAAAGTCGAGATTCAGGAATTCACCAACCGGAGCGACCTCAAAGGCGGGTCGACCTTGGGAAATCTCTCCAACGCCCAAGTGTCGTTCTCTTCCTGCGACATCGGGTTGCCCCAGCTCGCCATGCATAGCGCCAACGAGCTATGCGGGGTCAAGGATTTCGAGGCGATGAGAAAACTGATCGCCGCCTTCTATAACGACTAAAAAAGGGCTCAGTCGAGCCCTTTTCCTTAATCGTCGTCGGTCAGTGCCCCGGCGGCTTTTCCAATGACGGATAAGGCGCGTTCCGCCCTGGTCTTCTTTTTGGTGTTCTTCTTCGGGGCGCGGTTCTTCTTGATCGCCTCATTGACCGCGGACCGCTGCTCCGGATTGGCGGAGGGACGGTTCTTGGGATCGGCCTCGTTGATGGTGATCTGGTTATACGGGACGATGATGTCGTTATTGACGAAGAGGAGGAAGAATTCGCGGTTCAAGTCGCGGGTGACTTGGAAGCGGTCGCTTTCCAAGCACTTGCAAAGAATCATGTACGCGACCCCGCCTTCGTTGAAACCCGAGATGCCTTTGTAATAGGGGCCTTCGGTGATCGCGGGGATCTTCTTCTTCAATTCGGGAAGCGCGGCTTGGATGACGGCCTCGACGCGTTCCACGTCTTCGTTATAGGAAGCGTTCATCGTGACCGAAACGGCGCTCGGGTACCTAGAAAGGTTCACGACGGTGGTGATCGCCGAGTTATTGATGGATTTGATGTTGCCGCCGAAATCGATGAGCTTGGTGGATTTCAGCCCGATGGCTTTCACTTCGCCGCGGAACCCATCGATGATGACCGTGTCCCCAACGGAATAAAAATCGTCAAAAACGATGAAGATGCCGCTGATGACATCTTGGATCAAGGT
>ONGB01000034.1:0-5965 GCA_900317295.1 uncultured Erysipelotrichaceae bacterium
ATGTTGCGATGGATTCGGCAGATATCTGGATGGATCCTGACCAGTTTATCCTCAATGAAAAAAGAAGACCTGAACTGGTAGCCGGTGTACCACCTGATTATTTCTCCAAGACCGGTCAAAGATGGGGCAATCCTATTTATAACTGGGATCTATTGGAGAAAACCGACTTCGCTTTCCTTCAGGAAAGAATCCTAAGAAGCGCGGAGATTTATGACATCATCAGGCTCGACCATTTCCGGGCCTTTGATACCTATTGGAAAGTGCCATCTTCTTGTCCTACGGCCGAAATCGGCGATTGGATCGAGGCCCCAGGCTATGCCTTCTTTGATTCCTTATTGGAAAGAAAACCCGATTTAGCCATTATCGCCGAGGACTTAGGAATGCTTCGCGAAGAGGTTTATGAGCTTCGTGACCATTATCATTTCCCGGGGATGAATGTCATCGAATTCACCTTCCATGACTGCGAGCTTGCCCATAAAGGCGATTGGAACCGCGTCAATTCCGCGGCTTACCTCGGCACCCACGATAACGACACGATGCTCGGCTTCTTCTATGCGCTAGAAGAGCAGGAGCAGGGCGAATGGATGCATGCCCTCTCCAACATGGGCATCAAAGAGGGCACCGCCGTCGAGCGCATGATCCGCTATTGCCTCGCCAAGCCGGCGAAATGGGCGATCCTCACGATGCAGGATATCCTCGAGAAGGATACCGACTGCCGCACCAACGTCCCCTCGACCGTCAACGACCGCAACTGGACCTACAAACTCGCCGATTTCAAGGCGTTCGAAGCCAAACTCCCGACCTTGGCCAAGTGGCTGAAGGAATATAAGCGCGCATGATCAAAGTCGGCCTGGTCTCCTTAGGCTGCGCGAAGAACCGCGTCGACGGCGAGATGATGCTCGCCATGTTCCCGCATGACCGCTTTTCCTTGACCAATAACCCCGCGGAAGCAGACCTGATCATCGTCAACACCTGCGGGTTCATCGAAGACGCGAAGAAAGAGTCGATCGACACGATTTTCGAAATGGCCCAATACCCCGCGAAGCTCGTGATCGTCGGCTGCCTCGCGGAACGTTATTATGAAGAGCTCCAAGGCGAGCTACCGGAAGCCGACCTCATCGTCCCGATCCGCGATTACCAAGGCCTCGCCGCCTATTTAAGGGAACTCACGGGCGAAGAAGGGATCCTTCCGTTAAATCCGCTTCGCCGCGTCTTATCGACCGCCCCTTATAGCGCGTTCCTGCGCATTTCCGAGGGCTGCGACAATTTCTGCTCTTTCTGCGCGATTCCCCATATCCGCGGCCGTTTCCATAGCCGTCCCTTCGACGAGATCATCGAAGAAGCGAAGCTATTGAAGGAGCAGGGGGTCAAGGAAATCTCCATCATCAGCCAAGACACCACCGTCTATGGCAAGGATTTCCCAGGCAGGAAGCCCGACATCGTCGACCTATTGAAGGCCATCGAGGAGATCGGTTTCTTCTCGATCCGCCTCCTATACCTCTATCCTTCCGAAATCAGCGACGACCTCATCGACCTCATCGCCTCCTCCAAATCGATCGCCCATTATTTCGATATCCCCGTCCAATGCGCCTCCGACCACCTCTTAAAAGCGATGCGCCGCCACGCGGATGCGAAAGAGACCCGCAAGCTCTTCGAGAAGATCAAGAAGCGCTGCCCCGACGCGGTCTTAAGGACCACGCTTATCGCCGGTTTCCCCGGGGAGAACGAGGAAGACCAAATCGAGACCCTCGATTTCCTTAAGGAAGTCAAATTCGACCACTTGGGCTGCTTCGTCTATTCCCGCGAGGAGGGGACCGCCTCTTACGATTACCCCGACCAAGTGGCAGAGGAGATCAAAGAGCAACGCCGCGATGAGATCATGCGCCTGCAGCAAACGATCGCCTTCTCACAGGCTAAGAAACAAGTCGGCAAAGTCTATGAAGGCCTCGTGGTCGGGAAGAACAAACGGAGCGGTAAATACCTCTTCCGCTGCGCCTGGAACGCCCCCGATGACATCGACGGGGCCATCGAGTTCTCCTCCCCCCGCCCTCTAGAAGAGGGGGACATCGTCTCCGTCCGCATCACGGCCTCCTTCGCCTATGACCTAGAAGGCGAGCTCGCCGAATAAGAAAATCTTGTTGCGTCCCCTTTAGGGGTTGCCTATAATTCCCATTGCCGACTGAGGTTGACCCCCATCCTCCCTCGGCTCTTACCGCCCTCATAGTTCAGCGGTAGAACGGATCCATGGTAAGGATCAGACCTCTTTTCGACTAAGGGTGAGGGCACCAGCAAAACAGAAGACAGGGCACGCGGAAGCGCGCCCTTTCTTTTTGCGCGCGACCCCTTGACCATGCCCCCGCCCTTTTGCACAATAATCTCGTATGTCCATCCATTATTTCACCTACGAGACCGCGATGGGGGACCTCACCCTTTTCTCGCGGGATGGGAAGATCATCTTCGTCAACTTCGGGGAGCGTTCGATCGCCTCGGGGACCCGGGAGGAAGACGAGACTTTATTGCTCGCCATCAAGGAGATCAACCAATTCTTCTTCGGCCAACGGAAGGATTTTGACGTCCCCCTCGATCCCCTGGGGGATGAAGAGGAGAAGAAGATCCTCCTCGCCACGCAGGAAGTCGGGTATGGCGAAGTGAGCTCCTATGAGGCCATCGCGAAGAAGACCGGGCTCCCCTTAGAGAAAGTCGAGAAGACCCTCCTAGAGAATCCTTGCCCCTTCTTCGTCCCTTGCCACCGCATCGTCCACGCCGATAGGCGGATCGGGGGCTATATCGGCGGCCAGGAGAATAAGGTCAAGCTGCTAAAGCTAGAGAAGGCCAACGCCGCGAGGCTTATATAAATAAATAAGGAAAAAGAAAGTCGGAGCAGGCCGCTCCGACTTTTCCTTTGGAAACAGGATCAATAATAGCCTTTTTTGGCCCGGATGTAGCCGACCATGAAGGCGGTGAACTTGATGCCCCAATACACCATCATCGCGATGGAGATGAAGCCCAAGATCCTTGACCAGGTATAGGAATCCCCGAGGATCAAGTGGGGAAGGAACCCTAGGCCGAACCCGGTGGCCAAGGAGAGGCCAAGGCAGCTCCAGAAATTGGAGGCCGTCTGGAGCTTCGAGGTGACGGTGATGGTATTGGAGTATTCGTTATATTCCGCGGTGTGCTCGTAATATTCGTATTTGTCGAAGGCGATGTCGGCCCAAAGGAACATCACATACATCGCCACGAGCACCGCCTGCCAAATCGCCGCGGCACCCTTAAACTTATCATCGTGGACCGAGCCTGGGTTATAGGGCTTCACGGAGAAGCAGATGATGCACAAAGCAAGCGCGCTGCCAAAGATGAAGAGGTAGTTGAGGAAGGGGAAGCGGTTGCATAGTTTCAACAAGATCGCCAAAACGATCAAGCCGATGACCCCGACCAAGATGATCGTCAGAATCGAATCAGGCATAGGTCCTCCTTAGGCGCGCTGGATGGCCCGTTTCCACGCCCCGCGGTAATGGAGATAGGGGAAGAGGAAGACGATTCCGCCGAGTAGCCCCGAGATGAAGAGGAATAGTCCGAGCAATCCACCAACGCCATGGGCGCTGCCGCCATTGGCGATGAAGACGATCAGGAAGATCAGCGCGACCACGAAACTGCCGGCGAAGGCGGCGAAGAAGATCCATTTCTTTTTCTTGAGGTAGTCGATGTGGATGCCGCGGATCAATTGCTCGTCGAAGGGGTTCTCGAGGTTGAGCCCGAGGACTTTGTTGAGGATTTCGCAGAGGACTTCCGCGGTGGAAAGGCCATCGGACCAGGAATTCTCGAAGGAATTCTCCTTGCAGTCGGAATGGATCCAGAGGAATTCGTCATGGTGCTCGATCTCCAGGGCGTAGGTGCCGACGACGGCGGCGGCGAATTTGTCGATGTCCTCGAAGCGGCCCTTTCCGTAGACCTCATAGACGTCGTTCATCATGAACGAGACGCGGCTCGTATGCCTCCCGCGGAAGCGGAAGATGACGTCGACCTGGGCGTCGCCATAGAAAAAGTGGGTCAGCAGCGCCTGGTTCTGCTTGTCGTAAGTCGAATCTTTCAAAAGATCCGCGAAGTGGCGGACGATCTTCTCGTCCTTAAAAGGTTTCTTTGCCATGCATGTTCCTCCTAGGCAAAAGTGGGGAAATCCCCCTTAATTAGGGCCACGATAGCAAAAGCAGCGCTAAAAAAGCGCTAAAAAAAGAGAAGGGATAGGCTAATTCAGGCGATTCTCGAATTCGAGGGACCACTCATATTCCGGGCAAAGCGGGTCCCCGGCGTAGGTGGAGAGGTCGGCTAAGGCGTCATAATAATCGCAATCGATGAATTCGCGTTTCAATATGGTCTTCCCGCGGAGGAACTCCACCCCTTGGAAATGGATTTCGTCTAGGAAATGACGCAGTTTCCAGATGATGTCGCGGTAGGAGATCTTCGCTAGATCATAATCCTTATCCGGATAGAGGTAGGTGATGGCCTTATCCATCGATAGGGATTTCCCTTCCATCATGACGAGCAAAGCGAAGAACTCCTTGCTCTTCTTCGAGGGGAAATCGAGGACTTCGTCACGGAGGAAGACGTCGAAGCCGTGGAAGCAACGCACCTTCAACCGGACGGCTTCCTTTTTCTTCTTCGCCTCATCTTCCGCGTCATAGACCTTCTTGGTCTTGTCTAGGAGGAAGACCGCGTAGATCAAGAAGAACGCCAAATAGACGGGGAGAAGGAAGAAAGCCTGATAGCCTTCCACCACGGATACGCCTTCTTCAAACAAAGCGCCGAAGACCCCGCTGACGGCGAAGGAAAACACCATGCAGAAAGCCAATAAGGCGGTGATGAGGTTGTCTTTTCCAAAACAGCGGATCAAGGAATATAGAGATAGCCCGACCCCTAACGATAAGGCGGCGATCGCGCAGATCAAGGAGGGGATGGGAAGCGAAAACGCGTGGAGGATCGCCGAAGCTAACCCTAAGGCGCTTAACGGGATCAAGAAGAGGTTAGCGCGGTTTTTCACCCCGTAATCCCGGGCGAAGAAGCGCAGCATGAAATAAAACGCCGCCACCACGGATGCCATATGGAAGAACGGGCGGATATAGGACTCATAAATCGGAGAACCCGCCCCAAGCCTAGCGAAGGCGCCGGCGAAATCGGCGGAGGTCACTAGGGCCAAGAGGATCCCCAAGGCGGCGAAGGTGGTGTTAGGGGTGGCCGTGCGGTCAAACCGCAGGGCGAGCCCCTCGACGATCAAGATGGCCAAAGAGAAGAACAAGTCGCTGATTACCACCGCTAGGACAAGGGGGTGGTAGGCGTCGATTTCGGTGAGGCGGAAGCCCAAGACGAAGGGCAGGGACGCCAAGACGATGAAAAAATAAATGCATTCCGTCAAAAGGAGTGGCTTATGCGCAAAAGCGGGAAGATTCTTCTTCATGGCTAGAAAACTAGAAATTCCCCTTAAAAATACCTTGTTTCCTAAATATTGATTATACGAAAAGAAAAGGGAAACGCCAACTAGGACCAAAAAGAAAACCCCGCGTTTAACCGCGGGGTCCCTTGATTTAGAAGCGGGCTTTCTCCTCGATCGCCTTCTTGATGAGGGCGACGAAGTCCTCTAGCTTGACCGAGATCTGCTCCTTCGTCCCGTAGATGCGGTAGGTGACTTCTCCGTTTTCCTTCTCCTTGTCGCCGAGGACGAGGGTGTAGGGGATCTTCTCGACCTGCGCGTTCCTTAGGCGGTAGCCGAGTTTCTCGCTCGCCGGGTCGATCTCGACGCGGATGCCTTCCTTTTTGAGGGCTTTCTCGACCTCTTGGGCATAGCCGAGGTGGCTTTCGTCATTGACGGGCAGCAAGCGGACCTGCACCGGGGCGAGCCAGGTGGGGAAGGCGCCGCCGAAATGCTCGGTGATGATGCCGATGAAGCGCTCGATCGAGCCGAAGACGACGCGGT
>ONGB01000034.1:6000-28143 GCA_900317295.1 uncultured Erysipelotrichaceae bacterium
ATTGCCAGGTGCGGCCCATCGAGTCCTTGAGCTTGAAGTCGAGCTTCGGGCCATAGAAGGCGCCGTCGCCGGGATTGATTGAGTATTCGTGCCCGGAATTGGCGCAGGCTTCCGCGAGGATGCGCTCGCTATCCTCCCAGAAGGAGGGCTCGCCGATGTAATCTTCCGGACGGGTGGACAAGACGATGCGGTAGGAGAGGCCGAAGACTTTATAGACCTCGTCGAAGACGCGCATGATGCGCTTGACTTCCTCTTCGATCTGGTCGCGCCTGACGAAAATGTGGGCGTCGTCTTGGGTGAAGGCGCGGACGCGGAAGAGGCCGTTGAGCGCGCCGGAGGCTTCGTGGCGGTGGACGTGGCCGAGCTCGGCGATGCGAAGCGGGAGCTCGCGGTAACTATGGATGTCGTTTTTGTAGACGAGCATCGCGCCGGGGCAATTCATCGGCTTGATCGCGTAATCGAGATCATCGACTTTCGTCGTGTACATGTTCTCCTGGTAATGATCCCAGTGGCCGGAGGTCTCCCAAAGCGCGCGGGACATCATCGTCGGGGTGGTGACTTCCTTATAGCCTTCCGCGGTGTGGAGCTTCCTCCAATAGGAGATGAGCTCGTTCATGACGATCTGCCCCTTCGGGAGGAAGAAAGGCATGCCGGGGGCGTAGTCGCTTAGCATGAATAGCCCGAGCTCTTTGCCCAAACGGCGGTGGTCGTTTTGTTTGCGGAGCTCGAGGATGCGGAGATGCTCCTGCAGCGCTTCTTCGCTGGGGTAGCAGGTCGCGTAGAGGCGGGTGAGCTGCTTATTCTTGCTATCGCCCCGCCAGTAGGCGCCGGCGACGGAAAGCAGTTTGAAATGCTTCAAATAGGAGGTATTGGGGACGTGAGGCCCGCGGCAGAGGTCGAGGAAATCGCCCTGCTGATAGACGGAGATCGTCCCTTCGAGCTCCTTGATGTGCTCGACCTTATAGGGATTGGCGGCGAATAGCTTCAACGCTTCTTCCTTGCTCACTTCGCTGCGGCGGTAGGGGATCCCTTCCTTGGAGATCTTCTTCATCTCCGCCTCGATCGCGGGGAAATCCTTGTCGGTGATGACGCGATCGCCGAAATCGACGTCATAATAGAACCCTTCCTCGATCGCCGGGCCGAAGCCGAAGAGGCAACCGGGGTAGAGATGCATGAGCGCCTGGGCCATCAAGTGGCTGCAGGAGTGGTTCATCATCTCGAATCCGTCGGGGTCCTCGGGCATGACGAAGGAGATCTCGCCACCCTGGACGGGGATGTTCATGTCGAAAAGCTTCTCTCCTTGGCGATAGGCCAACGCTTTGTTTTTCTTCTCCGGATCGACGAGCTTGGCCGCATCGAACCCGTTTTTGCCTTCTTCTAGGGCATAGGCTTTGCCCGCATAGATGATTTCCATGGGAATCCTCCTTATAAAATAAAATGTCCCTGCATCTGCAAGGACGTCATTTGGCGCGGTACCACCTTACTTCGGATCCCCTTGAAAAAGAGGGTCCGCTCTCTATTCCCGATAACGCCGGGATGGCGCTCGACTTATTTCGCCGAGGGCTCGGGAGTGGTGCCTATCTTGCCGGATATCTCCGGTAGGCTTGGTTCCGTCAACGCCTAGGCAAAAGTATAGGACGCGCGTAGGAAGTTGCAAGATGGGATTTCGCCCTTCCTCTAGAAAGAAGAACTGCCCTTAAAACTGACATTTTGAGCGTAAAAGTATTGACAAGTCTTGATTTTCGGGCATTAATTTGTTGCTTCTTCGGAAGCGCCCCGCCGGACGCCCCCCTTATTCCGGCGGGGTTTTTCTTTAAGAAAAGAGCCCGGCCGGGCTCTTTCTTCGTTATTGGGCTTGCTCGTTATCCACGGCTTCGGCCTTCGCTTCTTCCGCGGGTTCCTCGGATTTCCCGGAGATCGCGCCCCAGACGATGCAGCAGATGCCGCCGGGCCCCCAGCCGAAGATCGCGTCCAAGACACCATAGAGGATCATCTTGGAACGGGTTTCCGGCCCGGTCTGGCCGATGTCACGGACGATCTTCTCGAAGATGATGCCCGGGATGACGGCGGGCGCGCCGAAGAGGTAGCCTAGGCCTAGGCCAAATAGCGTCCAGGTGATCGAGGCCTCCTCTGGGGTGGCGGTGCCATCGGGCGAGGCGAGGCGGATGCCGCCGATGATGGACAAGACGATGCCGGCGAACAATAGGATCGCCCCGGTGACGATCGTCATCACTAAGCCGATCGTGGCGAGGATGCGTGTGGCTTTTTTCATAAGAAATCTCCTTTTGGATTGCTTACTATTGTAGGGCTTTCTCTTCGCCCGTGAACTAGAAAACGCTTTCGCGCCTTTTTTGGCAAAATCGTGCGTTTTCGAGGATAACATTCCCAAAAAGGGGTCACGAGTGAGCGAAAATGATTAAAACCGTTCCATTTTGGTGCATTTTCTATGCCCAACCGCCCATAAATGGGCTATGATTTACCCAGTAAGCCCATTAAGGAGTCATTAAATGGCAAAAATCATCAAAGTCCATGGCCGCGAAGTGCTCGACAGCCGTGGCAATCCGACCGTTGAGGTCGAAGTCACCCTCGATTGCGGCGTCAAAGCGCGCGCCATCGTCCCCTCCGGTGCCTCCACCGGCGAGAGGGAAGCCCTCGAGCTCCGTGACGGCGATAAGAGCCGTTACCTCGGCAAAGGCGTTTTGAAAGCCGTCGCCAACGTCAACGAGAAACTCGCACCGGTCGCCGAAGGCATGGAAGTCACCGATCAGCTCGGTATCGACCGCGCCATGCTCAAACTCGACGGCACCCCGTTTAAGTCCAACCTGGGCGCCAACGCCCTCCTCGGCGTCTCCCTCGCCGTCGCCCGTGCGGCCGCTGAGAGCCTCCACATGCCGCTATACCGCTATATCGGCGGCACCAACGGCAAGATCATCCCGACCCCCTGCATGAACGTCATCAACGGCGGCGCCCACGCGCAGTCCTCCGTCGACTTCCAGGAATTCTTCATCATCCCCGCCGGCTTCGAGACCTTCCGTGAAGCCCTCCGCGCCGGCACCGAGATCTTCCACACCCTCCAAAAGGTCGTCAAAGCCCACGGCTATGAGACCGGCGTCGGCGACGAAGGCGGCTTCGCTCCGTCCTGCAAGAAGGGCAACAAAGAGCCGCTCGCCCTCATCGCGGAAGCGGTGGAGAAAGCCGGCTACAAGCTCGGCGAGCAGATCTTCCTCGGCATGGACGTCGCCTCCTCCGAATTCTATGAAGGCGATGGCGTCTATAACCTCGTCAAGTCCAAAGAGGGCAAGAAGACCACCGAGCAGATGATCCGCTACCTCGAGAGGATGGTTAAGGAATATCCGTCCATCATCACCATCGAAGACGGCCTCGCCGAAAGCGACTGGGAAGGCTGGAAGAAGCTCACCGAGCGCCTTGGCGACAAGGTCCAGCTCGTCGGCGACGACCTCTTCGTCACCAACCCGGCGATTCTCCGCGAAGGCATCGTCAAGGGCATCGCCAATTCGATCCTGATCAAAGTCAACCAGATCGGCACCCTCACCGAGACCCTCGACGCCATCCGCTTGGCCCAGAGCAACGGCTACACCTGCATGGTGTCCCACCGTTCCGGTGAAACCGAAGACGCGACCATCGCCGACCTCGCCGTCGCCGTCAACGCCGGCCAGATCAAGACCGGTTCCGCCTCCCGCACCGACCGCATGGCGAAGTACAACCAGCTCCTCCGCATCGAAGAAGAGCTTGGCGAAGACGCGCAGTTCCTCGGCGTGAAGGCGTTCGCCAACCGCAAATTCTAAGCGATTCGCAAAACTAAGCCGGCCTTCGGGTCGGCTTTTTCTTTCGTTTCCTCGCGCCTCCGTATTACAATAGCCGCCATGGAAGAAAAATCCCTACTGAAGAGACTAGGCCTCGAAAGGATTCTAGTCTACGGCATCGGGCTATTGGTCCTGATCGTCGCGCTTTTCGCCGATTTGAAGATATCGCAATCGCTATATGCCCCGGATAACCTCTTCGGGCAGATCTTCGAGACCGCGGCGAACATCCCGACCTTCGCCTTGCTCGTCTTCGCCGCCTCCTTGCTCTTCCGTTTCCACCCGACCCCCAAGCAGAAATGGCTCGACATCCTGATGTACGCGGGATTCGGGGCGATGGTGCTTGGCTTATCTTGGTATGGCGGGCAGCATTTCCGCGAATACCTCTCCCGCGTCTGCAAGACGGATTTCCCCGCCTTCTTCGATTTCATCTACGGCCTCGTCTATCTGGCCTTGGGCTTCCCCTTCGTCTTCCTCATCAAGAAGGATTATGCCCGTCAGGCCTTCGTTTTCGGTCTCATCGCCTTGGCGATCATCCTCACCTCCGCCTTGACGATGGAGGGAATGAAGATGCTATGGCTCCGTCCGCGTTACCGCACCCTCGTCGCCCTTTATGGGAATGATGCCGGGGCGCATTGGAAGGCGATCTATCAGCCCGCTTTCTTCGGCTTCTCCTCCAAATACGGCCGCGCCGTCTTGGAAGAACAAGGCCTCAATGTCGGGGCGGCGATGGAACAGCTTGGCATCACCGAGTGGAAGGCCGAGGAATTCTATGCTTTCCCCTCCGGCCATACGATGAATGTCGTCGTCTGCGCTTGCTTTGGGTTAGCGAGCAGCTTCCTCCCCCGTCTGCAAGGGAAGGAGAAGTGGGTAAGGATCTCCGTCTTTGCTTGGGGCATCCTCACCGCGATTTCCCGCATCCTCCGCGGGGCGCATAACCTCACCGACGTCTCCTTCGCCTTCGTCTATGGCTATCTGACCTACGATTTGATCGCCACCTTCCTTTACCCCCTCTTTAAAAGGATCTTCATCAAAGAAGAAAAGAAAGAAGAGGAGCCTATCCCGGAGACCGCCGAATGAAATCCGTCAAAGTCTTTCTTTCGCTTTTGCCCTTATTCGCCTTAGTTTCCTGCGGCAAGGGCGCCCCGCTTAGCCGCGAGGATTATTCCGATAGCGAATCGGGGGAAACCGCCGAACGCGTCAGCGATCTTAAGGAAGAAGATTACCCGCTATTCCCGGCAAAATTCGCCCGTCATTTAGGTGCCTTATCCTCCTACAAGGCGGTGACCAAGGGACAGACGAAGGCCCATGTCTTGATCGTCGACGCCACCCAATCGATCGACGTCACGTTGATCAAAGGCGAGTATTCCTTCCTCAAGAACGAATCCCATGGCGACTACGCGAACACCTTCCACGAATCCTATTTCCATGGTGAGGAGGCCCTGCTTAGGGATTCCGCCTCTAGCGAATTCTCCAAGAAGCCCCTAAGCGAATACAAAGACACCTATGGGGTCTATCCTTTCGATCCCTCAATCGAAGGGTATAGCATCGGCGAAGGGATGGTCCGCACCGTCGAGAAGGTCGATTCGGAAGTCGGCTACGCCTTCAAGATGGTCTTCGAACCCAAGAAAGCGACGAACAACGCCCGCATCCAGATGAAGAAGTTCGGCGGACTCGATGATTATCCTTCCTTTTCGAAGATCCACATCACCGTCACCGTCCAAGACGACTATTCCCCGATCTCCACCCATGTGGAGGCTTCCTATAAGGCGAAGAAACTCGTGGAAAGCGATTGCCACCAGACCTATGACGTCACCTATTCGGACATCAATGGCACGGTCGAACCCCCGAACCTCGCCGAGATACGCGAGCAGTACCAGTTCTAAAACAAAATGAAAACCACGCGGGATTCTAAACTGGACCCCGTAATTCGGACAGTCTAGAAAAAACCGTGGCCTAAAGATTGCCTCCGATTACAATGTGATTGGAGGTTTTCTTATGTCCAGGAAATTGATTTCGTCTTGCCCGTATGTGAAATCGGTGACGCCCAAAACGGTCAGATACACCGCCGAGTTCATGAGGATCTTCGAAGAAGGGGTCCTCTCGGGCAAATACGGGGGCGACGTCTTCCGCGAACACGGCCTCCCCGTCGAAACCATAGGCTGGCAATCCGTTCGGCAGACGATGAAGAACTGGAACCTGAAGATTTCGAGGGGGATCGCCCTTTCCGACCAAACCGGCCGGCCGATGACGCGCGATCTGACCCAGGAGGAGATCATCGCGAGGCAGCAGGCGAAGATCGAGATGCTGCAGCAGGAGAACGACTTCCTCCGCCAAATACGGGGGCTGGAACGACGTCACCAGCCATCAAAATCCCCGTCGAAGAAAGGTTCGAGATAATCTACAGGACCAAGGAGAGATACGCCGGGAGGCTTAGGCTCAACGTCGCCTGGATGTGCAAGGAGCTGGGCGTGTCCAGATCCGGGTACTACGCTTTCGAGGCCAGGAAGCGGAACGGTTTAAACGACCCGCGGGAGGCAAGGGACTATGCCGATTTCCTCATCGTCAAGGCCGTCTACGAATTCAAGGGCAGGGCGAAGGGGTCGAGGCAGATCGCGATGCAGGTGCCGAGGCTTTTCAGGGTCTCGATGAACAGGAAGAAGATCCGAAGGCTGATGAGGAAATACGGCTTGGAATGCCCGGTGAGGAGGGCCAATCCGCTGAAGAGGATCGCGAAGGCGCTGCAGACGAACTCGACGTTCTCGAACAAGCTCAACCGCCAGTTCGCGACCGGAAGGCCCGGCGAGCACCTGCTCACCGACATAAGCTATCTTTACTACGGGCCGCACGGCGAGAAGAGGTGCTACCTATCGGCGATCAAGGACGCCTCCACGAACGAGATCGTCGCCTGGACGCTCTCCGAGACGATAGACCTTCCGTTCGTCATCGCGATGCTGCGGAAGCTCGATTCGGTCGCATGGCTGCCGGACACGATCCTCCTCCATTCCGACCAGGGATGCCATTACACGTCGTGGGAATACCGCAAATACCTTTCGGACCGGGCGATAAGCCAATCGATGTCTAGGAGGGGCAACTGCTGGGACAACGCCCCGATGGAGAGCTTCTTCGGGCACGCGAAGGACGAGCTGCACCTCAGAAGGTGCTCGACCTTCGGCGAAGTCGTCACGGAAATCGCCGACTACGTCGACTACTACAACAACTGGAGGCCCCAGGCGGGCCTGGGGAAGATGACGCCTTCGGAATTCAGGGAATATCTCCTGGCGAAGCCGATCCGCCTTCCCGTGCCCATCGCCGCGGCGAGAGAAAACGGGAACCCCTCGCTCGGGATTCCCGTTTCTCAATAGGCTTCGGTTTTCTTAATGTGTCCTTGGCATGGGGTCCGCATTAAGACCGCCGCGCCGAGTAGCCCGGCGTCTTGCCCGCATCCGCATTCCTCGATGCGGCAGGGGTAGGCGGCTTTCTTCAGATCCTCGAAGAAGACGTCTTTGCTCTTCATGACGCCGCCGGTGACGGCGAAGAGGTCGGGTTTGAAGAGGCGGTGGAGCATCTTGAACCAATCGGCGAGCAAGGCGATCCAGTCTTCGTATACCGGCAATAGGGCGGGATCTTTTTCTTTGACCCGCTTCATGAACTCGGGGGTGGAGGCGACTTCGATGCCGTTACGCTTGGCAAGGCGCGGGAGATAGGCGCCGCTTACCATATGCTCGAATTCGTGGATCTCGCCTTTATATTCGGTCATCGTATGCCCGACTTCGTAGGTGGAATTGACGAGCTCTCCCTTGCGGGTTAATGCCCCGCCCACGCCGGTGGAGATGGTGACGAAATAAAGGGAGGGGGCATCCTTATAGGGGCCGACATTAGCTTCGCTAAGCGCGGCGACTTCCGCGTCGTTTTTCACGAAGGAAGGCAAATGGAAATGCTTTTCGATCGTCTCGGCGAGCGGGATCTTCTCGATGCCGATGTTCGGCAGCGCGTCGATATAGCCGTCGATCCTGACGCGCCCAGGAACGCCCATCGCGATGGCGATGACCCCGTCGAAGGAGGGAACGCCGTCTTCGATGATGGAGATGACAGAATTCAAGAAAGCGTCCAAATTCCCCGTCACGGTCGGGCGGATGAGTTTGGCTTCGATCTCATAACGCTCATTGATGAGCGCGAGGCGGGTATTGGTCCCGCCGATATCGAGGGCGATGACTTTCTTCATGGTTTATTCTAGTTCGCGGATGGCGTTGACCATCAAGATGCGCATGGTGTTGGTCTTGCCGGCGCCGGTCGGGGTGCCGCAGCTCATGACGATCGGGTCGCCAGGCTGCAAGCCCAAATCGCGGGCGATCTTCAAAGCGATGACTTCCATCTCCTCGATGAAGTCGGGCATCGTCTCGGTGGGGAGCAATTTGCTATAGACGCCCCATTCGAAGGCGCCCATCATCGCGGTCTTCCTGCGGTTGGTCACGGAGATGATCGGGCAGCAGGGGCGCGCCTTGGAGATGCGGATCGTGGAATTGCCGGTCTCGGTGAAATTGACGATCAGCTTCGCCCCGATGAGCAGCGCGGTGTTCGCGACCGCATTGGAAATCGCGTCGTTATTGGTCTTTTCGGAGGTGTCGTAGGATTGCTCGGCGAGGCGTTCGTAATCGAGGAATTGCTCCATCGTCTTGGCGATGCGCGCCTGCATCTTCACGGCCTCGACCGGGTAGGCGCCCGAGGCGCTTTCCCCAGATAGCATCACGCAGTCGGCGCTTTGGCTGATCGCGAGGCTGACATCGCTCACCTCAGCGCGGGTCGGACGGGGATGCGTGATCATCGAATCGAGCATCTGGGTGGCGACGATGACGGGTTTGCCCATCTTGCGGCATTGCTCGACCATGTGCTGCTGAACGACCGGGACTTCTTCCGGCGGGATTTCCACGCCCAAATCGCCGCGGGCGACCATGACGCCGTCGGCTTCCGCGATGATCGCGTCGATCTTCTCGACAGCTTCGGGGTTTTCGATCTTAGCGAAGATGGGGATATCCCCTCCGCCGTATTTGGCTAAGGTTTTCCTGAGGTCTTGGACATCTTCGGGACGCCTGACGAAAGAGGCGAAGATCGCGTCGACGTTTTGCTCCACGCCGAATTTGAGGTCGTTCTCATCCTTTTCGGAGATGAAGGGCATCGAGAGGCGGGAGGAGGGGCAGTTCATGCCCTTTTGGTCTTTGAGGAAGTGGTTGTTCTGCGCGACGACGACGAGTTCTTTGTTCTTCGCGTCCTTCTCGACGACGAGGAAATCGAGGTTCCCGTCATCGATGAGGATGTGGTCATTGACGGCGACGTCGTCATATAGGCCAGGATAGGAGGTGGAGAAGCCATCGATATCGCCTAGCCTCTCCTTCATCGAGATGCGCATCTTCGTCCCGGCGGGGACATCGAAGCGCCCATCTTTCATATAGCCGGTGCGGATCTCCGGCCCTTTGGTGTCCAAAGCGACGGGGATGTAAATGCCTTCTTTTTCTAAATCGCGGGCGATTTTGATCTTCTCGAGTTGTTGGGGATAGGTCCCGTGGCTGAAATTGATGCGCATGACGTTAAGCCCGGCTTTGTAGAGCTTAAGCACCATGTCTTTGTTGTCGCTGGCGGGGCCGATTGTGCCGACGATCTTGGTTTTCTTCTCGATGTTTAGCAGCATGGGCGACCTCCTTATTTGTTGAGGATGTTGATCAAGCGGAGCATGGAAGCGTGCTTATCGCGCGGGAGCTGCAGGGCTTCATAGATGTCGTAATCGACGATTTTGTTGTTGACCATGCCAACGCAGATGCCGCCTTTCCCTTCGAGGAGGCAGTCGACGGCATAGGCGCCCATGCGGGCCGCCAAGACGCGGTCGAAGCCAGAGGGGGTGCCGCCGCGCTGGACGCGGCCGAGGACCTCGGCTTTCGTTTCGAAGCCGGTGGCTTGGCCGATACGCTCGGCGAATTCGTGGATATTGGGGTAGATCTTCTCGCAGACGATGATCATGGCCATCGCGCGCTTAGAGGCTTTTAAGGCGATGAGCTCACGGATGACTTCCTCTTCGGGGACGGGGTGATCGGGGGTGATGATCATCTCCGCGCCTTCGGCGATGCCGGAGAAGAGGGCCAAGTCGCCGCAGTGGTTGCCCATGACTTCGATGATCGCGCAACGCTCATGGGATTCGGTGGTGTCGCGGATTTTGTCGACGGATTCGATGATGGTGTTCAAGCAGGTGTCGAACCCGATGGTGTAGTCGGTGGAGGCGATGTCGTTATCGATGGTGCCGGGGAGGCCGACGCAGTTGATGCCCATCTCGGTGAGCTTCTTCGCGCCCATGTAAGAACCGTCGCCGCCGATGACGACGAGGGCTTCGATCCCGCGGCGGCGAAGGTTGTCTACCGCCTTTTGACGGACGCTTTCTTCCTTGAATTCACGAAGACGCGCGGTGCGGAGGATCGTGCCGCCGCGATTGACGATGCGGGAGACGGAGGAACGGTCCATCTTGACCATGTCATCCTCAACCAAGCCGCGATAGCCATCGTTGATGCCATAGACTTCAAGGCCAAAGCGCAAACCTGCGCGGACGACGGCGCGGATCGCGCAGTTCATGCCTGGGGCATCGCCGCCGGAAGTGAGAACGCCGATTTTGTGTAACATATGAGAGGCTCCTTTCAAAGGCAAAGGTGCAATTATCCCTAACATTATAAGACGAAACCTCGCACGCGTGTAGAAAGAAAAGCGTTTTTGTTATCCCCATGTTTTTTCGCGATGTGGATAACTCAATTTTTGGTAGTAAATGCGCTATGTTTCAATGTGGAAAACTCCAAAAAAGCCCGATGGCGCCTAATTTTTTTGATAGAAGGTTAAGAAGTCTTGTTCTATACTAGCCGCATGCGAAATCTCAGCGCATCCGATTTTTACCAGATCCGGGGGATGGCCCGCCTAAGCGATGGGGGATTCTCTTCGCTTTCCGAGCTCTACCTTCCTTTGATCGGAGCGCGCGCCGCGGGGCTATACCTCGCTCTTTACCAAGAAAGCCTTTATCCCAAAGACGGGGTGCTCCCCACCCACGAAAGCCTTTTCCTCAAAACGGGGCTGACCCCGGGGGAATTCGCCTTGGCTTTGTCGCCTTTGGAGGCCCTTGGATTGCTCCGGACCTTCTTCGCCCAAGACCCCTCGGGGACGAAGGTCTATTCCTATGAAGTCTACGCCCCCAAATCCCCCAAGGATTTCTTAGGCGACGTCTTGCTTTCCGGCTCCCTCCGCAAAGCGGTGGGGGAGGAAGCCTATAAGGCCATCAAGGAACGCTACGCCCTCCCGCCCCGCATCGAGGGGATGAAGGAGGTCTCGATGTCCTTCCCGGAATATTTCCATCCCGATTTGGACGACCCCGTGTATGCGAAAAGCGCCTTCGCCGCCTTGCTGGATGGCCCAGCCCGCCTTGCCTTGTCCTTCGATTCCGGGGCCTTTGCCCTGCGCTTGACCCAACTCGGATTCGACGCGAAGAAGCTCTCCGAGGAAGACCTTTCTTTCCTCGCCGATCTCTCCTCCTTATATGGACTCCCTGGGGAAAGCACCGCGGAATTCGCCTACGATTGCCTCCACCTTTCTAATGGAAGGGCTGTCCTCGATAAAGAAAAAGCCAAGAAGAAAATGCGCGAAGGCGCCTCGCTTTCTTACCTTAGGAAAGGGCCGGTCAGCAAGGGCAAACCCACGCAGACCGATAGCGATTCGCCTTTGGCGAAGAAGGTCCGGATCATGGAGACCTACGCTCCAGCGCAGTATCTTTCCCTCCTCCAAGGCGGGAGGAAACCCGCGTCCACCGACCTCCGCCTCGTCGAGGATCTGCATTTCGAGATTGGGCTATCCTATCCGGCGATCAACGCCCTCGTGGATTATGTTTTGACCGTCACCCAAGGGGAGCTTTCCCGCCCCCTCGCGGAAAAACTCGGCGCCGAATTGGTCCGCAAGGAAGCCGCCTCGACCGCCCGTGATGCCATGGAGTGCCTCAATGCCTCCCTCCGCGAAAGAAGGAAGGCGAAAAAGCGTTCCGATCCCCTTCCCGAAAAAGAAATCGAGCCGCAAAATAATGAGAAAGAAGACGAGGATTCCGTCTCCGAAGCAGAACTAGAAGCCGCATTAAGGAAAGCGTTCCCCAATGGATAATAAGGATTTTAAGAAAGTCGAGGCCAAAGACATCGAAGACGATGGCACGCTGAACGCCTCCATCAAGATGGCTTTGGGCGAACTAAAGAAAGACGAACGCGTCTATTCTTTGATCCGCGACCAATTCAAACTGAAACAATCCGAGGTCAAAGCCTCGATGGTCCCTTTCCTCAATCTGTTGGAAGACCTCCATTATTGCGATCGTTGCCCCGGCTTAGAGAAATGCGATAAGCCCACCCCGCATTATCAGATCGAACTATCCAAAGAAGGCGGGGTCATCCGCACGAACTACCGCCTTTGCCCCTTAGCCAAGGAAAAGCGCGAATACGATTCCGCCTTCCTCTACCGCGATTTCCCCGATGAGTGGTGGAAGAAAAGCGTCAACCACGACGTCGACCGCACCAAGACCAAAAGCCCGGCCCTCATCAAGGCCGCCCAGATGCTTTCCGGCGATTGCCATGATTGGCTCTATCTGCGCGGCAGAAGGCGTTCCGGCAGATCTTTCCTGCTCGCCTGCTTGGCCAATGATTTCGCTAGAAAAGGCAAAAAAGTCGCCTTCGCCGAAACCTCGCGCCTGGTGGAAGAACTCAAAGAGCTATCGATCCACGGGAAAAAGGAATTCGAGCAGAAGATGGCGGACCTATGCGCTTGCGATTTGCTTGTCCTCGACGATTTCGGCAACGAAAACCACACCGCCTACGTCTATTCTTCCATCATCTTCCCGCTGCTCAACGCCCGCGCGAAAGAAGAAAAAGCCACGGCCTTCACCAGCGATTTCTCCTTCGAGGCGATCGTGGGGATGTACCGTGACATCATCGGCTTAGCGAAAGCAAGCCAATTGAAGAATCTTTTGGAAGACTTCTGCCGCAAGGCGCTCGACGTGACTTCGTTAGATCTTCATTAACCAAGCTTGATCTTGCTTAGTTTCTCTTCGAGGGCGGCCTTGCTGCCCTCGTTTTCAATGATATAAGTCGCGCGTTTTCTCGCTTCGGAGAGAGGATAGGAAGCGTTGAGCTTCATCAATCCGTCCACGTCCCTGCCTTCGTCAAAAAGCCTTTTCGCGCGGGTGGACTCTTGGCTTTCGACGAGGATTACCTCATCGCAAAGATCGCCAAAGCCCGAGGGGAAGAGGCGGGGGATATCTAAGACGATCCCAGGAGCTTTGCAATCCGCGATGGCCTTCTTGGCTTTTTTAAGGAGCAGGGGATCGAGATAGTTCTCTAACGCCTTCTTCTTTTTCTTCTCGGATAAGGCGAGGCGCATATAGTCCGCGTTCACTTTTCCTTTAAGGAAGGCACCGCGGCCAAGTAGCTTCTTGATGTCTTTTTGGACCTGCTTATCGCGGTAGAGTTCCTTGACTTCCTTATCCGCGTCGAAGAGGGCGAATCCTTGGTTGACGTAATAAGCGGAAACGGTGCTCTTTCCCGCGTGGATCGGCCCGGTGACGCCCAAAACAAGGGGGGCATGCATGCGTTTTTGGCAATGGGGGCAATAATAGGTGCCGCGCCCGCCGAGCATGATGCGGCGGATCTTCTTCCCGCATCTGGGGCAGGGCATGCCTTCTTGGTCATAGGCCTTTAGCTCTAATTGCATCCTCCCATCGACCCCGAGGTCGGGATGGAAGGTATCGATCGTCGAGCCGCCCAGTTCGATGGCCCGCCCGAGGATATTGACCATCGCTTCTTTTAGAAGAGGCAATTGATCTTTCTTGATGTTCTTGCAGGGTTCCAATGGATGGATTTTCGCCGCAAAGAGGATCTCCGAATCGTAGATGTTCCCGATCCCCGCGACGAGGGTCTGATCCAATAAGGCCTCTTTGATGGGGTCGTTCCTTTTCTGCAGGGCAATATAGAAATCATCTAGGTCCAAATCAAGGGGCTCTGGGCCGAGTTTGCCCACGGAAGTAGAGACCAAGTCTTCTTTAGAAGCAAGCAATTCCAACGTCCCGAAGCGGCGCGAATCGACATAGACGAGGCCCGAGCCATCGCTATAGACGTATTTGAGGATGTCGTATTTCTTCATCCCCTCCCCAGGGGCGCGGAATTCGTAATGCCCCTCCATCCTTAGATGCGAGAGGACGATTTGCCCATCATCGAGGTGGAAAAGCAGGTATTTCCCGCGCCTAGAAAGGTTTACGAACTTCCTGCCGACCACCCCGTTAATGAAGGCGGAGGAGGAAGGGAAAACGTTCTTATTCCGGTAGATCAAAACATCATAGATCTTTTTCTTAGGCATCTTCTCTAGGAGGATGCGCCTCACGGTTTCTACTTCGGGGAGTTCAGGCATATTCGTTAATCCTTCGCGTCGAACCAGGTGGCCCCAAGCGAACCTTCCACGGAGAGCTTGACGGGGAATTCGACGGCGTTTTCCATCGCTTCTTTGAGTTTGGGCAGCAAGGTGGCCTCCTCTTCGTCAAGGACGGCGAAGAGCAGTTCGTCGTGGATCTGCAAGACCATCTTCGAACGGAAATTGCCTTCCTTTAGGACTTGGTCGGCCTTCAGCATCGCCACCTTGATCAAATCGGCCGCGGAGCCTTGGATCGGGGCGTTAAGGGCCGCGCGCTTCGCCGCTTCGCGTTTGACGTAATTCGCATCTTTGATGTCGGGGAGGTAACGCCTCCTGCCGAACATCGTGGTGACGTAGCCCTGCGCGTTGACCTCTTCGACGATCTTCTCCAAATAGGCGGCGATCTCCGGGTAGGAAGAGTAGAAGGAAGCGATGATGCGGCTCGCCTCGGCGGGCGAACCGTTGATCTGCTCGGATAATCCGAAAGGCGTCGTGCCGTAGATGATCGCGAAATTGACGGCCTTGGCCTTCCTTCTTAGGTCATGGGGTACTTCAGTCCCTTCGGGAATCCCATAGATCCTACGCGCGGTCTCCGCGTGGACGTCATGCCCTTTGGCGAAGACGTCGATATAGGCTTGGCAATGGGATAGCCCCGCGAGGATGCGCAGCTCTATCTGGCTATAGTCGAGGGAGAGGATTTTCCAATGGGGGTCTTCGTAATGGAAGGCCTTGCGGATCATCTTGCTCTCCTCATCGCGGGTGGAGATGTTCTGCAAGTTGGGGTTGGAGCTAGATAGCCTGCCCGTGGAGGTGAGGGCTTGGTTGAAGCAGGTATGGATCTTCCCGTCTTCTTTGATGTGGGGGAGCAATCCATCGACGTAGGTCCCGACCAGTTTCGCGTATTTCCGGTATTCCAAGATGAGCGCGACGATCGGGTAATCCAAGGCCAAGCGCTTCAATTCGTCGACGGAAGTGGAACGGTTCTTCGGGCCGGGGAGGGCGAGTTTATCGTAAAGCAGAACCGCGACCTGCTTCGGGGAGGCGATATTGAATTCTTCCCCCGCGAGGGCGTAGATGGTCTTTTGCAGCTCATCGCGTTTCTTCCTAAAGCCTTCCCCGATCGCGGAGAGTTCCTTTTCGTTGAGGGGGAACCCTTCGATCTCCATCTTCGCTAGGACGCGGGAAAGCGGGAGCTCGATGTCGCGATATAAGGCGTAGGAGCCGTCTTCTTTTAGTTTATTGAGGGCTTCGCCGCGCAGCTTAAGCGCGTAGAAGGCCATCTTGCCGCGCCTAGAGACCTCGCCGTCTCCTAGCAAACTCATCCCCCCGGAGCCCAAATCCACCCCAAAGGAGGCGTAGATCTGCTCGGGGACGCCAGTCAAAGAAGAATCGATGAGGTAGGCGGATAAGGAGAGGTCGAAATCGATCCCGGAGACTTTGAGCCCAAGCCGCGACAAAGCGACTTCTAAAGCCTTCCCGTCATAGACACATTTGAGGATCGAGGGATCCGCAAGCAAGGAAAGCAAAGCTTTATCATTAACGAAATCCGCGGCCTTTTCGTAATAAAGGGATGACCCATCGGTATAGGCGATGCCGAGGATCTCCGCGTCTTGATAGGCGTTCTCTTCGACGTCTAAGGCGACGCCGATCATCCCGGGCTTTAAGTTAGGCAAAGCGGAGACTTCAACGGTCTCGGGGCATTTTTCCTTGGACGCCGAAACCCGTTTATAGGAGGAGGGGAGGCGCGACAGCAATTGACGGAATTCGTATTTCGATGCGAAGGCGGAGATCTTTTCTAAATCATATCCCGCGTAAACGCAGTCTTTGGGGGAGAAGGGAAGCGGGGCGTCTAGCTTCATGGTCGCTAAGCGGTAGCAGACTCGGCCCATTTCCTCGTTTTCGACGATATTCTCGCCGACTTTGCCTTTGATTAGGCCTTGTTTGGCCGCGTCGATGATCGCGTCGAAAGAGCCATATTCCGCGATGAGTTTCGAGGCGGTCTTCTCGCCGACTCCGGGGATGCCGGGGAGGTTATCCGAGCTATCGCCGCGCAAACCTTTGTAATCGATGATCTGCTTCGGGGCGAAGCCGAATTCCTCTTGCATGCGGGAAGGGGTGATGCGGTCGATGTCGCTTAATCCCTTGCGGAGCAAATTGACCGCGATGCCCTCGCTTACGAGCTGGAGGTAATCCTTATCGGAGGTATAAACCTCGACCTGGTAGCCTTCTTTTTCCCCTAGCATCGCCATGGAGCCCGCGATGTCATCGGCCTCGATGCCATGCTCCTCGTATTGCTTGACGTTAAGCGCGTCTAAGAAATCGCGGGAGATCGGGAATTGGGGGACGAGCTCCTCCGGCGCCGGTTTGCGGTTGGCTTTATAGGAAGCGAATTCCTCTTTCCTAAACGTATGGGAATCCTTATCGAAGGCGACGAACACCGCGTCGCCCTCCTGCAATGAGGAGAGCAATTTGGCGATCATGTTGGAGAAGGCGAAGATCGCATTCGTCGGGATGCCTTCTTTGTTCCGCATGATGGTCTCGGGGCCGCCATAGGAAGTCGCGTAAAACGCGCGGAAAAGCAGGCTATTGCCATCGATGATCAGGAATTTATTGGCCATAGTGAATCAAGCCCCTTTCATAAGGATTCGACGCGCCTAGCGATGTAGCGTCCCGGGCGGTAATCGTCTTTCGCCCCATAGATCGCTAATAGGCTCCCCTCTTTGAGCAGGGGATAAGCCGCGTCATAGGCATCGGCGAACAAGGTGAATTCCGCCTCGCCCTCCGCGTCATAGACGACGAGGAAGGCCATCTTGGTGCCTTTTTTGCTTAGGTGGGTCCGCACGGACTTCAATACGCCCGCGCAGCCGAAGTTCCGCCCCGCGGTTTCTAATTCGGATAGGGACAGCAATCCCTTTTCCGCGATTTCCTTCTCTTTGAGCAATAGGGGCGAGCCGGAAATCATGAGGCCGACCGCCTCTTTCTCCGCGAGCAGGTCCCCCAAGGGATCAGGATCAGCATCGACATAAGAAGGCAAAGGAATATCGAAATCGATGAGCGAGGGCCCATCGCCCAAGCCGCCTTTGACGTCCGCGTAATCCAAAGCCGCGGGGGCGGTCATGCGCAAACGGGGGCGCTCAATGCCAAACGAATCGAAGCATCCGGCGTCGATCAAGCGGATTAAGGAGGGGAGATTCAGTCCTTTTTTCTTTAGCCGTAAGGCAAAATCGAAGAACGAGGCATAAGGCCCGTTCATCTCCCGTTCGTCTAGCGCCGCGTGGATGAGGTTCCCTAGGATCCCCTTGACCGCGGTTAGGGGCAGCATGACCTTCCCGTCACGGGGAAGGAAAGATGACCCAGCAAGATTAATGTCAGGCAAGGCCAATAAAACCTTGGCCCGCTTCATCTCGGAGAGCAAGGCGGGCAGCTTATTCCCGCCGCCCCCGCCGAAATCGAGCACCGCCGCGTAGAATTCCTGCGGGTAATGGAGCTTTAGATAGGCCATCTGGCACGCCAAGATCGCATAAACGACCGCGTGGGCTTTGCCGAAGCCATAATCGGCGAACTTGAATAAGGAGGCGTAGATCCGTTCGGCTTCATCCTTAGGATGCCCGTTAGACAAGGCCCCGCGGAGGAAGTCTTCCTTAAGAGAAGCCATCTTCGCCGCGTCTTTCTTTGAGATCGCGCGACGGAAGTTATCGGCCTGCCCATAGGTGAAGCCCGCATAGGCGGTTGCGATTTGCATGACATGCTCCTGATAGACGATGACCCCATAGCTATCCCGCAAGACGGATTCGAGGCAGGGGGAGGGGTAGCGCACGCTTTCTTTGCCTTGGCTGCGCCTTGCATAGGTCGGGATCGAATCCATTGGGCCGGGGCGATATAAGGCGATGGTCGCCGCGACGTCGATGAAGCGGCGCGGTTTGATTTCCCTGATCGCGCGGTTCATCCCCGCGGATTCTAGTTGGAATAAGCCTGCGGTCTTTCCCTCGGCGATCAGCGCGACGGAGGCTTTGTCTTCGTAAGGGATGTCATAAGGGGAAAGCTCGATCCCGTGGTTCTTCTTGATGAGGGCGAGGCAATCATCGATGATCGAAAGGTTGGTCAAACCGAGGAAGTCCATCTTGAGGAACCCCTGGTCCTGGAGATCGGAGAAATCGAATTGCTCGACGTAGCCAACGCCTTCCTGCACGGAGATGGGGATCGCCTCTTCTAGGGGTCGGTCATTAAGCAGAATCCCGGCGGGATGAAGCCCGCTTTGCCTGGGCAAACCCTCGATTTTCCCGGCGAGGGAGACGATTTCTTTGTAGTAGGGGTCGCTATCGACGAGCGAGCGGAATTTCGCGTTGGTGCGGTAATTCTGCCCCAAGGAGTCGCCGCTGCGCTCCGGGAGGGTGTCCTTGAGCATCGCGATTTCATGTTCGGGGTAGCCGAAGACCTTGCCGACATCGATCAAAGATTGCCTAGCGAGGAAGGTCTGCATCGTCATGATGTGGGCGACGTGGTCGATCCCGTATTTTTGCTGGACATAGGCGATGACTTTGCCCCGACCGATATCGGAGAAGTCGACGTCGATATCCGGCATCGAGGAGCGTTCCGGGTTGAGGAAGCGCTCAAAGAGCAACCCGTATTTGATGGGGTCGGGGGCGACGATGTCCAAGGCATAAGAGACCAAAGAGCCTGCGGAAGAGCCGCGGCCCGGGCCGACGGTCACCCCATGGGTCTTCGCGTAATGGACATAGTCGGCGACGATGAGGAAATAATCCGCATAGCCCATCTTGGCGATGATCGCGAGCTCATATTCCAATCGCTTGGCGTATTCTTCCCCGAAACCGGGGTTCTTCTTGTTCAATCCTTCGTAGGCCAGCCGACGGAGTTCTTCTTCCGGGAGCGTCCCCTCGGGCAGGGGGAAGCGAAGCAAGCCTCCGCGCTTTTTCTGGAAGCGGAATTCCGCGCATTTCTTAGCGATTTCTAGGCTCTTTTGCCGTTCTTCGGGGGTGAAATAGGCTTTGGCCTCGTCGCTACCGAGGTAGTAGCAGTCCCCGGTTTTCTTCTTCTCGCTTAAGGTGGATTTGCTCTCCACGGCTTGCAGGATCGCCAAAGCGATCGCGTCCTCCGGTTTGGCATAGAGGATGTGGGGGAAGGCGACAAGCGGATAAGGATAGACGGAGGCGAAGGCCCTTAAAAAGGTCGCGAATTCCCTTTCCTTCGGGAGGTAGGGGATCCCTAGATAGAAAGAGGGGATGCCTTTGCTTAGGCGCGACAAATCCGTCGCCAGGGCTTCTTTATCTTCTTGGTAGCGGCGGTATAAGAAGGAATGCCCCCCGTCCAAAATCACCGTCAGCCCGGCGCAATGAGATTGGAGAAAAGGCAAATCCAAAGATCCTTCGCTTTGCTTTAAGCAGAGCAAGAGGAGATTGCGGTATCCCTCTTCGGTCTCGATGAAGCAGGAGAAGCGGTTACCGTCGATCTCGACGTCCATCCCGTGGACGCAGGAGAGGTTCCGCCCCTTGGCGAGGCGCTCGATCTCCGGGGCGCCCGAAAGCGATCCGAAGTCGCATAGACTGAGGTAGGGGCTCCCCTCTTTTAGGGCCAAAGACGCCAATTTGACGGGGGAAAGCGCGCTTTGCAGAAAGCTATATCCCGAATAGGCGTGCAGGGGAGCGTAATCCAGCATACCTCATATTATAAAGCAAATCCCCGCAGGCGGGTGAACGTGCATTTAGAAGGTGCGTTTTCCCTTTTCTTGTCCTAAAATGCCGCTCATGGGCGAAAAGAAGAAACTTAGCAAAAAGGCCAAGGGTTGGCTGATCGCCGGAATCGCGGTCTCCGCTCTTGCTTTGTTTTACGTGGCCCCTGGCATCATCGCGGGGAACATCGTTTTTGACCATTTGTTCGCCCGCCGTTTGTCCAATAAAGAAGATTTAGACGGTCCCTTATATGACGCGGTGGCCGCTCAACGCGATTTCCCCGAGCTTTCTCTTCGCGAAGAAGTGTCTTTCCCCTCGGGCAAATACCAGCTTTCCGGCTATGTCTATAAGCCCGTTTCGCCTAAAGGATTGATCCTTTCTTGCCATGGTATGGGCGGGCAGGCGGATAGCAACGAAAGCGCCCTCATCCCCCATTTCCTCGCGAAAGATTACGCGGTCTTCTCCTTCGATCTCACCGCCTCTGGCTCCTCGGAAGGCAAAGGATGGGATAAGGGCTTAAGACAGGGGACCCATGACGTCAAATCCGCGGAAAACTATATTAAATCGCGGACGGATTTATCCTCGCTCCCCCTCGCGCTTGTCGGCCATTCGGTCGGGGCCTATGGGGTGATGACCTCCATTTCCTATGATCAAACCCCCTTCGCCGTCATCGCCTTCTCGGGCTATGACACCCCCAATACCTTCATGATCCATTCCGCGGCGAAGACCGTCGGGGATTGGGCCTACGCCACGGTGCCGACCTTCGATCTGGTGGACCTCGCCCGCTACGGGACGGATAGCTTCATCTCGGCCTCCGATGTCATCAAATCCCATCCGGAAACCCCGTATTTCCTGATTCATGGGACAAAAGATGAGACGGTTGATTACAAGAAAAGCTCCGCGGCCTACCAAGTCCAAAAGATGAATCTTCCTAACGCCGAGCTCTATATCCGCGAAGGCATCGCCCACGCCGCCCCGTGGCTAAGCCAAGAGGCCCATGACGCTTATTACGAAGGGATGAAAAAGACCAAGGCCTATCAAAAAGGAAAGCTCAGCGAAGAGGAATTCTCCGCCTTCGCCTTGGAGAACAAACCGAAGACGAAGGAGCTTGACCCTAGTCTCTTCTTAGCGGTCGACGCGTTCTTAGATAACCATTTCCCAAATTAAGGAAAAGCGAGGCGCCGCCTCGCTTTTTACCATTCGATGTCCTTGGGGTCGATCGGGTGATCGTTATATTCCATCGGGGAGATGACCCCGTCGTTTAGGCGTAGCACCGCATCCGCGCAGGAGGCGATCTTCTCGTTATGCGTGGAAAGCAAGACGGTGATGCCTTCCCTTTTGCAAAGGCTAGAAAGCAAGGCCAACACCTCGCCGCCGGTTTTCGAATCCAAGGCCCCGGTCGGCTCATCCGCGAGGAGGAGCAGGGGCTTCTTGACGATGGCGCGGGCGATCGCGACGCGTTGCTGCTCGCCGCCGGATAGTTCGCGGGGGTAGCTGAGTTTCCTATCTTTCAACCCGACCGCCTCGATCATCTTGACGGGGTCTAGAGGGTCTTTGGAAAGCGAGGCCGCCAATTGGATATTTTCCAAAGCGTTAAGCTTCTGGAAGAGGCTATAGAACTGGAAGACGAAGCCGACTTTGTCGCGGCGATAGGCCGCTTTCTGCTTCTCATTAAGCGAGGAGATGTCCTCCCCTTCCATGCGGACGTGGCCGATCGTTGGGGAATCCATCGCCCCGATGAGGTTAAGTAGCGTGCTTTTCCCCGCCCCGGAAGGGCCATAGATCACATAGAAGCGCCCCTTCTCCAAGGAAAAGGAGACATCGCGCAAAGCGATGACTTCCCCGGGGGTGCCGGGAAGGTAGGTTTTGGATAATGCTTCGACGCTTAGGAAAGCCATGGGGCTATTGTAGTCCTTAAGGAAAGCGAAAAGAAAGGGCGAGAAACCATAGAAAACCCCTTGATTTCCCCTTGTGATATTTGGATAATAACTTCCGCGCCTCAGGCGGAGAAGCATGGACCATTGGTGTAGCGGTCTAACATGCCTCCCTGTCACGGAGGAGATCACGAGTTCGAATCTCGTATGGTCCGCCAGGCGCATGGGCCGGTAGCTCAGCTGGTAGAGCAATGGACTGAAAATCCATGTGTCGGCGGTTCAACTCCGCCTTGGCCCACCATG
>ONGB01000076.1 GCA_900317295.1 uncultured Erysipelotrichaceae bacterium
ACGAAGTCCAAGTCGTCGCCTGGTATGACAACGAGAACTCCTACACCTCTCAGATGGTCCGCACCATCAAGTACTTCTCCGAACTCAAATAAGGACAAGTTTCTAACGGAAACAGGCCGGGATCCCGGCCTGTTTTCTTTTCCTTCCATTCCTATACACACACGCGGCCGCGTTTGGGGTAGAATATCCCCGTATGGGCCAATTGGCCCAAAACATAGCAAGGAGAAAATCAAATGCTAACTGTTGATGACCTGAAGAATCTGCAGGGAAAGAAAGTCTACGTCCGCGTCGACTTCAACGTCCCGCACAAAGGCGACGTCATTTCCGATGACAACCGCATCCGCGCGGCCATCCCGACCCTCGCCCACCTCTTGAAGCAGGGCGCCCGCCTCGTCGTGATGAGCCACCTCGGCAAAGTCGAGTGGAAGAAACTCAAGAAGGGCGAGAAGACCCAAGAGGAAATCGACGCCCAGATGAAGAAGAACTGCATGTGCATCTGCGTCGAACCGCTTAAGAAGCACATCTCCGAGGCCATGGGCCGCGACGTCAATGTCGTCTTCTGCAAAGAAAACCGCGGACCCGTCCTCAAAGAAGCGGTCGATAACCTCAAAGACGGCGAGATCCTCCTCGTCCAGAACACCCGTTACCAGCCGGGCGAAGAAAAGAACGACCCCGAACTCTCCAAAGAGTGGGCGTCCCTCGTCGACGCCTTCGTCATGGACGCCTTCGGCTCCGCCCACCGCGCCCACGCCTCCACCTATGGCGTCCCCGAATGCCTGAAAGCGGAAGGCAAGCCCGTCGCGGAAGGCTACCTCATGATCAAAGAGGTCGATAACCTCTCCCGCTGCGTCGAGGTCAAGCCGGAAGACCGTCCTTACGTCGCCATCCTCGGCGGCCTTAAGGTCTCTGACAAGATCAAAGTCATCGACTCCCTCCTCAAGAAGTGCGACCTCGTCATCATTGGCGGCGCGATGGCCTATACCTTCAAGAAGGCCCTCGGCGAGAACATCGGCGATTCCTTCTGCGAAGACGCTTCCCTCGACTATGCGAAGAAGTGCCTTGAAGAAGCCAAAGGCCGCATCCTCCTCCCGATCGACTCCGTCATCACCAACCAGTTCGAAGAAGGCGACCGCGAGATCCGCGTCGTCGAAGGCGACATCCCCGAAGGATTCCAAGGCGTCGACATCGGCCCGAAGACCCGCGAAGCCTACGCGAAAGCGATCGCTGGCGCGAAGATGGTCTTCTGGAACGGCCCGATGGGCGTGTTCGAGCAGAAGGATTTCCAGGCCGGCACCATCGCCGTCTGCGAAGCCATCTCCAAACTCGAAGGCAAAGCCTTCTCCGTCATCGGCGGCGGCGACTCCGCCTCCGCGGCGAAGCAGCTTGGCTACAAAGAGAAGTTCTCCCATGTCTCCACCGGCGGCGGCGCGTCCCTTGAGATGATTGAACTCGACGGCAAGATCCCCGGCGTCGAGATCCTCCGCTAAGAGAAAAAGGAAATACGAAAAATGCGTAAGAAATTGCTCCTCGGCAACTGGAAGATGAACAAGACCCCCTCGGAGGCCAAGGAATTCGCCTTGGGCTCCAAGGACATGGTCGAATATGCCATTTCCCATGGCATCGACGTCGGCGTCGCGCCGACCTTCGTCTGCCTCCAGACCGTCAAAGAAAACGCCGACCCGCGCCTCATCGTCTCCGCGCAGAACTGCAACGAGCATGACCATGGCGCCTACACCGGCGAAATCTCGATCCCGATGCTCCAAGAGCTCGGCATCGATTGGGTCATCTTGGGCCACTCGGAACGCCGCGAATATAACGGCGAGACCTCCGAGAAGTGCAACGAGAAGATCAAAGCGCTCCTCGCGGCGAAGATGCACCCCGTCTATTGCTGCGGCGAGTCCGAAGCGACCTTCGAAAAAGGCGAGACCAAGAAATGGGTCGCCGAGCAGATCCGCGTCGGCCTCGATGGCCTGACCCCGGAAGAAGCGAAGGAAGTCGTCATCGCCTATGAGCCCATCTGGGCCATCGGCACCGGCAAATCGGCGACCAAAGAGATCGCCGAGGACACCATCGGCTTCATCCGCCGCACCCTCCGCGAGATGTTCGGGCCGGTGGCCGCGGACATCCGCATCCTCTATGGCGGCTCTGTCAAGCCGAATAACATCGCCGAATACATGTCCGAAGAAGACATCGACGGCGCGCTCGTCGGCGGTGCCTCCCTCGCTCTAGATTCCTATAAAGGCCTCATCGAAGGCTTGGTGGGCTAAGCATGTCCTCCGACTTCCAAGAAGTTAGGGGAGTCGACGGCAGCAGCGTCCGCGATCGGGACGGAAGAACGATCGTCGAGGGTGGCAACCCCTCGAAATTGTTGGCGCAGTCCTATGGCTTCATGGCCATTGGCCTTATCGTCAGCGCCGCGGTCGCCTTTCTGATCGGATGGGTGTTCGCCACCTGGATCGGCAAAGCGACGATCCTCGACGACTTCGAATCGGCGAAGACGGCGATCATCACCTATTTCGCCATCATGATCGGGTCGTTCGTCGCCTTATTGATCGACGGATTCGTCCTTCGCTTCGCCTTCATGCGCGGGAAGCATAGCATCCTGCCGCATTACTTGATCTATGCGGCGTTGATGGGGGTGTTCCTCTCCTCCTTCGTCGTCCTTGGGGTGGATTTCCGTCTCATCGGATTGGCGGCGGGCATCTCCGCGGTCGTGTTCCTGGCCCTATTCTTCGTCGGGTTCTTCAGCAAACGCGACTTCAGTTTCCTCGCCTATTTCGGATTGGCGTTGCTATTCGGGGCATCCATCATGTCGATGGTGTTCATCCCCCTGTTCATCTTCGCCCCGGGCGCGTATCTGCAGTTCTCCCTGATATTCTCGGGGATCTACTTCATCGTCTTGCTGATCGCGACGGCGATCGACGGATATCAGATCCGTAGGATGCTCTCGCGATGCGCGGAGCAGAAAAACGTCGCCCTCTATTGCGGGTTCGTGATGTATAGCGACTTCATCGTCATCTTCATCCGCGTCCTGTATTACCTCTTGCTGATCACCGCGAAGAGGAAATAAAAAACGAAGCCGCCTCGAGAAATCGGGGCGGCTTTTTGAAATGGGCATAGGGTGTATTTCTGCGCTTTTGGGAATCGCGCAAGTGTATTTCTACACCTTTTGAAAATGAAAAAGTGTATTTCTACACCTTTGTGTCCTGACGCGTCTTCCTTTCTCTGCCCCCTTCTTCGTTTTACAATAGAGGCAACCATAAGGAGAGATATCATGGTCAAGTTCTACAAATGCCTCGCGTGCGGGTCCATCGTCGCCAAACTCAACGAAGTCGGCTGCCAGCCTTCTTGCTGCGGCCAACCGATGAAGGAACTCGTCGCTTTGATGAATGACGGCGCGGTCGAAAAGCACGTCCCCGTCATCGAGAAGGAGGGCAACGTCCTCCACGTCGCCGTCGGTTCGGTCGCCCATCCGATGCTCCCGGAGCACTTCATCGAATGGATCTACCTCCTCACCGACAAAGGCGGATCCTTCCGCTTCCTCAAGCCCGGCGAAGCCCCGAAAGCCGATTTCGCCCTCGTCGAAGGCGAAAAGCCCATCGAGGTCTATGCTTACTGCAATCTCCACGGGCTTTGGAAGTCCGCGATCTGATTCCTTCTACATCAATAAGGATAGGGCGTGCCTGCGCACGTCCTTTCTTTATATATTCTTCGCGCGCACGCGTAAAAAATAGGGAACCGCCCCCTTCTAACCCCTAAAGGGGTAAGAAGAAGGCCTTTTGAAAAAAGTTTTAAAAAAAGTGAAAAAAATCCTTGCAAGCCACAAACCAAAAGCATAAGATAACCGAGCACGCCATAAGGGGAGACCCTTGGACGAGAGCCCGGTGTGCAACTGATCTTTGAAAACTAGATAGATAGACAACAAACACTTACGTCGATTCTTTATAAAGAAAAACGTAAACCAGATAATTTCGAAGCTAGATCGAATCAAAATTGAGAAATCAAAATTGATATTTCATTGAGAGTTTGATCCTGGCTCAGGATGAACGCTGGCGGCGTGCCTAATACATGCAAGTCGAGCGAGGTAGCTTGCTACCTAGCGGCGAACGGGTGAGTAACACGTAGGTAACCTGCCTTTAAGACTGGGATACCCAGGCGAAAGCTTGGCTAATACCGGATAACAACGGGGATCGCATGATCTTCGCTTGAAAGGTGCGTTTGCACCACTTTTAGATGGACCTGCGGCACATTAGCTAGTTGGTGAGATAACAGCCCACCAAGGCGAGGATGTGTAGCCGACCTGAGAGGGTGACCGGCCACAATGGGACTGAGACACGGCCCATACTCCTACGGGAGGCAGCAGTAGGGAGTTTTCGGCAATGGGCGAAAGCCTGACCGAGCAACGCCGCGTGAGTGATGACGGTCTTCGGATTGTAAAGCTCTGTTACGAGGGAAAAACGGCGCGATGAGGAAATGCTTCGCGTTTGATGGTACCTCGCCAGAAAGTGACGGCTAACTACGTGCCAGCAGCCGCGGTAATACGTAGGTCACGAGCGTTATCCGGAATTATTGGGCGTAAAGAGTGAGCAGGCGGCATGGCAAGTCTGAGGTGAAAGCGTGGGGCTTAACCCCATACAGCCTTGGAAACTACCAAGCTAGAATGCGTGAGAGGTTAACGGAACTCCATGTGTAGAGGTGAAATTCGTAGATATATGGAAGAACACCAGTGGCGAAGGCGGTTAACCAGCACTGCATTGACGCTCAGTCACGAAAGCGTGGGGAGCAAATAGGATTAGATACCCTAGTAGTCCACGCTGTAAACGATGATGACTAACTATTCCCGCATGGGAGTGGTGAAGCTAACGCATTAAGTCATCCGCCTGGGAAGTACGGTCGCAAGACTGAAACTTAAAGGAATTGACGGGACCCCGCACAAGTAGTGGAGCATGTGGTTTAATTCGACGCTACGCGGAAAACCTTACCAGGGCTTGACATGGGACTTATAAAAGCAGAGATGCAAAATAATTATTGTCCACACAGGTGGTGCATGGTTGTCGTCAGCTCGTGTCGTGAGATGTTGGGTTAAGTCCCGCAACGAGCGCAACCCTTGTCGTCTTGTCGTTAGTTACCATCATTCAGTTGGGAACTCTAGCGAGACTGCCGATGCAAATCGGAGGAAGGTGGGGATGACGTCAAATCAGCATGCCCTTTATGTCCTGGGCAACACACGTGCTACAATGGCCGGTACAAAGAGAAGCAAGATCGCGAGATGGAGCAAATCTCATAAAGCCGGTCTCAGTTCAGACTGGAGGCTGCAATTCGCCTCCACGAAGGCGGAATTACTAGTAATCGCGAATCAGCATGTCGCGGTGAATACGTTCCCGGGGTTTGTACACACCGCCCGTCAAACCATGAGAGGTGGCAATGCTTGAAGCCGCTGTGCTAACCGTAAGGAGGCAGGCGTCTAGGGCAGGGCCGCTGATTGGGGTTAAGTCGTAACAAGGTATCCCTACGGGAACGTGGGGATGGATCACCTCCTTTCTAAGGAGAAAGT
>ONGB01000014.1 GCA_900317295.1 uncultured Erysipelotrichaceae bacterium
TCTGGAAAACCATGCCGATGCCGCGCTTTTCCGGCGTGAGGTTAGTGACGTCTTCGTCGCCGAACCAGATTTCGCCTTCGGTGGGTTGCTTCAGACCCGAGATCATGTAGAGGGTCGTCGACTTGCCACAGCCAGAAGGGCCGAGCAAACCAAGGAGCTCGCCATCAGGGATGTCGAGGTTCAAATCGCTTACCGCGGTAGTGTCCGGGATGTTTTTCTTCGGGTTACCGGGGAAACGCTTCGTCAAATGTTTGATTTTGATTTCCATGGAAAAAACCTGCTTTAGTAGCAGCATTATACCAAAGCGCAGAGCCCCCTTTCAATAAGGGACGCCAATTTAAAATCAAAGATTTTTGTGCGGAAAAGCACGGATTTTACTAGGGTTTTGTCTTGAGGTCGGGGTTTTCCAAAGTCGCGTTTTCGCGTTCGTCGGTATGGACGACATAGTCCCCATAGTCGAGATAGATCTCTTGGCTCCGGTTATCGACGAGATAGATGTTGGTCACATATTCGACCAGGTTCTGGCGCCTTTTCGAGAGGAAGACCATCGACACCGAAACGATGATCGGGATGAGGAAGGAAACCACCGATCCCAGATAGATGACCCCGTAGAGGAATAGGCAATAGCAGGCATAACGTTTCCAAGAGGGATTCAGGGCATCCGCGCCTAGATAGCCCACCTTCAAAACCGCTTTACCTAAGGTCCGTCTGCCACGGCGGAACGCGGTCAGGGGAAGCAATACATAGAAAATAGAGAACGAGAAGGTAAAGCAAATCAAGGCCTCGACGACGAAATAGAGGAAGACCCCGCGGGTGGCGTCGAGGTAACCCGGGCTCGTCAAAACGAGTTTATAGGCGAAATCGGTGGCGTCTTTCTTATAGAACCTCCAATAGACCGAGGGGTTGTCCACCGCTTCCGTCACCGTCCCCTCGGAGACGACGAACATGTTCGTGCCTTCATAAACATAGGACAGCCGACGGGTCGTATACGCGGCCTCGTCTTCCGCGGAGGCGAAATCCCGGTTGGCGTAGAACGTCTTCAACCTCCCCGAAAGCTCATCTTTCCTTTGGCGGTCGCTTAGCTCGGTATCCGAGGAAAGATAGGAAACGATTTGGGTGCCGTCTTCCGCGTAGAGGTTAGAGGCGGCTTGCACCGTTTCCCTTTTCGCGACCAAGGAATGGTATAAGGGGGTTTGCACCATCAGGCTATTGGAGACGGCCAAAAGAATAAAAGTAAGGAAAAAGAGGAGGAACTGATCCATGACGACCGCGCCGATTCGGCGGGCCAACCCAGCCTTTTGGTATTGGAGCTCTTTATTCTCCATCGACGACCTCCTCCGCGCTTAATTCTGGGCCGAAGCGCAGATCGCGGTAGCTAAGCATGGCGATACCCTCCGCGACGCCTTGGTGGGATTTGACCGCGAGGGCGAGGATGATGGAAACCAAATCCATCAATGCCGACCCGGCGACCAAATAGAAGAACAAGAACCCGCCAAAGGAATAGAACAGGTAATTCGACGAGAAGAGGAAGAACGTGATGAAGAACAAAGAGGAATACTGAAGCAGGAGTTTGAGGAAACCTTTGAGGATTCGCTGCCAAACCGCGGGCTCGAATTCGTCCGCGGAGGCGGTGCCGACCTTCATGATCTTCGCGCCTAAAGACTGGCCGCGGAAAATCAACGGGAAGATCAGTTCGTTAGCCAAAACGCCCATGAAAATGCATAAGGAAAGGGTCAATAAATAGCCGAATACGTAGGTCGAATAATAGTCGTTGAACGCACGGACATAGTCCCGATATTCGACGGATTTCCCCTCGATTTCCTTGATGAAGATCCCCGTGGCTTTCTGATGGGAGTTATAAAGCTTGTTATAAAACGCCTTCGTGGACGAGGAACGTTCCCCGCGGATCAAGTAGTCCGCCAAAACGCGGGCTTTGTCCATTTTCAGTTCGGGGTAGGTTTCAAAATCCTCCGCGTCAAAGACGAAGATACGATCGAATAGGAATCCCGTCTTGTCCGCGGAAACGTCTTCGCCTTCGTAGACATAGAAATCAATGCCTTCGTGCTCGGGTTTGAAGTCACAGAAATAATGGAGGATGCCATCGTTCGTGTAATGGCTTTCCGCGTCAACGTAGTCTAGGCACTCCTCCGCGGTGACCGTCACCGTTTGGGAACCAACGCCCTTAGGGAAAGGCTCGTCATTACGGAAATAGGCGGTTTTCGCCAAAGAAAGTAAATAAGTGTTCGTCGTGGTTTCGGAGGCGATCGCGTTGCCATCCTCCCCGATGCTGATCAAGCCGGAATCCGCCTCGAATTGCAGCATCTCTTTGTGAACGGTTTGGGAGGCGGACAAAGAGGTGGTGATCGCCGGGAGGTTGCGCAATATCGGCGCCCCGGCGACGGCGAAGAAGAAAACCGCGTAGACCAAAACGGCGAAATACTCGACGAGGAGGAAAAACAAAGTCCGCCCCGCGGGCAGGTTTTTGTAATTCTTATAAGAGGATACGGTCCGCTCCATGCCGATATATCTTAATGGCCGCTTCCTATTTTAGGAATTGGGAAGCCCCTCCGAGGAAGTGGAGATGTCTTTGGCGAGCCCATCTGGTCCATATTCGATGTTCAGATAGAATCCCCCGCCTTGCTCATAAACGCAGAAGGCGTTCCCCTCAGGGGTCTTGCTTTCTTGAACAGGGGCGCCGAGCGCTTTCTCCGCCTCGATCCTTGGGGTGCCGATTTTGATGACCGTCCGCGCTTTTTTCTTTTCGCTGGCCTTCGCCAAAAAGAAGATGATCAAGCCGGCGACGATGAGGAAAAGCAAGGAGCTAGCGAGCACAATCCATAGGATAGTCGCGGGGTTATCCGATAAAAATAAGGGGGACATACATTCGTTTTTAGGGATTTATGCGCCTGTTCGACCCAAATATCCTAACCCCAAAAAGCGTTTTTGACATCCGCGCGGTTTAATCCTTATAAAATAAAGGCGTGTCTGCGAAATCCAAATCCATCGCCAAGCTGATTTGCCAGATCCTCTTCGTCATCGCGGAGGTCGTCGGCATCCTCGTTTACCCTAAAATGGATTGGGGCGTTTTGCTTTGGTATACCAATCTTTCCAATTGGCTGGCCGCGGGGGTCTCGATTGTCTGCATCGTCTTCTTTGTTCTTAAGCAAGGCCAGCCCAAGGCTTTGCGCGTTCTGCGCCTGATGGCCGCGGTGCAACTGACCTTGACCTTCTTTACCGTTTATCTTTTCTTGGCCCCGTTATCGGAGTTGGAGAAGCCCGGCGGGTTCTATGAGATCACACTTCACCGCCACCTATTGGTCCTCCATACGTTTTGTCCGTTGCTTTACGTGGTTTCTTGGTTGTTCTTCGAGGCAAGCGATTACGAGATCAAAGACACGGTTTTCGCCATCGGGTTCACCCTGCTATACGAGATTGTCTTTACGATTCTGAATCTGGCGAAAGTGGTTCACGGACCTTATCCGTTCCTTTATGTGTATGAGCAGCCTTGGTGGCTGTCGATTATCTATCTCGCCTCGTTTCCGGGGCTCGCTTATTTGATCGCTTTGGGGCTATATGTCCCAAAAACAAAGGTGCCCTTATTCCACGGAGGGGAAGGGCAGCGCGCTTAATAATTCCGCGCATTCTTTTAAGTAATCTTCTTTCCCCTTAAGCCCGTCTAATTCAGGGGAATCCACATCGAAAACCCCGACGAGGGAGCCATCTTGATATAAGGGGCAGACGTATTCGCTTTTGGCGCTCGCGTCGCAGCAAATATAGCCAGGGAAAACGGAAACGTCGGGGACATACATCGGTTTTTTGGTTTTGTAGCAAACCCCCACTACCCCTTTTCCAGGAGCGATTTCCTCGCAGGCCGGGGTGCCTTGAAACGGCCCAAGGCGAAGCACATCGGATTCCGGATCATATAAATATAGACCGACCCAGGAGCCCTCGCCGAGCTCCATTCGGATGAAAGCCAATCCATTGAGGATTTTCCCCAGGGGGTTGATGTCGCCCTCTAATAGGGCTTTAAGGCTTTTGTTTTCCATGGCGGAGTCCAATCGATTCTTTTACTACTTGAATACTATAGCAAACGCTTTTGGCGCTTGTATTTCAAAAGGCTCGGAACGAAGTGATGTTCTAGCCGCCTGGATAGAAATAGAAAAAACCGCCATTCCGGCGGTTTGTTCGTTACGTGGTGGACCGTGAGGGACTCGAACCCGCGACCCGCTGATTAAGAGTCAGCTGCTCTACCAACTGAGCTAACGGTCCACGTTAGGCCCTTTAGGGGCGAGGCTTATTATACCGATGACCCCCTCCCCTATCAACACGAAATTTTTGCTTATTTTTCTAGACCTATTTCGCCTCGACGAGCGCGTCGATTTCTTTGGCTAGCGATAGGACCATCGTCTCCAAGGCGGACATCTCAAGGGCGGCGTTCTCGTAATCTTCGTCCACGCGGGTGTCTTCCGGCTTCTCCGAAAGCGAATCGACCCCGACGTCGAGCACCATGAGTTTCTCCCCCGCCAGATAAAGCGCGTTGTCCCATTTGGATTCTTCCATGATGGCGAAACCTTTTTCCTCGTCGAGGGATTTGGCTTTGCTAAGCAAATCCATGAGCCCTTTCATCGAATCGTCTTCTTCCGAAGGCTCCCCGCCCAAGGCGAGCAAATAAAGCGCCCCGCAGGATTCGGTGTATTTCTGATAGGCCTTCACCAGGCGGCCGAGGTTATATAGGTAGCGTTCTTGGGCGTTCATGTCGATTCCCCTTCCTTATTCTTATTTATCTTACGCGTATGAGTGGCTTTTTTCTTGCTTGGCTTTAAGATGAAGCCATGGATAAAGAAGTAGCATTATTCGATTACGCGAACGAAATCGTCCGCGGCATCTTAAGCGGGGCGGTTTTGACTGTGAAGACGGAAAAGAAGACCAACGCCCTCCTCATCGCCTGGGGAACGGTTGGGAATCAATGGCATATCCCCATGGTGACCGTCTACATCAAGAAGTGCCGTTATAGCCACGACATGTTGGATGAGGCGAGGAATTTTACCCTGAACATTCCTTTGAAGGGCCATCTGGATCCGAGGACGAACATCTTCGGTTCGAAGTCCGGACGGGAGATGGACAAGATCAAAGAGAGCGCGATCTCTTTATTGGAGAGCAAATGCGTCCCTTCCCCCGCGTTAGATATCCCTTCCTTGATTTTGGAATGCAAAGTGATCTACCGTCAGGAGCAAGATCTAGAGTTAGTGGAAGACCCGCGGGCGAAAAGAAGCTACCCGCTTGGCACCGACCAACATTGTCCCCACACGATGTATCAGGCGGAAGTGCTACGCGCCTATATCCACGAATAGAAAAACGGCGGCCCGAGGGTCGCCGTTATCTTTTTGCTAGGGAGGAAGCGATTACCACTTCTTCCGGCGCGCCAGTTTGGATTTCATCTTCCTGGCGAGGCCCGGTTTGAGGTAGGCTTCGCGCTTGCGGCATTCAAGAAGGATGCCGGACTTGTTGACGCCCCGTTTGAAACGGCGCATCGCGTCATCGATGGTCTCGCCTTCGCGGACGACGACTTTCACGGTCATTTGCTCTTCACCACCTTTCTGCTTGGGCTGCAGGAAAGACTTTACGCTCCCCCGCGACATTTGTCGAGAACTATTTCGCGCGGGAAAGAAGGGGATATTCGCAAACGGGCTTTGACGAAATAGGCCCGCGTGCCTATCCTTTTTCCGTGGATCTATCCGTCATCATCCCGGCCTATCGGTCGGAGCAAACCTTGAAAACGGCGCTCCTCTCCATCTTGGAAGGACAGGAAACCAAGCGACAATATGAGGTTCTTTTGCTTTTGTCTCCCTCGGAGGATGGTTCCTTGGCGCTTGCTAAGGAAATGGGCCAGGCCCATAAGAACCTCCGGGTCATTGAACTAGAAGAAGTGACCCCTGCCAACGTCGCCAGGATGAAAGGCGTCGCGTTGGCGAAGGCCGATGTCGTGAGCTTCATGGACGCGGATGATGAAGCTAGGCCCAACTACGTCGAGGATTTCTGCGCGGCTTTCGAAAAGGAAAAAGACGCCGATATCGTCGTTGGGGGTTTTGCGATCTGCAGCAAAAAGAAACATACCCGCCCCTACATTCTTTCGGTTTCTAGAAACGTCCCGGGGGAGAAGGCTTTGCGCATCTATTTCCACGATTTATCCATCCGCGGCTTCATGTGGAACAAAGCCTATCGGAAGAGCCTATTCGATAAGCGGCCTTTGATTTATTTGTCCGATCCTGAAGACCTTTTCGAAGACGAAGCCCTCAATCTTTCCTTGTTCTATTTCGCCAGGAGGGTCATCACCTTCCGAAAACCCGTCTATGTGTATCACAAAGACAACGAGAAATCCCTGACCTCCGCGAAACGGTTCGAACGCGCGAAGAAGGAATTGCTTTTCTTCGCCGCCGGGAGGGAATTTCTTTCCAAGATGGGGGATGAACGTTTGCTCCGCCACTACCTCGCCTCGCTAAAATTCCGCCGCTTTTGGCTTTCCTATGACCTCTCCTTTGATAAGAAAAACGGCAAGGGGAAGGATTACATCAATCAGGTGAAGCGGGAATACCGTTCTATCTGCGATTCCAAGAAGCCCTTGGACAAAGAAAACGCCAGCTATTCCGCGGCGCTTTCTAGGGCCCTATTAGATAAATAAATACCCGAAATCCCACGCGGACTTCATTTTTTCGCCCTAAAAGAAAGGGACGCTTTTTTATTGCGCCCCTCCATCAAATTGCAAGGTATATAGGCGATGGTAGTAACCCTTCTTTTTCAGCAAGGTTTGATGGTTACCTTGCTCTAATATGGTGCCGTTTTGCAAGACGATGATGTTGTCGGCGTGCTGGATGGTGGACAGTCGGTGCGCGACGATGAGCATCGTCCCGATGGAGGCCATCTTTAGCAAAGAGGCTTGGATGACCTGCTCGGTTTCGGTATCGATATTCGCGGTGGCCTCATCGAGGATCAAAATCTGCGGTTTGTGTAGGACGGTCCTAGCGAAGGAAAGCAATTGACGTTGGCCGGCGGAGAAATTCTCGCCGCGTTCGGAGACTTCGGTCTGGAACCCCTTCTCGGTTTTTTCAATGAACGGTGTGGCCCCAACGTAATCGGCCGCCTCTTTGATCTGTTCTTCGGTGAAGGAAGGATCGCGGAGAGTGATGTTGTTTTCGATCGTGCCGGAGAAAAGGAAGACGTCTTGTAGCATCTGCCCGATGCCGCGGCGAAGGGAGTCGATTTTGATTTCCTGGATGTCGCGCCCATCGATGAGGATGCGTCCCTTCTGGGGACTATAGTTCCTGACGATGAGGGAAAGGATCGTGGTTTTCCCCGCGCCGGTGACGCCGACGAAAGCCGCGGTCTGCCCAGCTTCGACGGTGAAGCTGACGTCGCGGAGGATCCAATTGTCCTTTTCATAAGCGAACCAAACGTTCTGGAATTCGATCTTCCCGTGGAAGCGATCCACAGAAACGGCGTCAGGCGAATCCACGACTTCCGGCGGGACGTCCATCAAATTGAATAGACGTTCGCAGGAAGTGAGCGCATGGGTGATTTGATGGAGCTGATCGGCGAAAGCCTGAATGGGCTGGAAGAAATGCGAAAGATAGAGATAGAAGGCGACGACCATGCCGGCGTTGAAGTGGAGGCTATAGCCCATGCCGAAGGTGACCGCGATCGCGGCGAAGTAGAGGAAAGAGATGACCGGGCGATAGAAAGTGAAGGCAAAATTAACGCCATACGCGGATTTGCGCAATTTTTCGTTTTTCTGCGCAAATTCCTCGTGTTTTTTCTCTTCTTGGTTGAAAATTTGCACGATTTTCATGCCGGAGAGATGCTCGCTTAAGAAGGCGTTGAGGTCGGAAACGCACTTCCTTTCTTCGCGGAATTTCTTACCCATCTGCCCTCCAAAGAAGAAGGAAATGATCCCGATGACGATGGCGAACCCAAGCAAGGCCAGGGAGAGCTGCCAGCTCTTGACCGCCATGATGACGAACACCGCGACGATGGTGATGAGGTTAGACAAGACGTTGAGCAAGACGTCGGTGAAGAGATTCGAAAGGGCGGCGGTATAGTTCGCCACGCGGGTGACCAAAGAGCCGACGGGCATCTCGTTGAATTGGTTCTGCGACATCGATTCGATATGGGAGAACACTTCCATGCGGAGGTTATAGACGATCTTTTGGCCTACCCTTTGAAGGATGAGGTTCTCAAAGAAGCGGAATACCTGGTTGATCAAAACGATGCCGCCGAAACCGATCGCCGTGCCGAGGATGATCGCCAAAGTCGTCTCGCCGAAATTCTCTGGGCTATAAAGGTTGACGAACCATTCCATCGCCATCGGGAGGATAAGGTTAAGCCCGACATTAATGAGGAGGAAAACGAAGGCCACAACGAGGGGAAAAGCAGAACCTTTGGCATAAGAAAGCATCCGCTTCAGCAGGATCGGGGTCGGGATTTTGACGTCGCCGCGAAGTTTTAATGTTTCGTCGGACTCATCCATTGGACTTCCCTCCTTCCTGCGCTTCGGCTTCTAGCTGCTGCAAACGGACCATCTTCTGATAAGAAGGTGAGGTCTTCATGAGTTCGGCGTGGGGGGCAAAGCCTTCGGCCACCCCGTCGACCAACACCAAAATCTTGTCGAATTTACGGACCGTGGAGACGCGGCTTGCGATAACGATGGTGGTTTGGTTCTCCCTCATCGTGCGGAGGTTCTCCAAAATCGTTTCCTCCGTCTTTACGTCAACCGCCGAAACGGTGTCGTCCATGATGAGGATCGGGGCTTTCTTGTAATAGGCGCGGGCCAAAGAGATGCGCTGCTTTTGGCCGCCGGAAAGCGTGACGCCGCGCTCGCCGGAAACGGTGTCATACCCCTTGGGAAAGCCCTCGATATTGCCATCAATGTCCGCGAAATCGGCAGCCTCTTTCACTAGCGATTGATCCGGCTCTTGGGAGGAGAAGGCGATGTTGTTGGTGATGGTGTCAGAAAATAGGAAATTGTCCTGCGGCGCATAGGCAATGGCGTCCCGCAGAGAGACCAAATCGGCATCCATAATGTCAATTCCGTCCACGAAAACGCGGCCTTTTTCCACGTTATATAGGCGCATGAGGATTTGGGCTAAGGTCGATTTTCCCGAGCCTATTTTCCCAACGACGCCGATGCGTTCACCGGGTTGAATGGAGAAAGAAAGGTTCTTTAAAGCCCCGTCTCCCCCGTCAGGATAAGCGAAAGAGAAATCGCGGAATTCGATCGCTCCCCGGGGATTGGCAAGGACGATCGCATTCTCCGGGCTCTTGACGTCCTCGGGCACGTCGAGGAAGCGCGTAATCCTTTGCAAAGAGGTCTTCGAGCGCGAGTGCATCATGATGATTTGACCCAAGGCGATCATCGGCCAGATGAGCAAATCAAAGAGGGAGATGAATTGGGTGAGGTCGCCGATCGTCATCTCGATGCTCATGCCGAAGATGTGATAAGGCTCCCCGTGCATCGATTGATAAACGAAATAGCCGCCGAACCCCATTAACAAAGCGATGACGGAATAGATAAGGATTTCAATCAAGACGTCAAAAAGGATGGAGACCTTGGCGAAGGAATAGTTGGTGTCGCGGTTCTTCGCCGCGGTGCGGGCAAAGGCATGAATTTGTTGATTCTCTTTGACGAACGCCTTGATGACGCGGATGCCGGTGAAGCCCTCTTCGGCGAAATCATATAACTCGTCGTAGGCTTTTTGTCTTTCTTCCCATTTTCTGGACATGATGCGCTCCACCAGGAAGCCCCACACGGCGAGAAGCAAAATAGGCACCGCCGCGAGGACGGTGAGCACCCAGTTGACCTCCAAAACCATGCGGAGAATGACGATGACGCTTAGGAAGACGGCATCGATGAGCATGACCGTTCCCCAGCCAAAGAACTCGCCGATGGTTTCGACGTCCGTGGTGAACCAAGCCATGATGGCCCCGACTTTGTTCTCGCGGAAATAAGTGAGGGGTAGGCGCTCCGCTTTGCGGAACATATCGTCGCGAAGGCCCGCCTCAATTTTCCTTGAGGCATAGAAGATCAAAAGGCGCCAGACGATGCGGCCGACGAGGATCCCCAAGGCCAAAAGCAAAATGGTGCCCAGGGTATTCCAAAGCATTTCGGCGGTGATCGTGGATTCGTTTAAGCCGTCGACGACCAACTTCAGGTGCCTAGGCACTTCGGTCTCCGCCATGTCGACCCCGATAAGGGCAAGCGCGCCGAAAAGGAAGAAGAACCAAAGCTTCTTGTAATACTTATTTAGGTATTTTCCGAGTAAGATAGGCCTTCTCCTTTCGGCCTATCATTCTAACGATGATAGAAGGATTTTCCACCCCTTTGCTTAGTGGGAGGAAACGCCTTCTTCTGGGATGTCTTTCAATATCGCGGGGCATTGTCCCCCGATTTGGATGTCATAAAGGACTTTACCCTGCCCGTCTTGTTTGATCGCATATATGTAGCCGAACGCCCGTTCCCCGCGGAAACGGAAATAGACCATATCGCCTTCGTGATAACGCGAAACGATCTCCGGTTTCTTTTTCCTTTTAAAGAAGCACATGGCCCGTAAATTATAGGAAATCCCGCCTCTTTTGGCGATGTTCCTCTTTTTCGCGCGAGAGCATATAATAATCGGGCTGTTTTTATGTCTAAGAAAGTCATTATTATCGGCGCCGGCCCAGCCGGCCTGACCGCCGCTTACCAATTGCTCACCCAAAGCGACATCAAACCGATCGTTTTGGAGGCGGAGTCTTTCGTCGGGGGCATTTCCCGCACCTACGAATTCCACGGGAACCGCATGGACATCGGGGGCCACCGCTTCTTCACCAAATCCGATGAGGTCAACGCCCTTTGGGAAAAGATGATGCCCATCCAAGGCGCTCCGGCCTATGACGATAAGATCCTCGGGAACGAGAAACCTTTCGTCGAAGGCGGACCCGACCCCGAGAAGGAAGACGACGTGATGCTGCTCCGCCACCGCGTCTCCCGCATCTATTTCCTTAAGAAATTCTTCGATTACCCGATTTCTTTGAAATTCCGCACTCTGAAGAACATGGGCTTCGGCCGCACGATGAAAGCAGGGTTCGGCTATTTGGGATCCTGCATCCATAAGCGGAAAGAGAAGTCCCTGGAGGATTTCTACATCAACCGCTTTGGCAAGCCGCTTTATCAGCTTTTCTTTGAGGACTACACGACCAAGCTTTGGGGGGTCCACCCCTCTAACCTTTCCGCGGATTGGGGCGCCCAGCGCGTCAAGGGGCTTTCCTTAGGCAAAACCCTATGGAACGCGATCAGCAAACCCTTCCGCAAGAAGAAAACCAAAGTCGAAACCTCATTGATCGATCAATTCGAATACCCCAAGAAGGGCCCCGGCCAACTCTATGAGAAGATGGCGGAGGAAGTCATCCGCCTAGGCGGGCAGATCGTCTATGGGGCGAAGGTCTCCTCCATCGAGAAAAACGAATCCGGCATCGTTGCTTTGTCCACCGCCGATGGCAAGCGTTATGAGGCGGATGCCGTCTTCTCCTCCATGCCGATCAAAGACCTATTCGAGGCGTTCGGAAAAGACAACGTTCCCGAGAAACCCTATGAAATCGCCACTCAATTGCCGTATCGCGACTTCATCACCGTCGGGTTGCTACTCGATCGGTTGAAAATCAAAAACCAGACCAAGATCAAAACGTTGAACAACATCGTCCCCGACAACTGGATCTATGTTCAGGAACGCGAAGTGAAGATGGGCCGCATCCAGATCTTCAATAACTGGTCGCCTTATATGCTGGAAGACCCCGAACACAAGGTGTGGATGGGGCTGGAATACTTCTGCACCGAGGGCGACGAGATGTGGGAGGCCTCCGACGAGGATTTCATCGCCTTCGCCACCAAAGAATTGGTCTCCATGGGCATCATCGAAAGCGAATCCGACGTTTTGGACGCCTGCCGCCTCCGCGTGAAGAAGGCCTACCCGGCTTACTTCGGGTCCTATGACGAATTTCCCGTGGTCCGCGAGTATCTCGATTCGATCCCGAACCTCTATTGCATCGGCAGAAATGGCCAGCACCGTTATAACAACATGGACCATTCAATGCTCACCGCGATGGTCGCCGTCAATGACCTTCTAGAAGGGAAGGCGGATAAGTCCGCCCTTTGGGAGGTCAACACGGAGAAGGCCTACCACGAAGAGAAAGAGGAAAAGAAATAATGTCCTCCGAAGCCGAAAACCCCGCGATTTCCCCATCGCTTTCTTCTGAAGCCAAGAAAAAGGGCCGCCTTCCCGATTGGGCGTGGCTAGGCATCGTCAGCGTCGCCGTTTTCTTGTTTATCTTCCTTTCCTTCTTGTTCCTCCGCCCGCTTGGGGCTTATGAGGACAGCAAAAACCGCGGGCTTTTCGCGAAGCTGTTTGGCTTGGTCTTATTATTGGGGCTAACGGGCGCCCTCATCATCCTGCGTTGGAAGAAGGGTCCTTTCTCCCTTCAACAAAAGATTGCCTTTGCGATGGGGTACGCCCTCATCATCCATGTCGTCTATATGCTCTACACCGGGCCGCAAACCCGTCAGCACGACATGTCCTATCCCAGCGCGGAAGAGCTTGCTGCAGGGAAATATGGCGATGGGCATTTCGCCTATGCGATGTCCTTCTACCTCCATATGTCGATGCCGGAGGTCACCTCCCCCACCGCGGTCTATCAGTTCTATCACCCTCCGCTTAACGCCTTTATCCAAGGCCTCTTCATGCGGATCTTCGAGGGCCTGAACCTCTTCGCCTATAACGAATCCGACGCGATTGTTTTATATGGGTCCACCGCGATCCTTTCTTGTTTCTATATGTATTTGACGGGGCTTTTCTTCGTGAAAGCCATCTTATTGACCGACCTTTCTCCGAACGGGAAATTCATCGCCTCGCTTTTCGTGCTCCTTTTCCCACGCCTAACGCAGCTATCCGGCCAATTGAATAACGACTCCCTGGCCTTGATGTTCTCCGCGGTCACGCTTTATTTCTTCTTGAAGTGGTATCTCCGCGGCTATTCTTGGCGCGATATGCTCCTGGCGGGCTTATTCACCGGCTTATCGATGTTCGCCAAGATGAGCGCGGCGGTTATCTGCCTTGGCATGGCCGTCGGCTTCTTGGTGGCCTTGATCAAAGTCATCGCGAAAAAAGATGATAATCTCCGATTAAAGACCGTCATCTTCCAATATCTTGCCTTCCTCGCCATTGCCGCGCCGATCGGCTTGTGGTTCCAAGCTTATAGCCATTATGTCTATGGCCTGCCCTGGAACTATGTTTTTGATAATCTCAATAGTTCCTTGTTCAACGGCACTCGGGATTATGTCCTTTCGCATCACCCTGACAGGATCACGTCATTTGATAGGAACAATTCCGGGCTCGCCTACACCAGCGGGTTCTATAACTTCTTGGGGAATTCGCTTATTGGTATGGTTTGGCAGAGGCTTTTGGGGTCATCGCCTTCTTCGCCAATTTCTTCCTCTACTATGGGGTGATTATCTATTTGGTTTACTGCTTCTTGGAGTTCCTAAGGAAAAAGCAGCCCTTAGGCAAAGAAGGCATGATGTTCTTCTATCTCCTCATAGGGGTGGTCGTGATGTTCGTTTATCTGCAAATCAAGATGCCCTATGGCTGCTCGATGGATTTCCGTTACATCGTCCCGGTAATCCTGCCCTTTGGCTACTTCATCGCACACTCTAACGACAAACTAAAAGACGGTACCTTCCCGCCAATCCTAAAATACGGGGTCCTCGGCACCGGGGCGGTCTTCCTCGTTTCTAGTTACTGCTTCTATTTCGCGGCGATCTAAATCACCGATAATATTTCTCGATGCCGCCATAACCCGCGATTAGTTTGCCCTCGCGGGTTTTCTTTATAAAACTGTCCAAACGTTTTTGGAATTCCTCTGGACGGTTTCTAGCCGCGTCGATATAGGCGATGCGGATACGCTTATAGGGTTCGGCAAAGGCTTGATAATGTTCCCAGGCTTTCTTGTCTTTTTTGATGGCCATAATGATGTCTTTTGGGAAAACAAAGGGGGCGTGTATTAGTTTTTGCACGGATTTCAAAACGGAAGGATGAATCAACCCCTGTTCTTCTAACCATAAAAGGCGTTCGATGTTGGGGCGGGAATAAGGGCTGCCTTTTCGGCGCGGCGTGAACCTGCGGATGTGATGGTTTTCATCCAAGGTACCGGCTTGCCCGTCGATCCAGCCAAAGCAAAGCGCCTCTTCCACCGCGTCGTTATAGGAAATGGAGGGCTCGCCGGAAGCCATGGTAGGAAAGACAAACCAGATCTCGTCGTAATTTTGAAAATGGGCTTCGAGGAAGCTCCTCCATTCCGCGCGATCGGCGGATTTAAACATCAATTTGTTTTCAGCTTTTCGGGACATATTGCTCGCTGTCGGCGACCGAGGCGGCGAAAAGGTCATCGATCTGGGTGGCGAGATCGTCGGAGTTTAAACAGGTTTCTAAAAGCAGCCCAACATTCGTGCGGGCGTTGCCGGAGCCGCGGAAAACGGGGGTATTGAAGGTGTTCCCTTTGACTTCGGCGATCTTTTTAAGGTTATCGGCCTCGCCGATTTCATAAATCGTTCCTTCCTCGCCCGCGGCGATCTTTTCGTAATATTCCTCGCTCTCGTAGACGCTATTGCGGACACCGATATAGCCCGTGGAAAGCGACCACCTCTTAGCGTGCTCGGGATCGGTGATATAGCGCCATAGCAGATAGGAGGCGAGGGAGCGGTTCTCGTCTTCGTGGTCAAGGATGCAAACCGAGGGTCCTTGGTTAATCGAGGCGCCCCCCTTCCCTTCCGCATGGGGGATTTTGGCCACGCCGACGGAGAAAGGCACCAGCCCTTTGTTTTCCGCGTCCCGTTCGCTGACGAAATTATAGGAAAGCCCCGCCGTAGATGAGATGGTGAATAACGCCTCACGGGATTGGAAGAGATAGGAGACATAGTCCTGATAGGTTTTCCGGGTTTGGAGATACCCCGCCTCCTTGGCCTGATTCAGCTTCAGCATCAAGCCCTTCATGCCGGGGTTATCGTAATCGATGCTGCCGCGACCATCTTCTTTGAAACTTGTATAGCCATAGCCATATTGGTTCGCCAAAGTGATGAAGAAGTTTTCGTCGGAATCGTAGGTGACGATGCCGGAATTCTCGGTGACCTTCATGATTTTGTGGTCGTCATCTTGGGCGTCGTTATAGCTTTTAATCGCGGGGCAGAGGCGATCGAACAGTTCTTCCCACGAAAGATTATCCAAATAGGCTTCGTCCAAAGGCCGGCCGCTATTGATAGAAGCGTCGATGCCGCTTAGATCTAGGCCAAGCAACACGTCCGCATTGTAATAAAGCAGTTCCGTCGATTTGCAAAATGGCAGCGAGTAGGTGCCCTTTTCTTTATAGGAGGAGCCTTCTTCCAGGAAAGACGTGATATAGTCGTCGTCTTGATCGATGCCGTAAGTCTCGTTAGCGCGATAGTCATCTACTTTCACGACATAGCCGCGGTCATAGTATTTGACGACGTTGTCGGGATAGCATTGCACCAAATCCGGGTAGTCTTCTTTATAGAAGCCGGCCACGACGGTCCTTTCTAGCGCCCCATAATCCCCCGAGCCGAGCGGGTTGGTCAAATTGACATCGACGTTAGGCTCCGTTTCTTCAAATTCTTCAACCATCTCCTCAAGCAGCGCGAAATAATTCCCGTCTACCATGCAGAGGAATTCAATCTCGGTTTTCTCTTTGATGATGAAATCGCCCTCCTCGGGCGTGGAAGTCGAACTTTGCCCGGGGGCGGAGGCGTTGCACCCGGTGACCAACAAGGGCAACAGGAGGAGAAGAATCTTGGATTTCACGGACGTATTCTATCATTCTGCATCGGGATTTTGATAATATATCAATCATGCGGGGCAAAATGCGTTTCTCCATCCGTGCCAAGTTGGCCGTCATGTCGATGGCGACCATCGCCCTTTCCGTTACGACGTTAGGGGCCGTTTTGACCACGACTTCCGCGACCAACGCCCGCCAAACCGCAGCCAATAACCTCTCCTCCGTCGCCATCAACGCCGCGGCGGCTTTGGAGGGATCCATCGCTTCCGTCGACACTTCAATGAAGCTGCTCTCTAGCCAAATCGGCTATAACCACGATTTCGCCAACTCAATCCTAGACGCCTCCACTTCCCCTGCCGCCGCAGCCCAGCTGAAGAAAGCGATGTCGGGGAGCGGCCTAACCGGGGACGCTTCCACGATCGTCGGGGCCATGGACTATTTGGTCATTGCTGACCACAACATCATCTCCGCGACGATGTATTCCCCCTTCGTTGAACCAGATAAGCCCGTCGCGAACCGTTTATTCCACACTAGCCTCAGCCAAGTCGAATGCACCGCCGAGCGATACGCCGCCTTAACGGAGCATTCGGGCCGCTCCTTCTGGTTCTTTGGGGACAATGACACCCTTTATGTTTGGAAAGCCCTCGTCAATTTCGGCGTGGACGATGTCTATGACATGCAGGTCGTCGGCTACGTGGAATATGGCTTTGACCGCGCATCTTTCCTCGAATGTCTCACCGGCACGGCCTACGAAGACGAAGGCATGCTCCTCATCGACGAGAACGCCAACATCGTATTGAACATCTCCTCGGGTGAAGACAAGGTCGATGACAAAGTCGCCAATGGCACCCCCAATATCCGCGAAGGCCTAAGACAGAACTCCGACCATACCGTGTATCGTTCGGAAATCGTTTCCCAAAATTGGACCTACATCGCCTATATCAACCACCGCTCCCTCCAAAAGGCCATCAACGCGAACATCTGGTCTTCCGTTTTGATCATCGCGATCGCCGTGGTGGTCTCCGTCTTGGTGGCCGCGCTGCTTTCCACCAAGGAAATCCGCCGCATCCGCGGTTTGTCAAAGGCCGCAGGCGACATCAGCTCCGGGAACTATGATGCCCGCATCGCCAAGAAAGCGAATGACGAAATCACGGATGTGAGCGAAAGTTTCAACGCGATGGCGGATAAGGTCCAAGAATCCTTGCAGGAACTGATCGATCAACAAGACAGCATCTCCGAAAATTTCGCGACCATCCTTTCCAACAAATCGGGCGAATCCGGCAACCACGTCAAGCGCGTCGGCGAATATAGCGCCATCCTCGCGCAAGAACTTGGCTTTGACGAAAGCCGCGTCCATGACGTCCGCATCGCGGCGATGCTTCATGACGTAGGCAAGATCATGATCGACGAAAAGATCCTCCATAAACCCGGCCGGTTCACCGAGGAAGAATATAGAATCATGCAGCAGCACGTCGATTTCGGCGGGCAACTCCTACAAGGGGTTCCGGGCAACATCATGCAGCTTGGCGCGATCATCGCCCAATACCATCACGAACGCTGGGACGGCACGGGGTACACGCATCGCCTAAAAGGCGACGAAATCCCCGTAGAAGCCCAAATCGCATCGGTCGCCGACGTATTCGATGCCTTGGTCAGCCACCGTTGCTACAAAGAAGCTTGGACGATCGAGCAGGCCCGTGAAGAAATCCTTGCCCAGCGCGGCAGGCAATTCTCCCCGGCTGCGGTCGATGCCTTCGAACGGCGTTTCGAGGATTTCCGGCACATCGCCGAAGTCTACCGGGACGAGCTATAAACCAATCCATCCGCGATTTGCATATATATTCATGAAAAATGGCCGCCTTCGTTTGGACGGCCATTTCTCTTTTGTTTTAGATGATGGTTTTATTTTTTCCGGTCTTTTTGCCGTTATACATTTTCTGGTCGGCGAGTTCGACCCACCGTTCTAGTTCCAATCCGTTCATGTATTTCGCGGCCCCGATGGTGATGGTGAGGTGGATCTTCCTGCCTTCGTATTCCATTTCCTCGGTTTCAATGACCTTGCGGAATTCTTCCAGCCTATCCAGGGCGGGTTTTTGCGGCTTGTCGTCCAAGACCGCGACGAATTCTTCTCCGCCATAACGGCAGACGAACGCGTCTTCAAGGGATTGGGCGGCGACTTCGGCGACCCTTTTTAAGACGATGTCCCCCGCCGCATGGCCACAGGTGTCGTTAATGACCTTGAAGTCATCGATATCAAACAAAGCCAAGACCTTCGTGGATTTGTCCTTCTCCGCATCGAAAAAGTCATAAAGCCCATAACGGTTGCTAATCTGGGTGAGCTCGTCGGTGCGGGATTCGCTGATAATCTTCTTTTCCAAGGAAAGCGCGTATCTCAAGAAGATGGAAAGGAAGCCGGAGATGATGAGGAAAACGATTACCGCGTGGGTGGTGAACAAAGTGAGTTCCAACCAAGCGTCCACTTCGTAATACGGCTTGTTGAATTTGGTAACGAAATATAGGGTTAGGTAGATCGCCATAGAAAGGCCGACCCAAAGAAAAGACCCCTTGATGTTCTTTTTCGTGGAAAAATAGGTGGCGAAGAACGATACGACGCAGAACCCAATCAAGAAGAAGTGGAATCCCGTCGAGAAGCCTAGCATCAACGTAGCCAAGATAATGAAAGCGAAGAACTCGTTTCCCACGCTTAAGGCGTAGATGAAGTACTTTTTGAATTTGATCAGCAGGAAGAAGAGCAAATAAAGGGCGATGATCCCCGCGACCACATAGACCATGACGTAAATCTTGGCCACTAGGAAAAGAACCAAATAAAAGGCGTGCAGGAACAGATACATAATGTTCGCCGCGTAACATGTTCTGCCGATCGTTTTATAACGCCGGGCTTTCTCGTTGGTGGTTGGCATTTTTTGGACTTCAATTTCTTATTATAAGAAACCAAAAACAAAGTGTGAATATCCGGGACAAAGGCGCGTTATCGGCCTCGTTTTCGCTTCGCTTTGCTTTGGGGGGCTACAAAAGCAGACGGGCCGACCTTTTATTTCGTCAATTCATAGACATATAAAGTAACGGGCTCTGGCTTTAATGGCGAAGCGTGTTCCCGCCTTTCCGCCTTAATGAAACGGAACCCGCATTTTTGGATCACGCGATTGCTGCCGATATTATCCACCGCCGCCTTGATGACTACCTTTTGGTAGCCAAGGCCAAAGAGGTGTCGGACAAAGGCCTTGCAGACTTCGGTCATCAAGCCCTGGCCCCAAAGCCTTCTAGAGAGGCAATAACCGATTTCGGGCGCCCCGTCGACGTAGCCGACGACATCGATCGACCCTTGGGGTTCGTCGTTTCCTTTCAAGGTAATGATGAACCGAACGGTGCTGGGATCTTTTTCTTCCGTGACCCATTTGCCCACGATCTCCCTGGTCACTTCGACGCTTTCGTGAGGCGTCCAAGTTAAATACTTGGTGACCTCAGGGTCGCTGGCCCAGTTTCGAAACATCGGTTCTGCGTCTTCTTTTTTCGGCTTCCTAAGAACGCACCTATCCGTGACTAATATTTTGTAATCCATGTGCAAAATACTACAGAATTCGGCTCCGAATAGCATTAACGAAAAACCGTAAAGGCGCAAGGCAAAGCTAGGCTTCGCCCGCCGAAAATCAGAGACGAAAAATTTAGAAAATAGTACCTATTTTCAAAATTCGTTATATAGTTGTAGGCATGGAACCCTTACATGTCGTGATTCTTTCGCTCATTATCGTTGGCGCCTTGCTCATGGTCGCTAACATCGTCTTTTACATTCGCATGATGCTGCGGATGAGAGACGTTATTTCCGGCGGCGTTAGAAGGGACAACATCATGGTGAGCTTTGGTCTCGTCTTATTGATCTTCTTCTTGGGCGGATACATCTTCGTCGGCATATACGCCGATCCGCACTTGGTCACCAGCTTAATCTTGTTCTTCGGCAGCTTGTTTGTTTCCGTGGTCATCGTTTTGTTGACCAGGTTGTTGCGAACATCCAAAGAAAGGTCGTTAGAAATCACTGAGGTTTTGGCGGACATCATCGATACGCGCGGTCAGCATAACGAAGGCCACGTTTTGCATGTCAAAAACCTAATGGACCTGTTCTATAAACATCTTCCAAGGAACATCCAAGGCGAATATAGCTTGGTCAGCATAGAATACGCCGCGCTGCTTCATGATGTTGGCAGATCCAGCATTCCTCAGGAAATCGTGGATAAAGCAGGGGAACTAACCCCCGAAGAAGAGGAGATTGTGCGGGCCCACCCTCAAGTGACCGTTCGTCTATTAAGGGGCGTCAAGTCGTTTGATTACATCAGCGATTGGCTTTTATATCATCACGAAAAAGTCGATGGCACCGGCTACTACTTTAAAAAAGGCGATACCATCCCCTTGCCTAGCAAAATGCTCGCCATCTGCGACGCCTATTCCAAACTGATCAAGGATATGGACCACGATGCGGCGATCGCCGCAATTCAAGACGGGGTCAACAAAGACTTCGACGAGGAATTGGTCCATATCTTCGTCAGCATCCCCAAAGAGGACGTTTTGGCTTGCCTGCCCAAAAGAAAATGAGTCATACGAAATCCAGTAAATCGATATCCGCTTTGGGGGCGTTCTCCCTATCCATCGGCACGGCGATCGGATGGGGCTCGTTCGTCGTTACGGGCAGCTCTTTTTTAAGCAAGGCCGGCCCTCTGGGAAGCGTAATCGGCATTGTTGTCGGCACCTTGATCATGTTGGTGATCGCATATAACTACCACTATATGATCAACAAATATCCTGACAGCAATGGGGGTATTTACACTTACGCCAAAAACACATTGGGAGGCGACCACGCCTTCTTGGTAGCGTGGTTTTTAATCATCACCTATGCCGCGATTTTGTGGGCAAACGTATCTTCTTTCGCTTTATTTGCTAGGTACGTATTCGGCTCCACCTTCCAATTCGGGTTCCATTATGTGCTAGGCGGATACGATGTTTGGCTAGGCGAAATCCTATTATCGCTGTTTTTCTTGTTGCTGTTCGGCGGCATTTGCCTGCTGAAAAGGAAAATAACGGCGGGGGTCCAGTCGGGCTTGGTCTTAATATTCATATCTTTGATTGTGGCCGGCTTTATTGTCGCCGCGATCATGCATAAGGGCGGCTTCGAGTCCTATAAGCCGGACTTCGCCAACAACGGAAGCGGCGAATTCTCTCAGGTCGTTGGGGTTATCGGCATGATGCCCTGGGCATTTATTGGGTTTGAAAACATCTCCCACTCTTCCAAAAACTTCAAATTCAGGCACAAAAACGTCTTTAAGGTGCTGATCGCTTCCGTTGTCGTCACCGCGGTTATCTATATTTTGATTTGCATGCTGTCCATCAGCGTTTTCCCCAGCGAATACGCCAACTGGTATGAATACCTGACTTCTTCGTCCTCGCTAAGCGGCTTAGACGGCATCCCCGCCTTCTACGTCATGCATCGCTATTTAGGCACGTGGGGATTGGTGATGTTCGTCGTCGCCTTAAGCGCCATCATCATGACGAGCTTGATCGGCAATATCGTCGCCTTATCCAACCTAATCCAAACGATGTCCGAAGACCGCGTTTTCTTTAAGGGTTTTGCCAAATTGGATAAAAACGAGGCCCCGCGAAACGTCATCATCTTCATTCTTGTCGTGACGGCGTTGATGCTATTTTTCGGCAGGGTATTAATCGGTTGGATCGTCGATGTTAATACCTTCTGCGGCATCATTGTTTATACCTATATCTCCGCGATTAGTTTCACCCAGGCCAAAAAGGACAACAACCTAGAAGGCCTTATCTCGAGCATAGCGGGTTTGGTGCTTGGCGTGGGCTTTGCCATTTCCGTCGTGGCCAGCAGCTTCGTTAATGCCGATTACCTGGCAAAAGAATCCATCTTCATCTTCATTGTTTGGGCGGCGATCGGCTTTGGATATTACGGCTTTTTGGTCAAAAAAGACAAAAAGAGGATGTTCGGCAATTCCATGATTGCCCTGTTCGGCTTATTCGTCCTGATCGTTTTTGGCATCGCTTCTTGGTTGTTCAAAACCGCGACCGAGACTAGCGAGGTCAATGTAGGCGAAATCAGCTTTGCCCTCATCTTTAGTTCTTTATTAATCATCGGGACGCAATTTGTTTTCTTCTTTGTGTTCTCAACGGTCAAGAACCGAGAAATCAAGGTTCAGGATAAGTTGTTTTATGGCATGGCCACGATGGTCGAAGGAAGAGACAAATCCACGGGCGGTCACATCAAAAGAACGAGCGACGTCGTCAAGTTCTTGGTTCAAGAGATGATGGACGATCCGTTATTGAACATCAGCTCCTCCTTTTCTCAAAGCGTCATCAAAAGCGCCCCTATGCACGATTTGGGCAAAATAACGATCGATGATGCGATATTGAGGAAACCGGGCAAATTCACCGACGAAGAATATGCCATTATGAAAACCCATTCCAAAGAAGGTTCCGTCATCGTCAATCAGATCTTAGAAGACGTCGTCGATAAGAGCTTTGAAGAAATTGCGGTCAACATTGCCCATTATCACCACGAAAGATGGGACGGCAAAGGCTATCCTAACGGCCTGAAAGGCGACGAAATACCCTTAGAGGCCCGCATTATGGCTATCGCAGACGTTTATGATGCCCTGGTTAGCAAAAGGGTATACAAAGACGAATTCTCCTTTGACGACGCCAACAACATCATTATTTCCAACATGGGGAAACAGTTCGATCCGGGCTTGGAAAAGTATTATGTCCGAGCCAGAAGCAAAATCGAAAACTATTATTCCGCGATAAGGAACGGGAAAGAGAAATAACCGCTTGGTTGGGTCGCGGTCAAAATGTCCTGCCACGAGGTCGTGATTTTCATCCAAAGACAGTTGTCTTGGGAGAAGAGGGTATAGTATTCCCCTGATAGAAAACGACGTCCGGATCTCGTGGATTGCTATTGGTTTTGCTAAGGATTTTCATGACCCCATTATGTCAAAAGCCAGGGTCGCAAAAATATGCAAAAATAGAGATGTCGGAATGCACTAAAAAGACACGTTTATTGAACGGGCGCCCCGCTGGGAGACGAGGAATCTGACGTGGTTTTCGGTTCCGCTTGTTGTTCCTGGGCCTTGAGCCTTTGTTCTCTTCTGGCCTTCCACGCGAGGAACCTTTCCTCCCGTTCTTTTAGCTGCTGTTCGAATTCCGGTTTGGGTCTCATTCCCAACTCATAGTCGAACCGCGTTCCGTATTTGGTGAGCCGCGCCGCGAAACGCTCGATGATCCTGGAGAGGAGTCGGTCGTTCCAATCCGCCGGTTCCAAGACAACGACTTTTTCGAAAGCCCGGCTTTCCCAATACCATTTTTCGAAAGCCCCGTAGCAGCACTCGACTTTGACGACGGCGTCTTGGACGGCAATAAAGTCCTCTGAACCATCGAGGTGTTTTCTTTTGACCCGCCTTTCCTGCAAAGCATATTTCATGTCACCTTCTTTGAAAAAGGCTTCGAATTTTGCCTTCATTTCGGGAATGGCTTCCAAATCGAGGCCGGCACAGAACTTGAAGGTGACGGTGGTTTTCCTGTGCCCTGCTTGTCCCTTGAAATAAGAGGTATACCAATCATCGATGGTTCGGGGGCCTTTTAGTTCGAAAATGGGCTCCTCCATCGGAGGAAAGGGACTATATAGATCATTTAGGACGACATTGTTCGCGTTCGTGATGACTGCGTTTTTGTAGTCGGGCATATAGATGCACACCTTGGTGGATTTCGCCGTTTGCGTCACCTCATAGACGTAGCCGGCATAATACCCTGGATAAATCGGTTTAACCCTCTTTCTTTCGCGCTCCGCCATGACCGGGGGCAGTCTAAGGGGCGTCGATAAAACGACATCATCTGGGTCCGGCCTTCGGTTCAGTTTGAAATAGAAGCGGGCCTTGTTATCCCTGAGCCAGATGAGTTTGTCGATCATACCCATCTGGGCGTCCGTAATGTGGCGCTTAACCATGGAGGGGGTTTTATGGAGGATACCCAGCACCTGTTTCTTCTTTTCTTGGTCCGTCGCTTTATCCAAAAAACTTCCGATCAACTGATCCGATGCCTTTTCGGTGAGGCCGCCATAGTCTTTGACCGCATAGGCGATCTTTTTGATTTCTATGTCGCTGAAGAGATTCTTCTTTACAAAATAACGTGGTTTGTTTCCGACCCGAACGACCGTGTACGGGATAACGCCGGGGTAGTCACGGGTGAATTCGACAAGGTCGTCAAAGATGTCGTTGGCCTTCCTTCGATCCACGAATTCGTTGAAATGCTCCATAGCATAGGCCTGGAGTTCAACGGTCTTCGATGTGCGTTTTTCGCTAGGGCAGTTGTCCAAGAGGTAGTTTAGGGCGATGAACATCTCTAACCTCGTCGCATGGGATTGCTTCCCGTTATATTTATAATCCATGCACGTCCCTCCTATTTTCCGTTTTGCGGCCCTATTATGCGGTGGCGAAAAACCCTCTTCATGATATCACGATTTTTGTTCAAACCTTCGCACATTATAAAAAGGCCCCCTAGCGAAAGCGAGGCCTCTTTGATTCTCATCAGACCTCCCCAGTTGGGGGGAGATCCTATCCGATAACGGACAGAATCTCCGACGACTTAAGGTGCTTTTTCTCAAAGAGAAGCTGACCCAAGGCGATGATTTGCGAACGATGTTCTTTGATGTATTTGGAGGTCTCTTTTTCGCATTTTCTGAGAAGTTTCTCGATTTTCTTCTCCATTTTCCTGCGTTTGACCACCGTGTCGGCGCGGGCGCCGGGCCTGAGGAGGGGGAGAGTTTCCCAACAGGACGAATACCCCACCATATTAATTAAGTTGTAAGCGTCCATCCTCGCGCGTTGGAGGTCCTGGTCGCAACCGCGAGAACCGCGGCCACAGAGAAGCTTTTGGGCGAGGATTCCCGCCATCGAGATTTTGATGTCGGCCAGCACTTTGTCATACGGCCAGAAGCCCTCCACCACCTGTTTCGCGTGGAAGGCGCCGGAAGCGCCGGAGATGTTAAGCCTATTGATAGAGAAGAATTGTGGGAAAGCTTTCGCCACAACTGCGTGGCCGGCCTCATGGATGGCTACTTCCAGGTTATCTTCCCTTGGCGCCTCTTTGATGCGGTCGGTGACGTTATAGATGGAGGCGTCGATCATCTCGGAAGTGATGTTCTCGAAGCCGTTCCTAAGAACGATGTCGTTCACCATCGCCTTCACCCCGGCGCAGCTGACCCCGTTAAGCGACAACGCCACCCCTTCTTCATCGAAGTCTTCCGGAAGAGCGAGGTTAAATTCCTTGAAATGCTTCTTAAGGAGGTTTACCGCCTCTTCGCCCGTGGGGTAAGGGATATTAATAAGCTTTTCGAGGCGCCCATTTCGCATTAACGCGTCGGGGATCTCCCCCATTTCGTTGGTCGCGGCCAAGACGAGGATGTCGTCGCTCGATTCAACCCCATCGAGGTTCTCCTGAAGGACCCGGATCACCCTTCTCTCTTTGTTGATGAGCAGGTCCAATTCGTCCAAGACGATGATGGCGTGGCCGGCCTCCCTGGCTTTTCTGAAAGTCTCGACGATGCCTTCGGCAACATTGCTTTGCTCGCCTTGAAAGACGAAGACGGGGGCCTCGCAGCAGCGAATGATTTCTTTGATGAGCAGCGACTTGCCGTTGCCGGGATCGCCAAAGAGAATGACCCCGCGCGGGATGGATACGCCCCTCTTCTTCAATTCTTCCGAGCGCTTGAACCAGTCGACGACGGCAAGCAGCTCTTTCTTTTGGCTTTCGTGGCCAACTACCTTGCCCAAGGGCTCCTCGCCCTCTTCAAGCTTCGAGGCGTTGATGAGTTGATAGGGGCCGGGCCCCTTTTCGTTGTTTGGTTCGCCTTCGGCGGCGGGGTTGGGGCGCTTGCCTCCCCCATACGCTTTCGCGACCTCCTCGAAGCTCAGCAGATCTTCGTCGTCCTCTTGAATCACCTCGTTTTCCTCATTGGTTGGTTTAATGAATTCCAGCATATTCTTTCCTCCTCTGAGCCCTATTATGGGGTGAGGATTCCGGTCAGTTTTGATGTTCGTAAAAATGTCTCTGAGTCTGCACATTTGTTTTCTCGGCGTCGATAACGAGCGAAAAAACAGGACATGCGGTCTTGCGGCGGCAGGATGGATGGTTTTGTGCAAAGCTGGATGGATAGACTTGGGGGCGACAGAAACAGACTAATTAATTACTTTATTTACGGCGCAGCCCCACGACAGTCTCCACATGAGGGGTCTGGGGAAACATGTCCACGGGTTGGATGGATTCGATTTGGTAGGATTTTTGGATATAGGCGACGTCCCTAGCCAAAGTCGAACAGTCGCACGAAACGTAAACAACACGCTCAGGCTTAAGCTTAATTAAGGCGTCTAGGAATCGCTTATCGCTGCCTTTCCGCGGCGGATCCATGAATAAGACGTCGACCTTCTGCCTTTGCTCCGCCATGCGGACCATGAACGAGGAGGCGTCATCGCAATACATTTCGAAATTGGGGATGTGGTTCCTCTCCGCGTTTTTGATCCCGTCTTTGACCGCGGCGCGGACCAATTCGACCGAGATGACCTTTTTAACGTCTTTCGCGGCGATGAGGCCGATCGTCCCGATTCCGGAATAGGCATCAAAGGCAATGTCGGTTTTCTTCAGCTTTGCCGCCTCCATCGCCTTGCCATAAAGGACTTCCGTCATGACGGGGTTGGTCTGATAAAACGATTTGGAGGATATCTGGAAAGAGAGCCCGCAGAGGGTGTCCTCGATATAGCCTCTGCCGAAAAGAATATGCTCTTTCTCGCCTAAAATTACGTTCGTGGCCCTGGAATTGATGTTTTGGACCACCGTCTTGATGTCGGGGCATTCTTTGACCAAGGCTTTAACGAAGTTGCCGCGGCTGGGGAAAGAATCTTTGGCCGTAACGATGACCACCATGATTTCGTTAGAGGTTCTGGAGGCGCGGATCAGTAGATGGCGAATCACGCCGAAACGGCGATCCTCATCATAGGGTTCGATGCGCATCGATTCCATCAAGCGGCAGGCGGTTTTCAATATCTTCTCCGCCCGTTCGTCTTCGATATAGCATTTCGTCACGGGGACGATGATGTGGGTGCCCGCCTTATAAAAACCGCAGTAAACATGGCCGCGGCGATCTTTGCCAAAGGGCATTTGTATTTTGTTTCTATAGAAATAGGGCGTTTTCATCCCTAGGCAGGGGAGGACATCGACGTCCATCTTCCCGACTTTGCGGAACTGCTCCTTCACTTTCTTGGACTTGAATGTCAATTGGGCAGGATAGGAGAGCTGCTGAAAGGCGCATCCGCCACAGGCGTGGCAGATTTTGCAGCGCGGATCAATGCGGTCCGGGGAGAGTTTCGTCAGTTTGGTAACCCGCCCAAAAAGCTGGCCGGCGCGGGAATAGGAAAATTCGACTTCCCCTTCGTCCCCAGGAAACATCCCCTCGACGAAAACGACGTCTTTTCCTTGCTTAAGGACGCCTAGGCCTTCATATGTCAGATCGACGCAAGCCCCTTCGAACTTGCGCCCAGCGGGCGGCTTTCCCATTAGGCTGCTACGGCCTCCTTTGGGCCGGCCATCATTTCAGCGATGGCCTTTTCTTCCGCTTCCGCGTCTAAACGCGGGAAGAGGGGTTCGCCTTTATTGACTTTGATGCCGTCCAAAAGATGGGCATCGGAGAGGAAAGAATACTCTCTCTTGTCGGAAGGAAGACCAAGTTGATCGAAGACCTTGTCGGATTTGGTGACGAAGATGGGCTTCAGCAGCATCGCGGACACAAATAGCACGCGGGCGAGGTGCGCCATAACGGAGGCTAGGGCCTCTTTCTTTTCCGGGTCTTTCGCAAGAGCCCAGGGGGCGGTCTCTTCAATATATTTGTTCGCCCTGGAGACGAGGTTCATTACCTCGGCATAGGCTTCGGTGACTTTGAGGTCATCGTTGAGTGCTTCGTAAGCGGCGATGGTGCGGGCGATCATCTCGTCGATTTCGCTGTCCTGCGGGTTGATTCCGGTGGAAAACGCCGGGATTTCCCCATCGAAATACTTCCCGATCATCGAAACGGTGCGGTTCAATAGGTTGCCGAAATTGTTCGCCAAATCCTGATTGACGCGCATGACGAATTGCTCTGGGGTGAAGGTGCCGTCAGAGCCAAAAGGCACTTCGGAAACGAGGTAATAACGCACAGCATCCACTCCATAACGCTCGATCAGGGGATAAGCGGAGATGGCGTTCCCTTTGGATTTGCTCATCTTGCCATCCTTCATCATCAATAAGCCATGGACGAAGACGCGGTTCGGCTCACGGAGGCCTAGGGATTCTAGGAACATCGGCCAATAGATCGTGTGGAAGCGCGTGATGTCCGCGCCGATGACATGGACGACTTCGGTCTCGGGGTCGTTCCAGAAATACTGGAAGCGGGAATCATCTTCTTGGAGATAGCCTAAGGTGGTGATGTAGTTGGTCAAGGCGTCTAGCCAAACATAAACCACGTGCTTCGGATTCTCTAGGACTTGGATGCCCCAATTAAAAGAGGTGCGAGAAACGCATAGATCCTGAAGTCCGGGTTTGATGAAAGTGTTGATCATCTCGTTCTTCCGGGATTCCGGGGTGATGAACGCCGGGTTGGCGTCATAGAACTTCAAAAGGCTATCCACATGTTTGGAGCAGCGATAGAAATATGCCTCTTCTGAGGATTTCTCAACCGGGCGGCCACAGTCGGGGCATAAGTGTTCGGGCCCGACTTGGGTTTCGGTCCAGAAGGATTCTTCGTGGACGCAGTACCAGCCTTCGTAAGCGGAAAGATAGATATCGTCCTTCTCCAACATTTTCGAGAAGATTTTCTGGACGGTTTTGATGTGGCGTTCCTGCGTGGTGCGGATGAAGTCGTCATATTGGATGTCCATCGCCTTCCAAAGTGAGAGGAAGCGCTCGCTGATCTCGTCGACGAATTGCTGCGGGGTGATGCCTTTGGCCTCGGCGTTCTTTTGGATCTTCATGCCATGCTCGTCTAAGCCGGTGACAAAGAAAACGTCATAGCCGCGCATTCTCTTGCCGCGGGCAATAACGTCGGTCATCGTGGTGCAGTAGGCGTGGCCAAGGTGCGGCGAAGCGCTGGGATAATAGATCGGCGTGGAGATATAGAACTTTTTCTTGGGCATATGATTCCCTCCTCCCTTTGGTTTTGTTTTATTTCAAAACAAACCCCTTAAGGCGACGGGATTATAACATATGCGCGAAACGAATTAGGAAAGAAAGCGTTTTTTCCTGCGAAAATCGATACATGGATCGCCTGTTTTGGAAAAAAGAAAAACCGCCACTTGGGCGGTCGTTCTTGTTTTCCTTACTTGCCTTCTTTGGCGGCTTTGGATTTCTCGAGCTTCTTGTTGAAGCGATCGATGCGGCCATCGTTGAGGACGATGCGCTGATTGCCGGTGTAGAACGGATGGCAGTGCGAGCAGGTGTCGACTTTGATGTCGCCCATGGTCGAGCCAGTCTCGAAGACGGAACCGCAGGTGGTGCAGGTAACGGTCGAGTGCTTGTACGCCGGATGGATGCCTTTCTTCATTTTCCTAACTCCTTTCGCCGTACGGCTTACTGCCGCACAGAGAGCCACATAACGATACACGCTAAGGGAGGGGGATACAAGAAATAATTTTCTTGCTCAAAGCTCGATTTCGTCCCCCGGCCGGACCAACATGGAACCGGCATAAGTAACGCGCATGTCCTGTTTGATGTCAAACAGCTGCCCGGGCTTCATGTGGTAGGGAATCAGATGTTTTGGTTTCAGGATGTTGGCGACCCGGGCCGCTTCTTCCGGGCCCATGTTATAGATCCCATCAATGGGGAGAAAGGCATAGTCGAGATCCTTCTTGGCCAATTCTTCCATGAAAGGGACATAATCCGTGTCGCCGGCGACGTAGATCTTCTTGCCTTCGATCTCCAATAGATATCCGACGCATTCGCGGATGTCGTGGTGGGAATTCGCCGCGGGGACCGGCGTGATGTGGACGCCATAGTAGTCGAAGTCGTAATAGCCTTCCGGGGCGAAGCAGTTCGCTGCGCGGATGAGGATGGTCGTCGGTTTCCTATGAATTTTATCGACCCCATTATGGTCGTAATGCTCATGGGTGATCAAAACGAGGTCCGCGGGTTTCTCATAGCCTTCCCCGGCGTAGGGGTCAACGTAAATGACCCGCCCTTCCGCGGTGGTGAATCGAAGGGAGGCGTGCCCTTGATAAAGGAGTTTGGCCATTATTCGCCCTCTTTGGTTTCTTCTTCGGGTTCTTCTTCCCAAGGAAGCGGGAAGAGGTCCCAGGTCGGATGGACTTTCAAAATGAAGGCTTTGTCGTGGGCGACGAGGGCCTTTTCGGATTCGCGGAACACTTCATCGGTGTTCTTGAGGAGTTTCTCGACTTTGTCGATCGCGTAGTTGACCTCGGATTCGCTGTCTTCGACGCAGGCGGCGATGAGCATATAGCAACGGCAAGTCGGCATCGAGCTGAGGTTGGAGATATAGCGGCGGTCATCATCGGTGAATTCTTCATAGAAATGCTTCCCAACCGTGGTTTTGCTAGAAGCAAGAAGCAGCGCTAATTTGATGCATTTGGCTTCGCGGACGGTCGCTTTGCTCGGGCCGCGCTCCGCGTTGAGGGTCAAATCGATGATCTTGGCGGCGCCATCAAAGTCGCCTTTGGCGATTTCGCGGTAGGCACGCAGCAGATTGAGAGAGGCAGTGAAGTCGGTGATTTCTTCAAACACGGGCAATTCCGGTGGGACTTCCCCCGCTTCTTTCGCCGCCTCCTGAACCAAAAGGTGGTTATAGGCGACACGGTTTCCGCTATGGGAGAAGAGGCTGAACAAGAACCCGTCGTTGATGGAATCCAAACGGGCCGGGAAGATGTCATAAAGATAAATCATCCCGCCGACGGAGATCATCGTTATGGAGAAGATCTTAAGCCACGCCCAAGAGGCGTCGGTTTTGATCCAACCATCCGCCAAGGCGTTGAAGACCATCATAACGATCGCTTCGACGACATAGAAGAGAATCGGGAGAAAAACGTAGGCACCGAGGGTGCTTTTCTCAACGTCTTCGGGGGCGACTTTCGTCTCGCCGGTCAATCCATCATAGGAATAGAGGCCGAAGCGGAATTTTCCTTCTTTTTTCCTCACGCCGATGCCGAAGAGGATGAAGGAACGGACTTTGTAATGCCCGACTTTCGCCCCGGCGAGGTGACCAAGCTCCAGCAAGACGGCGTTTAACAATACGCCGGCGACCAAAGCCAGGATGACTAACGCGATGAAGTGGATCGGAAGGCTATCGCCATAGGAACGAACGATGGGTTGGATGCCGAAAAGGCCGACCAGCAAGGCCAACGCGAACATCGCGACATAAACGAGGAATACTGCGAAATCGTTTCTTTTCATGAAAAATCCTCCTTGGTTAGAGCAAAAGCCGATAGATGGCTTCGACGTCTTGCTCCGTCAGCGGTTGGGGGTAACGACCAACCGTACGTGTTCCGTTACCTGTTGCTATGCTGACCAAGGCGGGGATGTCTTTTTCGCCTAGACCGACCTCTTGGAAGGTGGTCGGCATCCCGAGGGAGGAGAAGAACTCCTTCATCAGGCGGATACCCATTATAGCGGTTTCCTCGTCGGTTGCACCCTTTTCTTTGAAAAGATATTCGGTCAATTTGGCAAACTTGCCGATGTCCTTTTTATAAACGTAGGTTGCCCAGACGGGATAAAGCAAAGCAACCCCAGCCCCATGGGTGATCTTTTGATCATATCCGGAGAGGGCGTGCTCTAAGGGGTGGACGACAAAGACGCTGGTCTTTCCTAGGGAGGTAAGTCCGTCGTGGGTCAACGAGGAATTTAGCATCACCCGGGCTCTGGCCTCGTAATCATTGGGGTTTCTAAGCAAAGTCTTCGCGGCCTCCATCGTGGAAAGAATCAAACTAAGCGCCCATTCGTCGGCGAGTTCGTTTTCTCCTGAGGCGTTATGGTAGCGTTCAAGGCTATGCATCATGATGTCCGAGACGCCCGCGAAGGTCTGATAGCCGGGGACGGAATAAGTGAGTTCGGGATTCTCAATCGCAAACACTGGGCGAACGAGGTCGCAGTTAAACCCTTGTTTGATTTTCTTTTCGTCATCTTGGATAACGCAGGAATTGCTGGATTCCGAACCTGCGCTTGAGATGGTGAGCACGACGCCGATGGGCAGGCATTTCTTCGGGGTGGCTTTATGAAGGTTGAAGTCAAAGAAGTCGCCTTCGTAATAAAAACCGGCGCCGACCGCTTTGGCGGTGTCGATGACGGACCCCCCGCCGATCGCGAGGATGGAATCAATGCCGTTTTCGCACGAAAACCCTATGAAATCGCGAACGGTTTTGGCATCGGGGTTAGGACGAACGCCTTCTTTGATGAAAAACTGGATGCCTTCTTTTTTAAGAGAGCCAGTCACTTTATCTAACAATCCAGACCGCCTGGCGGAGCCGCCTCCGAGCAAAACCAGAGTTTTGGAGAACCCGTATTCTTTGGCGAGTTCGCCGGCTTTGCTTTCGGCTTCTTTCCCGAAGACGATGCGGGTTGGGTTACGGAAATCGAAATCGATCATGCGCGCTCGCCCTCCTTCTTGGAGAGCTCAATCATCGCGGGGAGCACCATCTCGACGGAAGCGCCGATGAAGGCCCCGATTTCTTTGACAAATCCATCGGGGGTGAGCTTTAGGTTTTTGAAACAATAACCGAATTCGTCGGCGATTAAATGGGAGAAGCGCCTGGCGAGGCTTCTTGCTTGGGTTTTCTTAAGGCCCATTTTCTTATCGTTGGACCAAAGCGCGAACAACGTGGTGTTCATTTTAGCGAAAAGGAAGTCGTCGGTAAGGTCGCGGGCGGCGGAATTATAGGTGGAGCGGAGGAAGGAGAAGTTGTCTTTGACATAGTTAACGAAGACGCCCAACACGCCTTCGGTGGTCTTTTGCTTGTCGGCCTCCGAAAGGTCTTCGTTAAGGAAAATCGCCGCGATCAAATCATAGATATCGGTGTAGTGATAGTAGAACGTCTGGCGATGTACTCCGCATTTTTTGCAGAGGGCAGTGACGTTGATTTCCTCAAGAGGACGGGATTTCATCATGTCCTTGAGGACCAGCTTGAATTTCGCTTCCGTGATCATGTTCGCGCTCCTTTTCTATATATAAAGGGTCAGCCTTCGCTCCTTAGGCAGATTACCGGGTCTTTCCTAGCGGCGATCCTTGAGGGAATCAGCCCGCTTAAGAAAGCCAAAACGATCGCTATGCCCATAAGCGCAAGGGCGTGCCAGGGACTAAGGGCGGCGATGTTGGTGAAGATGTAATTGGGGAAGAGGCTCTTCAAAATGAGGTTAACGGGGATGCACAAAAGATAGGTCGCCCCAATGCCAAGTGCCCCCGCCACCAAACCGACGATGACACACTCGGCTTCGAATAGGCGCCCAACGTCCCTTTTTCTTCCTCCGCAAGCGCGCAATATGCCGATTTCTTTCGTCCTTTCAACGACGGAAACATAGGTGATGATCGATGTCATGACAGAGGAAACCACCAGGGAAATCGATGCAAAAACGACCAAAACGGCGCTGACGACAGAGATAACGGCGCTTAGCCCATTCATCAAGTCGCCCAGAATATCCGCATAAGTGATTTGGTCTACTTCGTTCTTTCCGATGTTGTAGTCGTCCAAATAGGTTTTTAGCCGTTCCTTCGTGGTTAATGAGGACGGGAAAACAAGGATTGAGGAGATCAGGGAATACGAATTCATGTAAGCGAGGCAATCCACGATGGAGGGGTCGCCGAATTCCGACCAGAAATCCGCGTCGAGGAAAACGGTTAGCCAGCGAGAAAGATCTTCCTCGCTTGTAGACATTCGTGGCACGCGGGAGGTATCGAATTCCGCGCCGAATCTATGACAATAAGAAAGGAAAGACGACACGCTGGTGGTCGCGGGGACCGAATATCCATCAGAAGAAGGATAATAAGTCGCGTTGACCCCGCGATAGTAAATCGCCCCAGCGAGTTTGTTGGTAATATAGGTCGAGGTCAGATAGCTAGAGACGTCCGCGCCGCCTTCTTGGAGGCTTTGCATGAATTCGGTCATGTTTCGATTCAGGACCTCAAGGCCGTCCGAATCGCTTTTTTGGGTCTTCAATTCGTCTTTATATAGCCGCGGAATATACCAGGAATCCTTTTGGGCTTCCCCGATTTCGTGTCCTGGTTGCCCTTCTTCATAATCTTTTGCAAGCAGGTCCGCCAAATCGGACAAATAGCCGAGGGATGAGGGCATTAATTGGACGAAAGATTCCTTGGTCGGCCTCAAAACACCCACGATTTTGCAGGTAATTGGATTAAATCTGGCATCATCGAGATAGACGGTTTTGTAAGGCTCGGTGTCACCGCCATAGAACGGGGAACGATAACAAACCATGTCCTTGACGCATTCATCGCCCTCAAACTTCCCAGTTGAGACGTTGAAGCGAACGTTCTCGTATGAGTCCACGGAATAGTGGTGCGCAGGATAGCTGGCGACTTGATAGAAATCACTGTTTTTATAGCATTTGTATTCTTTGTATTTTTCGTCGCCTTCGCCTTCATAAAGGAGGTCGGAGAAGTCGATAGTGGTGTCGGCGAAATCAATATATTGGGAAGAGTCGGCGAAAACGCCGAGTTTTTTCAATGTTGAATACTCCACTCGATTGTATTGATCCACGAACAACACCATTTCGTTGGCGGATTCTGGGAACCGGCCCGCGATTACGTCATACAGGGAACCGATGTTGTCCTTGTTCCCATAGATTTCGTGAATGGAATAGGTCGGAAGCTGGGTGTAGTTATTGACGGCCCACCCGGTTTCACCAGCCCAGCTGGTCTGGGGGATGGTGCGGTAGCGTCCGGTGCCCATTCCGTCTTCCGAAAGAATATTGAAACTGAAATTTTCGCGGTTATACATGACGTCCAGCGCCGTCCCATAAGCGGGGCAGGCGGGGTCTTTTAATGCCTCAAGATAGTCAATGTATTCCTTGGTGAATTTGTTGGTGTGATAAACGTAAAGGTTTGAGTCGGTGTCATAAACGCGGATCTTGCCGTCGTTAGGGTAGGACTCTCCTGCGATAAATTGCCTTAAATTGACGTTATAGATCGTGGGCGCAATCGAGATGGGGATCGAAGCGGCAACGCTGCTTTCGACCTTGCTTACGTAATCAGAGAACCCGTTAGTGGTCGCAAGGACGAGAGCGACCCCGATAATTCCAACAGAGCACGCGATGGAGGTTAATACCGTTCTCCCTTTTTTGGAAAGGATATTCAAACCCGAGGACCGGAGGGCGCTCAAAAAGCCCATAGAGGTGCGTTTTTTGCGCAAATTCTCATTAATATGTTCGTTTTGCGTTGTTTTTATCGGATTGGAGTCGGACGAGATCTCTCCGTCTTTCATCAAAATGACTCTATCCGCGTACTGCTGGGCGAGCTCTTGGTTGTGCGTCACCATTATGACGCAGCGATCTTTGCTAAGTTCTTTGATCAAGTCCATCACCAGAACGGAGGTGTTGGAGTCTAGGGCGCCCGTAGGCTCGTCGGCTAGGATTATTTCGGGTTCATTGACGATTGCTCGAGCAATGGCAACGCGTTGGGATTGTCCGCCAGAAAGCTGATTGGGTTTCTTCTTAATTTCATCTAAAATCCCAACTTTCTCTAGGGCTTTCTTTACCCTTTCTTCCCGGTCTTTCCGCTTCACGCCCGCAAGCAAAAGAGGGGCTTCAACGTTCTGGTAAACAGTCTGATGGGGGATGAGGTTATAGGATTGGAAAACGAAACCAATCCGCTCGTTTCGATAGGCATCCCAATCTTTGGCAACGAAACCCTCCACGCTTTTACCATCGACCGTGAATTTTCCTTCGGTAACGTGGTCTAGCCCACCGATGATATTTAGAAGCGTGGTTTTGCCACAACCAGATGGGCCTAAAATTGCGACAAACCCCTTCTTAGGAAAAGCGATGGAGATGTTGTTCAAGGCGCGGAAGGGCTTTTTATTGATCAAATAGTCCTTCGACACGCCAACAAGCGCCACGGAAACATCGTTGGTGGTTTGGGAGCCGTTGGTCTCGTTTTTCTCGATCTTTTCTTCCATAGACGAAAACGCGCCCATTTCTGGACGCTAAAATGATACCACAAATCCTTACTATTTATCGTTGAAAATCATGAAAATTTATACATTGTACAAAAAGTCTAGATTCCTTCGGAATATTTTGGTTTGTAAAAGCATTATATAACCAAATTAGTTTCTTTGAAGGGCGAAAAATTGTTTCAAAAGATCTTCCGCCTCTTCTTTTCTTTCGCCACGGAAGACCAATAAAGGCCAGTCCGTGAGGAGCCCATATTTCGTGAAGGCCCCCTCTTGGGCATCATCGGCCCCATAAGTGACCGAAGTAATTCGGGCTTGTTTAATCGCTCCAGCGCACATCAAACAAGGTTCAAGAGTTACATATAGCGAGCACCCTTCCAATTGCCATTTTCCTAGCGTTTTCTCGGCTGCTTTTATCGCTTCGATCTCCGCGTGAGACGAAATGTCGCCCCTCTTTTCGCGGTGGTTCCGACCTGTCGAAATCACCGCGCCATCCTTAACGACAACCGCCCCGACGGGAACCTCCCCTTCTTCCAAGGCGAGCTTAGCCTCTTCCAAGGCGATGTCCATGAACTTTTTATCCATAACCGTTTTCATTATAAAGAAAACCACCGCACAGGGGCTGACGACTTAAGGCTGCTACGTTCCCGTCCTGACCTGGTTCGGCGCCCTCTCCTCGCGATGGCGACATCATTATACCAACGTCGGGGCTAAATGCTAGACGGATGGCGGTGATGGGGATTTTATAAATCCATCCACGAAAAAAGGGCTTTTTCGAGCCCTTCTTCGATTTTCCGGATTACTTTTTGATGGGTTTTAGGACCTCGATCCCGCCCATGTATTTCCTAAGAACTTCCGGAACGATCACGGATCCATCGGCCTGCTGATTCTGTTCAAGCAAGGCGGGGAAGACGCGGGAAGTAGCGAGCCCGGAGCCATTCAAGGTGTGGCAGAACTGGGTTTTGCCGTTCTCGTCTTTATAACGGATCATGCCACGCCGGGCTTGGTAGTCCCTGGCGTTAGACACGGAGCTGACTTCTTTGAAAATGCCCATGGAGGGGAGCCAGATTTCGATGTCATAAGTGCGGGCCATCGAGTGCGAGCAGTCGCCGGCGGCCAATTTATCGACTTGGTAGACGAGCCCCAGCCCTTCGACGAGGCGTTTGGCTTTTTCCACCATTTCTTCGAAGGCGGCATCGCTGCCCTCTTTGGTGGTGTATTGGACCATCTCGACCTTATTGAATTGATATCCGCGCACCATGCCGCGTTCTTCCGTGCGGTAGGAGCCCGCCTCTTTGCGGTAGCAGGGCGTATAAGCGAAGTATTTCTTCGGCAGTTCTTTTAGGGGAATGATTTCGTCGCGATGGAGGTTCACCAGGGCCGTTTCGGCGGTCGGGAGGATGAATTTCCGTGGATCGCTTCCCTCAAGCCAGAAGACATCTTCTTGGAATTTGGGGAATTGTCCAGCCGTGTATCCGGATTGGTAATTCAGGATATGCGGCGGGAGGATCATCTCATATCCGTCAGCGAGATGGGTTTCGATGAAATAATTGAGCAGAGCCCATTCAAGGCGAGCCCCAAGATTGGTATAAATCCAGGTGCCTGTTCCGCTGATTTTCGCGGCACGGGCATAGTCGATCAAGCCAAGAGATTCGGCGAGTTCCACATGGTTCTTTAACGGGAAATCGAATGCATGGGGTGCCCCGAATTGGTAAATCGGGTGGTTTGCTTCTTTTCCTCCGGCGGCCAAATCGTCATCGGGGAGGTTGGGCAGCACCTCAATCAACGCTTTGATTTCGGCCTCGATTTTAGCAAGCTCTTCTTCCTTGGCTTTGTTGTTCGCGGCCAAGGTTTTGACTTGGGCGAAAACCGCCTGGACGTCTCCCCCTTCTTTCTTGATTTGGGGAACGGATTTGGAGAGGCGGTTTTGTTCCGCTTTGTTGTTCTCAACTTCCTTGAGGAGTTCGAGCCTCCTGGCGCTGAGGCTTTGGATCGGCTTCGGATCGAAGTCCCAAAGCTTCTTTTTGAGGGCCGCGACCACGTAGTCGGGCTTCTCGAGTATCAGTTTGACATCAATCATGGATGTCCTCCTTTTTGCTGTTTTTGTTTTCTAGCAGCTTTTCGTAAACGGCGCGCAATTGGGCGGCCCCGCTGGAGAGGGCGTGCTCTTTCGCCACCGAATATGCCGTGATTATAGTGCTCTTTCCCTCGCCGCGATAGAAAGAGCGGAGCCCTTCGGATAAAGATTCCACGTCATCGTAGAGATATCCGGTCTTCCCGTCGATGAGGAGAGGCTCTTTTTTCTGTTTCCCATACCCCAAGACCTGCGTTTTCGCGGCAAACGCCTCCAACAAGAAGACGGAATCTGGGTGTTCAGGGCTTAAGGATAGGTAATAATCCGCGCGGATTTGGGCGGAACGATAGACGTCGTCCTCCACGATGGATTCGAATTTGAGGTTCGCCGGGGCCTGACGGTTGTAATGCGCGGCTACCGTCCCGGTAGAGAACAACCCCCTCGCCGAGCCGAAGAAATAGAACTGAATCTCCGGGCAAAGCTTAGCAATCGCCATCATGCGTTTGATGACGGTCTTGTCCTGATAGGACCCGCAGGCGACGGCGATCGCCTGCCCCGGACGAATGCCGAAATAGCGAGGAAAGATGTCTTTTTCCATCGCGTTATCGACAAAGCGGGCGAGATTCACCGACGGTTCCGCAACTTCGATCGGGGCGCTGACGCCTTGTCCGATCGCGATTTTGCGCAATTCTTCATTAGGCACGAGGATCCAATCCGCGTGATTAAGGAAGCGAAGGGCGCGCTTAGAAAGCGTGGGCGTCCCGTCTTTGGCTTTGGTTTCGAAAAACCTCGCGGAGGGGTCGTTTTCACAATAGAAAGCGCTGACGATCACAGGCACGTGACGCCAGCGCATATCCGCCAACAAGGCTTCATCGCGGGGCGACATCAGATGGGCGATGTCCGGTTCGGAGGCCGGGCTATCGACCCAAGTGATTTCTTCGCTCTCGCACTGGCCCTTGAGGGTTTTCCGTAGACGGGTGCCCTCAAAGGCCGCGTGGCGGGCTTTTGGTTGGTAATGGATGAGGATCTTCATCACTCCACATCATTCGGCGTGGCCGGGTTCTCGTCAATGAGGGTTTCGTCGACGATTTCCTCGCCCTCATCGTCTTCGATTTCGTCAGATAGATCGGCGTGAGGAAGGATGGCGATCGAAGCGACGCGGGCATCGTCGGCGACATTGATGATCTTGACACCTTGGGTGGCGCGCCCAGCGATCTTGATTTCGGTAAGCGGCGTGCGGATGACGGTGCCGGTGTTGGTAACGACAAGGAGATCATCTTCCAAGGAAACGCCGCGGACCGCGATCAATTTGCCGGTCTTCGGGGCCAATTTGATGGTGGCGACGCCCTTCGCGCCCCTATGGGAGAGGCGATAGGAGTCGTAGTGGCGGGTGGTGCCGTCTTCAAGGACGACGTCGGTCTCTTCGGCATAGCTCATCTTGCCATAGCCGCGGGTCGTGAGGACAAGAAGGAGTTTGCCCTCGAAGGAGCCGGTGGCCCCGACGATAACGGAACCGTCGGAAAGATCCATGCCCTTCACGCCGGCCGCGGTGCGGCCCATCGGACGGACTTCTTCTTCTTTGAAGGAGCAGAGTTTGCCATTGCTCGCCGCCAAGGAGATGATGGAGTGCCCATCGGTCCTCTTGACGTCGAAGAGGTCATCGCCTTCGCGCAAACCAAGGGCGATTTTGCCGTTGGAGTGGATGGAGGCGTATTCCTTGAGGGAGGTGCGCTTCACGACGCCATATTTGGAAACGAAGAGGAGATAGTTGTCTTCCGGATAGTCATCGCAGGCGACGATGGAGACCACCTTTTCTTCTTTCTCGAGGTCGAGGAAGTTCTGGGCGGGGATGCCCTTGCCGGTGCGCCCGGCATCGGGGATTTGATACCCACGGAGGCGATAAACGCGACCAAGCGTGGTGAAGAAGAGCACGTCGGTGTGCGTTTTGAGGTGTTTCATCAAGCGGACGGTGTCGCCGGAAGTGGTCTTCATGCCGATGATGCCCTTCCCGCCGCGATGCTGGGCT
>ONGB01000038.1 GCA_900317295.1 uncultured Erysipelotrichaceae bacterium
GGAAAACTGTTTCCTGTTTTTGGCCAATACATATCCGCGGCAAGTTCAATGCCAAAATGGTTTTTAAATGTTACTTTCTGGTGATTGATCGATTCGTCTTTTGGGAAAACTTTATCCCATTCGTTAACTAATTTAAGCATTAGATATTCCTCCCCATTTCATATGCTTGTTTTAATTTTTCATGATTATTAATTTCGTTAGGGCCGTTTACTCCTCCGACAAAAAGTGTGTCTTTGAGCTCCACTCCTTCAAAACAATCAATCCAGCCTTGCAAGCCATTGATGGCTTTCTCGGGAACATATTGTTCATCTTCTGCGGCAACAGTTAGGAAATAAATGTCTTTGAATTTATAATCTCTTGAATATAAAGAATTGCATCTATCAATTAAGGTTTTCATTTGGCCAGACATTTCATAATAGTAAATAGGTGAGACCCACACTATAACATCGCTTTCACACATCTTATCTGCAATAAGGATAGCGTCATCATTAATAATGCACTTATGAGTTTTTTGACACGCTAAACAGCCACGACAGAAAGCAATGTTTTTATCTTTTAAAGATATAAATTCAACGACATGTCCCGCTTCTTTTGCCCCTTTTTCAAATTCATGGGCTAATCTTTCGGAATTACTTCCGTTTCTAATGCTTGTAGAAATAATTAATACTTTTTTCATTATTATCTCCTGATGTATTTTTCATCTTTTTCATCGATGATTGGCTGATATTTTTCCACTTCCATATGAAGATCGTATTTTTCTCTTAATTCTTTAATTTTGTTCATTAATGGGAGTTCATGATGTTTATCAAGGGCTTCTTGATTAATCCAAGAATCCACTAAAAGGGCAGAGTTGTCTTCCTTAAGAGGGAAGAAGTATTCATATCGAAGATTGCCTTCTTCTTTTCTAATTTGTTCTACGATGCCGCTAGATAGCATTTCTTCAACAAACCTTTTAGCGGAACCATTGCTGCCTTTATAACGTATCAATATTGTAAGCATATCATTCTCCTTTATTTGGTAGTTCATCGACCTCTAAAGTGGCTTCTGGGTTTGGCCAATCTTCCACCGCTTTCTCCGTTCCCGCTTCTATAGCTTTTTCGTAATATGCTTTCTTAAAATCTATTTGTTTCTTGTAATAATTGAGGTCTTTAATTTGTTTTTTAATGTTTTCTTCTTGCTCCAAAATAAGCTGATATCTTTCTTTTAATGTTTCATCACCCTTTAAAGCCAAATCGACATATTCTTTTATCTTCTTAATAGGCATATTTAGGTTCTTTAAACAATTAAGCATTCTCAACCACGGAAAACCCTTATCTTCAAATACGCGTATGCCGTTTACTCTTTTTACCAAAGGAAATAATCCTTCTTTATCGTAGTATCTAATTGTATATGTTGAGACATTGAGCATCTTGGCGATCTCTGAAATGGAATAACTCATTCTTATCACCTCACCTTAATACTGTAAAAGTTAGAGTTAACTCTAGGTCAAGAGCAAAAATAAAAAGGGCCGATTTTTGTATCAGTCCTTTTCATCAAGTTGGCCTAAATGGACAGAAATGATACAATCGAACACTTCTCAAAAAGCTGAACACAAATTCCTCCAAGGATTATCATAAACGAAATTAGGTCACAACCTGTGACCCAAAAGAAATATTGCCGGAGTTCATAAAAAAGAAGTACGTTATGTTTGAAAAATCCATACTTCTGAAACAAAAAGAAAATAGTAGACTTTAATTAACTGCAGAAATTTATTAAAATGTTTCTTCTTATGATAAAAAGATTTATTCCATTACTTATTTTTATTTTAGTTGAGATAGTTTTATCTATTTTTGTTTTGTTTATTGAAACACCAATTCTCAATATCCTTTCATATTTAGTAATTGTTTTTGCTTTTATTTTTTCATTATTTACTTTATTTAAAAATTATAATTATCTCATAACCATCGGATTATTTTTTACTCTTCTTGCTGATTTATTCTTAGTAGTTTTAGGAAATGAAGATTTAAGAGCATATGGAATGTTCTTCTTTGTGTTTACTCAATTAAGTTATGGGATATATCTCATTTTTAATGATAGAAAGCATATTGTTCCTTCATTAATTATTAGAGGAGCAATAAATATTTTAACGATTATTATTGGCTTAATTGTTTTAAAAGAAAAAGCTGATCCATTAAGCATCTTTTCAATTATTTATTTTGCAAATTTGATTTCTAATATTGTTGTTTGTTTCCTTAATATTAAAAAATTATATTTCTTTTTAATTGCTTTACTTCTTTTCTTACTTTGTGATTTATTCGTTGGCTTTACTACTGCTAATGGAATTTATTTTACATATGAAGATGGAACATTTCTTTATTATTTGGTTAATGCAAATTTCAATTTTGCTTGGTTATTTTATATTCCTTCACAAACTTTAATCGCAATAACAACTTACAAAGTTGTCTTAAAATAAATAACTAGTATAACGATTGCATTTAAGAGGTTCAAATTATGACGTTTTTAGTAACTAATTGGCCGTGGCCATGGGAAAGACCTACAAATTATGGATGGTATCACATTGTTTGGCTCATCGTTATGGTATTACTTTGTGTTTTCTTTTGTGCTGTCTTTGCTAGAAAACATAACGATAAAATCGATAATAGAGTTATTTTTGGTTTTGGTTTGTTTCTACTTTTAATTGAAACTTATAAACAAATATTTGTCACTTTAGAAAATGGACAATTTGTCTGGGGAACATTCCCTTTCCAATTCTGTTCAGTTCCAATGTATGCTGCAGTTATAGGACCATTAATTAGAAAGAAATCAATTCAAGATATCTTTTATAAATTTTTAGCTCTATTTGGATTTGTTGCCGGTACTGCTGTTATGCTTTATCCAGATACATGTTTTCATACAGATTATGTAACTATTCTTTTACATACGATGATGTGGCACGTATCAATGGTTGTAATGGGTATTTATTTAATTGTTGCTAAAAAATATTGTAGCAATATAAAAAATATCTTAAACGAAGTTGGATCAGGCGCTATTATTTTTGGAATTATTGTTGTAATTTCTTTAGTTGTTAATATCACTGCTTACCATTTATATTTTGGTACAGAAAATAATACAACCGGCCAAATTATAAACTTCATGTACATCTCGCCTTACTACTCATGCCCATTCCCAATTTTAGGTGACATTAAAGAAAACGTTCACTTTGTTTTCTTCCTTATCATTTATTTAATCGCATTTGCATTAGGAATTAGCATTGTTTGGTATGGTATATTTGGTATAAGAAAACTTGTTGAATTTATGTCTTCTAAAGTCAAAAAGAATGAAAAACAAACAGCTAATTAATTAATTTAATATTAAAAAGCCTGCAAAAACTCTTTATTTTGCTTTTAAAAAGAAAAAAATGCATTCAACTCGAATGCATTTATTTTGCTTCAAAAATATTTATTTTATTTCTTCTAAAGTTAATTTTTTCTTTTTATCAATTGCAATTATAACTTGGTTATTTATACGTTACGTGAAAATTTGAGGTTCTCCAACTTTTCCTGGAGTCTGTCTGTTTTTGGAATCTCCTTCATTTCCTGGGGTCGTTTTTGTCGAAGATGAGGAATATCCGCTTCCTGAGATGCTCGAAGTTGGAAAGGCCGTAACACGCCTTCTTCAACGTCTTCACCTTGTTGTTGAATCCCTCGGAAAGGGAGTTGTTCAGCCTCCCGAACCCCGGCACCTCTATGTAGGAGTTGCATATCTCCTCCCTCCAGTTCGAGAACGTCTCCCCGACTTCCCGGAATTCCTTTATCGAGGAGCCCAGGAACCTCTCGATCGTGAGCTGGAGGAACGGCTTGAACGAACCGAAGACGAGGCGATCCAGCTTGGCCAGGAACGTGTGGCCGAGCTCATAGGCCTCGGCAAGGGATTCGTCGATGGAAAGCATCTCGGCCACTATGTCGGACGCATACATCTCCCTCCCCGACGCGGCCGCCCTGATCGGCTTGGCAAAGGAATCCGGCGAGGCTTTGGAAAGAAGGAGCCTACGGTGTTTCTTGAGCAGCCTGTATTCCGGCTCCGTTTCCAGGAACCGCCCCATCGCCGCTATCCTGGCCGACTCGATCGCGTCGACGACGTACCTTATGTAATGGAACGGGTCTATCGCCACGACCGCGTTGGGGCACCACTTCCTGAACGCGTCGCGGTATGGTCGGTGCATGTCCATGTTGACGTATTCGACGGAAAGCCGCTCGCCATCGGGGATTTTGGAGAACCAATCGTCGAGCCATGGCTTCCTTCTGGACGGAAGAACGTCGATCACGACCCGCCTCCCCGCGTCCAGGACCATGCACGCGTATTTCGTCTCCACGGCCGAGTTGAATGAGCAGAACTCATCGACCGAGACCACCCTGGAAAGCCTCCTTCTCTTCGCCTTGACGACTTTGTCTATGACCCGGGAGACGGTGGCTTCCGACACGAAGGAATACTTCGCGACGAGGGTGCTCGGGATGCCGTCCTTCAGGTATTGGATTATCTCCAGGATCTTCTCCTTCGACAGCACCTTGGCCCCCTTCCTCATGAAGGGGTTCGGCTCGAAGAACGCCTTCCCGCAGGACGGGCACCGCAGCCTCCTATGCTCAAATAGGGCGCGCACCTCGATTCCGGTCTGGGAACGGAAGCGGTAGGATTTGGCCGCGTAGTCCTTGACGTGGCACCCGAACGAGCCGCACGCCGGGCACGGGAGATCGGCCTTGGCCTTCCGAATCCGGAAGGCGACCCAGCCTTCGCCGGAATCGGTCTGCTCGTAGATTTCCAGCTCGGTGATATCGATTCCGAACAGTGCTAAAATGTTGATGTCTACCATGACATGCCTCCTGATGCGTCTAGCAACGGCATTATGGGAGCTTTTTCGATTTCGCGAAACTCCGATCATATCCTGGGGTCGAGTCCCAAGCAAAAAGGGGCCGGGACATGCCCAGACCCCAGATTTCCCCCAGGTTATGAAGGAGAATCAACAAAAATAAAAAGGGCCGATTTTTGTATCAGTCCTTTTTATCAAGTTGGTGACCCGTACGCGATTCGAACGCGTGAGTGCATGCGTGAAAGGCATGTGAGTTAAGCCACTTCTCCAACGGGCCAGTTGGCGCTCAGCATAGGGCTCGAACCTACAACCGATCGGTTAACAGCCGATTGCTCTGCCATTGAGCTAGCTGAGCGTAATACGCGACTAAAATCGCGCTAGAGAATAATAGATGCGCGGGGGCGATATTGCAAGCCCGTTTTTAACGGGGCGGGCAAAAGAAAAGCGCCGGTCGGGCCGGCGCTGCTTTCGATACGATTAGGCTTCGAGTTCTTTTAGCTTTGCTTCGATGACGGAATAGAGATCGGCGACGGTTTTGATTTCCGCGAACTTCTCGGTTTCGAAGGCGACGCCATAACGGTCTTCGAGGTCGAGGCAGAGCTCGACGACGTCAAGGCTGTCCAGTCCGAGATCCTTGAGGGACTTGGTCTCATCGACCTTCTTCATGCCGAGCTTTTCGGCAAAAAGCGCTTTGATCTCGTTCATCTTTTCTTCAATCATGGGTTTTACCTCGGGCCGTATTATAGCAAAGAGGAATGGGGTATGCAAAAGGCCCCTCTTTAAAGAGGAGCCCCCTGTTTTCCCTTACATCTGAGAGGCGTAGGTCTCTGCGTTGGCAGAGATGACGCTTTCCTCGTTTTTTGTCTTCGTGACGATGTCGTTGTTATCGGCGACAACGGAGGCGTAAATCACGCCCCCGGCGACCCCAAACGTCATCAAAAGAAGAAGAACGGCGAGGATTTGGCCTTTGACTTCTGACATTGATTAACATCCTTTCTTTTATTCGCTCATTGTTTACCCAACGGACAAAGTGACTTCTTTGTCGACGGTCTCGGCAATTCGCTCGCTCGTCGAAGAAAACGTGCCATAGAGTACCCCGGCGATCGCTCCGAATGTCATTAGCACCAGCAGCATGCCCAGCAACTGACCTTTGATCTCCGACATCTTCTCACCTCCTTCCTGCGGTTGTGGTTCTATAGAAACCCACGACGACGGCCCGCGTAACCGTGACCGACACCGGGGATTTCGACAAAATGATGGGGGAGTATTGCTTTTCGATCTTATAGACGAAGGTGCTCCCATAGGCGGTGCCATAATCCGGCCCGTCGACGACGATGAATTTAGCCTGATGGTCCGTCACATATTGGATGGTGGAATTCTTCACCGCCCCGTCATAGCAAATGCGCTGCCCGACGATCATTGCGATCGCGTTGACTTGATTCTCCACCGCGTCAAGCAAAGCGAGGTCCGTCCCAAGAAGCAGGACCGCCATCATGAAGGCGACGGATAGCAATAGACCCAACTTATAAGACATAGGTGGAGCCCTCCATGATCCGCATCAATACCAGCGACAACGCGATCATCGCGATGGCGCTGCCAGCCAAAGGCATGAGGCCCAAGGTCTGCAATCGATTGGCCTTCGCTTCCCTGATCAATTGATGGCTTTGGTCGGAGAAATGGCCGAATAGGCGCTCGAACTGCCTTAAATAAGCGTCCCCTCCCCCTTCTTCGACGATTTGATAGATCGACACCATGACCTGTTTGACCGCGATGTCTTCATATTCCTCGGCGAAGGCGACGAAGGGGGTGACCGATTTGTCGCTTTCGATGGAGGAGAGCAATCGTTCCAAACGCTCCCGCATATCGTCGGAAGAGAAGGGCAATAATTCCCTTAAGGCGGTGTAAACGTTGTAGCCGTTATGGATGAAGATCGAGAAGAAGGTGAAGAATCGGACGAATTCCTCGTTCATCCTGTCCTGCTTCTTTTTGATCATCCGCGAATACCGACTGAGGTAGAAATAAGTAAAGACGCACCAAGCGAACACGGGGATCAACAAATAATAGGATGGGCCAAGTAGGAACCACATCCCCACCCCGCCGATAACGAATTGCAAAGAGAAAACGACATACCACAGGAGTTCTTTTTGGGGATTGAGCCCCAGTTTCAAAACCGCTTCTTTAATCCCTTTCATCGTTTTGTTCCTTTCTCATGAAGGCGAAAAGCCGATTCATTTGGGGTTTCTCCCCCGTGTAGGCGATGACATAGAAGCAGACCGAGCCCAAAAGGAAGAGAAAGAACGTGGCAATGGCCAAGATATAGACCCATTCGTTCTTCGCTAAGGCATAGAACGTCCCCAGCCCAATGCGCAGGAAGGCAACCACCGCGATCGCCATGCCCCACAGCACCAAGTATTGCAAAAGATTCTTTCTGCCCTCCTTTTCCATGCCCCGGGCATTTTGTTCTACGCGGGTAAGCTCTTCTAGCAAAGACCCGGAAAGCGCTAAAACGTCCCCTCCTTGGTCTTCATATAGGGAAAGAATGGAAAGGAACATCTGGTAAAGCGGATTCTCAAAATAGGAGGCGAGGTATTCCGTCCTTTGTTTGGCTTCGAGATTCCCGATGTCATTGACCCGTTCGGCGAACTCGCCTTCGATGCCCTCGCAGCCCGCCCCGAAAGCACGCTCCAAAGATTGGGTCGCGGAAAGCGAGATGAGGTAGGCATTGATGAAACGATAGGCTTCGTTTCTCCGACGGCTTTTGCTTTGATAAGCGGTGATCATCGGAAGCAAAAGCACATAGCCAATCAAGGCGTAAATCAACAAAACCGCCAGGGAAATGAAGGGGTTTTCGCAGCAAAAATAGGAAATGAAAGCCAGCATGACCGCGGCGAAGCCCGGAATTAAGATGATGGCATCAATCTTCTTTTTCTTCATGCGTTCCTCCTTTTCTTTGATAAACCAAATCCACTTTTCTTTTTGCCTCATTAAGCCGTCCCACTTGATCGATATAACGAATGACTCCCTTGGGGCTGACGATCTTCTTCAGATACACCGCGACGCTGAAATGGTGATAGATGTCGGCGAGAAGATCGTCGAAGCTCAGCCGTTGCCCGCTTTGCATTGCCATGCGGGCGATGCGCGAAGGGACGGCATAGATGTCCTTCGCGTGGAGCGTCGTGATGATGGGGTGACCCGCCATGACACAGTTGAGGGCATCTAGCATTTCCTTCCCACGGCTTTCGGCGACCAGGAGGTAATCGGGGTTATTCCTCAATGCGTTGCGGATCAGGACATCAAAAGAGGCGTTTTCGTTCCTTTCATCCACCAACCAGCTCGTCATATCGAGGTCATCATCCCCGCGACTAAGTTCCAATTCCCCCACGTTATCGATCACGATGACGCGGGTATTGGGCTTCAAATGGGAGATCAGGTATTTCTGAAGTTCCGTTTTTCCCGCGCCCGTTTCCCCGGCGATGAGGATCGATTCCCCGCCTTCCAGGGCGGAAAGCAATAGGCTTTGGCTGTCGCCCCAAAAAGCAGGGTCTTTTTCTTTGATCGCGGTGCCCTCTTTTCCGATGCGCATCGCGAAGGTGAATACCTTTTCGTCTTTGACGCGGGCGATGGAATGGAAGACGGCGTTAAGGCGATATCTTCCAAAGGAGACATCGAGAATCGGGGAACGGAAGGAGAATTGTTTCTCCGAGAAATTGGCGATTTGGCGGAGGAAATCGGATACATCCCCTAAAGAGGGGCGGATTTTGCTTTTCTTCCTCCCTAGCTTCCGGTTCTCATAAAAGAGGTCTTTCCCGTTATAGGAAACGTCGGTGATGGCCTCTTCTTTTAGCAACGGGGCCAAAAAAGAGGATTCGACGTAGGAAATCAGCCGCTCATTAATCGTTGACATATTCCTGCGGCACGATGGAAAACACCGCCTCCTTCATCGTCTGAAAACCCAACATGAAACGCGCGTAAATATTCACTTCCGCGGAAATCGCGAATTCGCCATCGTAATAGAAATAGAATTGGTAGCTCGTCTTCGCGTAAGGCGAAAGATTATCCGCGATGAACTCCCCTAGAAGGTTTTCAAAGATATCCTCATCGAAATAGGGCTGGGGCAGGACATGGCCTTCATCATCGAAATTGATGACCGCGCCTTCGGCGACGCCGCTATAAAGGGCCAAATACCCATGGATCCACCGCCCATATTGGAAATTGCCAAGGAATGTGGTGACCGCGAAAGCCAGGGAGAGGGCTGTCATGAAAATGTTTAACATCCTCTATTCTCCTAAGACCACGACGTAGGGGCTTTGGTCGTTTCCGGCCGGGGGGATTCCGTCATTTTGGGTCTGCCAAGAGATTCGATAGGTGTCTTGGTCATAATCGAACTCCAGCTCGGTGCGGTATATCCCCTCTGCCCCCGCTTCCCCGACCGGCATCGTCAGAAAATCGACTTCGATGAGGCGGGAAGGGAAACGGGCCATTTTGGGGTATTGGTAAATATGCCCCGTTGCACGATCCATGTAGACGTTATTTCGGAGGGCGAATCGTTTGGCCGCATGACCGTCATAGCTATCCGGTTTGCATAGCAAGGGGAAAGACACGTCCTTGGTCCCAACCCGCGTGCCCGCCGAATAATTGGCCCGACGGTCGCGGATGAGGTAATCCCCGCCGATCGGGGGAGGGGTGACGTATTTCTTCTCCCCGTCGACGTTCTCGTAAAGTTGGAAATAGACGGTGAATGCGGGCAGCCTTTGCTTTTCGCTTGGGGGTTCAATATGAAACTGCTTTACGTAGTTCCCTAGTTTGGAGGTGGTGACCTCGAAATGGTCGGAAACATACCAATGGTGACGGCTATCGAAATAAATCGCATGATTGGAAGGATAACGGACCTTCCCATAAGGGATGCCGATCCTTTGTTTGGTCTGATTCCAGTTCAAACTGATCGTCGTGCGGAGTATCCCCCGCTTGTAATAACCATTGAATTCGAAATGGATGTCGTAAGTATCCCCGGCTTTGAGGGAGGTTAAATCGAAGACTTCGTCTAAGTTCCACCGGCCTTTGGAGGCGCTATTTAGGGATAGGTCCATCTCCCCATTTCCCTCGAATGAGGTGATCCATACCGCGGGGGTGGCGCTTTTGGCCACGTAGAAACGATAACTCGTGAGATAAATCGGCCCGGTATAGAGGGTCTGCCATTCGCTGGTGAACGAGACTATCTCCCCCGCGACCATCTCCCCCGTCTCAAAAGAAAAGGAATAGAACATATTCACCGCGGAATAAGCCGAATAAGGCACTAGGCCAATCACGAAAGGCCAAAGGAAACGCCCCAAAATCATAGGCGAATCCCCCGTGTTTTCATCTTTTCCCTGATGGAAAGCAACAACGTATCCACCCGTTTTTGGATTTCTTTTTTGCTCCCCCACTCTTCATACCAGAAAGGGTAATAACGGCCCTTCTCTAGGATTTCCGCAAGGAGCACCTGCCGATCGTAAGTGGGCAGTTCCGCGTAGGTGCGACGAAGGAAACGCAATAGCCGCGCATCGGGGAAATCCCCCTCCGCGAAACCCGGGCAGAAGCGCGGGGATTCATAGATGTGGAAAGAAGAAGGAAGGCCCATGCTGAGCAGTGCTTTCCGATACCGTTTCCGCAAAGCCATGGCGAAGGCATCACCATCGATGTTTTTCTTTTTTCCCATGAAAAGTCCTCCTACTTTCCCATACCCAGGAAGAAAGAAAATTGGCGAAGATTTTTCTCCGGTTTCCATCTTTCTTAATAACCATCGAATAAAAAAGTCGGATATTTTTATCCAGTTTGCCTTTATTCCCGGGGGAGTTTGGCCCATAATAACGCCATGATTCTCCTCATCGGCGCCTCCGCCTCCGGCAAAACGGAGATCGCCAAAGCCCTCTTTCGCCTTCACGGCATCAAAAAGGCCGTGACCCACACTTCGCGCCCGATCCGTCCCTCGGAGACCCCGGACGTCGATTATCATTTCGTGACGGAAGAGGAATTCCTCCGCTTAAAGGAAGAAGGCGAATTCGTGGAGACCACCGACTATAACGGAAAGCACTACGGCTCCTCGAAGAAGGAGGTCGCCGACGATAAGGTCCTCATCGTCGATCCGAAAGGCCTTGAAGCCTATTTATCCCTGCATGACCCGCGAATCATCAGTTTTTATCTGCTCGCCAGCGACGCCACGAGGCGCGCCCGCATGCAAGGGAGGGGCGACGATCCCGAATCGGTGACCGCCAGGCTGAAAAACGACGCCATCGATTTCTCCAATCCGATCCTGGAAAAAGCGGATTTCACCATCGAAACCGAAGGGAAAGAGATCGACGATCTCGCCGAGATGGTCTATTTCCTATATCAAAGGACGCTTCAATCCCGCTGAATCTTCCTGCGCGGATGCACCGTGATCTTGGCCTCCTCCACGACATAGGCGGAGGCTTTTTCAACCGCGACGGTCAATTTCTTATATTCGAACTTGTCCCCGATCTTCGGGAAACGGCCAAGGCGATATGTGATCCACCCGGATAAAGTGTCATAGTCTTCTTCGATTTGGTCTTCGTCTAGCTGAAAACGGGTGAAGAAGTCGACGATGTTCATCGTGCCTTTGACGAAATAGACGTTGCGCTTCTCGCCTTTCTCCACCTCGGAATCGATGTCTTCGGATTCATCCCAAAGCTCGCCGACCAGCTCTTCGAGGATGTCTTCCAAAGTAACTAAGCCTTCCGTCCCGCCGAATTCGTCTTTGACGATGGCGATGTGGTGATGGCTTTGCTTCATCATCTTCAAAATGGAGGAGATCTCGAGGGTGCGCGGCACCTCGATGATCGGGAGCATCAGTTCCTGAATCTTCGGCTTTTTGCCATTTAGGATGGCTTTTTGCAGGGATTTCATCGGAATGTAGCCGAGGATGTTGTCGTAGTTTTTCTTATACACGGGTAGCCTGGAATGGACGAAGGCGCCTTCTTTCTGCACGAAAGCGGCGAGGTCTTCCGTGACCTCGATCCCGTCGATCGCCACCCTCGGGGTCATGACCTCGTAAGCGCGGGTATCCTTGAATTCGATGGAGGCGGAGATGTATTCCGCGGAATCCTCATCGACGAAACCTTCTTCCTCGATATCGTCCACCATCGCCTGAAGCTCATCGTCGCTCGCCGCGGGGGAAGGTTCGGGGAGGCGCTTGAGTAACGGCTTCGTCATCATCTTCGCGACCCAAGTCAAAGATTTGGAGAACGGGTAGAAAAGCAATTCGAAGAAGCGGAGGATCGGCGCGGCGAATAGGCAATATTTATAGGTATGCGCCCGCACGAGGGCTTTCGGGAAGATCTCGCCGAAGGATAGGACCAAGACCAACAAGACGATGGGGATCAATAACCCAGAGAGGTTCGCGTTTTGAGAGAAGGGTTCATGGAAAACAAGCGCGGCGCCCAAGGAGGAGAGCAAGATGTTCGCCAAGTTGTTCCCGAAAAGGATGGTGACGATAGTGTCTTCGTAATCCTTCGCGTAGCGATAGGCGAGTTTCCCCGTCTTCGATCCACTTTGGGCCTTCTTCTTGAGCATGCGGAGATTCACCGCCCCGACGGCCATGTCCGCGGCGGAAAAGAAGCTCGAAAGCACGAGCAGGAAGGCCATGATGATCAAATAGATGATCGCGACCGTGCTCATAGGGCTTCCTCCGCGGCGGGATTGCCTTTTTCTTTGATGCCGCCGACGAGTTCCTCAAGGACGTCTTCGGTGGTGACCATGCCGATGCAGCGACCCTCTTTCCTAACGATGGCGATCTGTGTGTGATGTTCGCGGAAACCGTCGAGGAGGTCATCCATCTTGACCCCGGGGGTGACGAAATAGGGCTTCGTCGCGTAATCGAGATATTTCGCGCGAGGATCGCGGAAATAGGCGGAAAGATAATTCTTCACCACGAGGACGCGGAGCACCTTATCCGGATCGCGGTAATACAAAGGAATGCGGGAATAGGGGCATTTCTTGAGGTATTCCAATAGTTTTTCGGTGGTGAGCCCATCCATGTCGAGCATCGCCATCCGCTTCCTTGGGGTGAAGACTTCTTTGACCGAGGTCTCGGCGAAATCCAAGGAGGCGACGATGATGTCGCTTTCGTTGGATTCGAGGTCACCCGCGGCTTCTTTTTTCTCGATTTCGGAGGCGAAATCCTCTTCGGTGAAGTCGGATTCCCCTTTATCGTGGAAGATCTTCTTTAGAAGGATGGATAACAAGCGGAAGATGATGCTGATCGGATAGAAGAGGAAAAAGAAGAACACCATCGGGTAGGCGACGAGCCTCGCGACGGTATCCGGCGCCCTTTTGGCGATGAATTTGGGAAGGGTATCCCCGAAGAAGAAGGTGACGACCGCCATCGCGATGGAGGAGATGATGGTGGCCGGGGAGTCGCCCATGACGGGACTAAGCCAGGCGATGAAAAGAAAAGTGGAGATCGTCGAGATGATGATCGCGGCGACGTTGGTGCCGATCAAACCGGAAATGAGGGTGGTTTCGAAGTGCTCGCGCAACCACAAAACGAAGCGGGAGCTCCTCCTCCCCTCATCGGCTTCGACTTGGAATTTGTATTTGTTAAGGCAGGCAAAGGCGGTTTCGGTGGCGCTATAGAAGGCGTGCAGGATGACACACAGCACCAAGATCAGAACGCTACACCACTCAGGTATGTCCAGAGCCCACCACTTCCTTTCGCAAAAATAACGGCGATATATTAGCAAATCGCGCCCATGCTTTAAAGCCCGCGCATAATAATTATCCACCGGACAATCCGGTGGTTTTTCATATTCGGGCAAGTAAGCCCTCTGGTACCAGCTGCCGCAAATCGCGGCCGCGGAACGGACCAAC
>ONGB01000067.1 GCA_900317295.1 uncultured Erysipelotrichaceae bacterium
TCGATCTCCGGAAGAAAATCCAGAAGATGTTCCTCGACAATCTCTCGATAATCCTCATAAGCATAGTCTTTCTCACGCATCGCGATCCTCCTCGTCATCTTCCCGTTGGTATGTTTCGATCTTTTGACGCGCTTCTTCAAGGATTTTTTTGCAGGCCTCGTAGTCATTCAGCCCCTGCTCGTACTGCCTGACGGCCTCCTCCAGTGTAATCTCCTCAGAAGACAATGTTTCCACCGTCTTCTCCAGCTTCGCAAGACGCTCCTCAAAGGCGTTCTGCCCGCGCCCGGAATCTTTGTTGCTCATTGCAGTATTCCTCCAGTATATAAACCGCAGCCGCCTGCCGCGTCACCGTTTTTCCGCCTTATCAGGGTTTTCCGGCTGGGCGGTACGTGCTTTTTCTATAACTCTTGCCCGCACTGTGCCGTCGCTTCCCCGGATGCGATGGCCGCTGACATCTCCTCCAAGGATGGCGTCCAGCTTTATGCTCCTGTGTGGGGCAGCAAAGTCGGTGATAATGAACAAGTCAGCAAAGTTGAGGAAGTCATCGACGCCAATAACGCTCACGCCGATTCCTGGTTCACCGAATTCGCCTTCAAGCTCACCAATGTGAAGCACGGCGATGACACCACCAAACTCAACGTCTTCCTCGATCAGACCACCCTACTCAAGGCGGTCGCAGTCGATACTCCGGAAAACATCTTGGCTGCCAAGAATCTCATCAGCGAATATAAGGCTGATCCTTCCTCCCATACCGAAAGCGAATACAACGCCGCTGTTGAAAAGGTTGCCAAACAGGATGCGAACGACGCCGCTGCCAAATGGAGCCGTGTCGCCATCGTCTCTCTCAATGCCGCTCCGAAGAGCGACGGTACTGCTGCCGAGAACCATGCCAGCGTTGGCAAGGGCAAACTAGGCCAGGCCGGCGTTCTCACCTTCGAGAACGAGTGCAAGGAGAGCGGATCCGACACCAAGAACAGCTCCACCGAGTATATCAACAGCACGTCTCTCACCGCCAACAAGATGGACATCAAAGAGTATGTCGCCGCTGATCGTCACTACTACACCTTCGCGAATCCTGAGTCCTACTTTGCTAACGCCCATACCGCGTATTCCGATAGCTGGGGCGCCGATGCCAAGAAAGGTTACCTTGTCACTTTGGATCCGGACACCGGCGACGATGCCAACACCAAATACTTCGTCGTCCGCGTCTGGCTTGAAGGCACCGAAAACGATGATCAAGAAGCCGCTGATAAAGGTGAAGTCTCCCTCAATCTTGGCTTCGCTTCCTACGGTATTGATGCCTAATCGCGTTTCCCGCGCTTAAAACAAGAAAAGAAAGGAATAAACGAAGATGAAAACCAAATCCAAACTCGTCCTCGCCCTCGCTGTCTTGACCGCTGGGACCGCCTTCGCCGGCGCTTCGGGAACCTTCGCTTGGTTCACCGTCAACCGTTCCGCCGTCCTCACCTACAAGAGCGTCACCGCTCAGGCCACTGGCCCGAACCTCGCAGCCAGCTTCCTCGCTCCTGTGGCCAACGTCACGAGCACTTACAGTGGCGCGACCACGCAAAAAGCGACTGCCGCTGCCTCCTACACCACTGACATCTCCTCTGGCGATGGTGTCGCTATGGCTAAGCCGAACTGGGTTTCCTCAGCTGGCGGGGACAATACCGACATTGCTGGTGTTAGCCAAGTCTATGATGCTAGCAAGTTCTTTACTCGCTTCATCATCAAAGTCGACAACACTGCTGAGGCTGGTCAGGGAAACTTAATGCTCTTCCTTGACACCACTTGCGCCATTACCGCTTCTGACGGTGCCGGCGTTGATGGCCAGCCCGCTAAGAATGCCGCCCTAGCCAAATGGACCCGCGTCGGCGTCGTCTACCTTGGCACCTCCGCTCCTGGAGCGGCTACCAGCTGGGCCACATCCACCTGGGCCGCCAATGGCGGCATCAAGCCGATCATCTTCGAAAACGCTGATACCGGATCTGTGAAGGATCAATACGTTCGCGTCGCTCCCGCCGCCAACAAATTAGACTATGAAGACCTCCCGAGCGGGACGACCCATACCACCGATGTTGCCACTGCGTTCGCTGTGGGTGCCTCTTCCAACGACACTTCTGCCAACTACGTCGGGACGGTCAATGCCGCTTCTTCTGTCTACCTTGGCGTCACCGTTTGGCTCGAAGGCACCGAGGCTGTTACTCAAGACACCGCCATTGGTGGTGCTGTCGATATCACCATCGGTCTGAAATCCATCGGAGTCGACGCCTAATAACTAGGCAATAACCACAATCCGAAAAGCGGAGGAGGCCCGTCCTCCTCCGCTTCTTAATTTAAGAAAGGAGCAAAGCATCATGGACAAAACTAAAGCAACCTTCATCGTGCTTTCCTCTTTTCTTGCTTTGGCCGCTACCTCCGCCGGGGTGTCCACCCTCGCCTGGTTCAATTTAAATCGCACCAGTTCGTTGGCGTTGAGTAAAGTTACCATTCATAAAGTGGCCGGATCGTTCCATGCCCACATTTATGACATCAACGGTTCCGATTCGGGCGTCGACACCGATGATCCTGCCTACGAATCAGGAGTTGAAGAAACCCTTCGTGCCTCTTCCTCGATGGACGCCGTTTCTTCCCGCGATGGATTAACGTTTTATCGGCCCGTGTGGAAGGAAACCGCCGGTGCTGGCCGGCCTGCCTATTCAATTGATACCATCGAGAATACCGACGATCATAGCTATTACACCCAGTTCCTCTTCACCTTAGTGAACATCGGGAATGCTAACCTTGATATTTATCTTTCTCCGTCGACTTTGATTGCTCCGGACAATGGTTCTTCGAATTCCGCCGCCCTAGCGACCTGGACCCGCGTGGCGATCAACGAATATGATGCCTCCGCGGGATTAAGCCCGGATAAGGATGATTTCCTCGCAGGGGATCTTAAGATGGTCTTTGAGAATAAGACCGGCTCCGTGACCAAAGGACGTGGCGACACCTATATCGAAAGCGATGTCCTCCAGGCGGATGAAACCCCTAAAATTGTGACCTATGCTGACGATGATCCCCATTTCTATATCGAAGACATGGAACCGATCGTCGACATCGAATCCACTTCCAAGCAGTTCTTTGGTACCTTCGTTCCTAACGAAATCCATTACTATGTTGTCTCTCTTTGGGTTGAAGGAACAGAAGCCGACGCCCAAGAAGATGCTGATCGGGGCGCGATTGCGCTAAGCCTTGCGTTCCAAGGCAAATAAAAATGAAAATCCCCAGCATTTCCGCTGGGGATTTCTCTTATTTCTCGGCGAGAATCTTCTTCGCTTCTTCCGAAGAGACTACGTAATAGAGCTCTTTAAGGGCTTTGGCTTTGTACATCCCCGCATCGGCGAGGCGGATCCAATCCTCCTCGGAACGGAAGGTCGGGCTCCCTTCGGCGATGCCGCAGGCGAAGGTGAGGGAGAGGGTCGTCCCGATCGGATCGCGCATCAAGCGGTCGACTTCGTTGAGGTAGTTCTCGATCTCGCGGAGGCTAGAACGCGTGACGATGATCGCGAATTCGTCCCCGGCGAAGCGGAAGGGGAGGAAGTTTTTCTTCGCGGCCTTTTTAAGCGCGAAGGAGAACGCGGCGAGGGCCTTATCCCCTTCAAGGTGGCCGTGGTTATCATTGACCCCTTTGAAATCGTTGATGTCGGCGAATAGGAGGAAGTTTCCTTTCCCCGCGCGGGTTTTTTCGAGCTCGGCGAGGAATTCTCGTTTCTGGGGCAAGCCGGTGGTGATGTCCATCGAGGCGTCCCTAGAAAGGCGTTGGGCCAATTTCTGCGCCCACTCGAGACGGGAAATACGGATGATGAACCGGTTATGGAGGGGGAGATAGAACATCAAGGCTTCCAAATAGATGTCTTGATTAAGGAAAACGATGGAGCCTTCGATGTCGATATAGGGTTCCTTGCCCTTGCGGATGGCGCTTAGCATCGACTTCACTCGCGATGGGGTAAGCGCGAATTCCTGGGGGATGTCGCGGTCTTGATATTGGAAATAGAGATTGAAGGAGATGCCGATATCGTGCATCGCCTCGAGCCCGGCGATCTTGCCGGATTCGTTATCCATCTTATAGGAAAGCGGGTCCTTGACGTCCCCGGGCATCGAATAAACGACGAAACCCGAGAAGTGTTCCGCAGTGAGTTTGACGGCTTCCAGTAACGCCGTTTCCTGTTCGTAAGTCATGGTTTTATCTCGGGTAGGTCAAGCCCTACATTTTTCGAAAATACGCGCAGAATGCGATTTTGTAAAGGAAGAAGCAACATAAGGATATCTTCACGCGCGCGAAGGAATTTCAGGTGCTGAAATCCCTTTTCATCCTTTCTTTTAAAAAGAAACGCTTAAGCCTATAATTCCCACGTTATGAGTTACGACCATCGTTCCATCGAAGCCAAGTGGCGCAAGATCTATGCGGAGAAGGACCCGTTCTATTGCGACGTCCATGATTTCTCCAAACCGAAATATTATGTCCTTGACATGTTCCCCTATCCCTCCGGACAAGGATTGCACGTCGGCCATCCGGAAGGCTATACCGGCAGCGACATCCTCGCCCGCATGAAAAGGATGCAGGGCTTTAACGTCCTCCACCCCATGGGTTGGGATAGCTTCGGCCTCCCCGCCGAGCAATTCGCCATCGCGAATAACCAACATCCTGATATCTTCACGAAGAAGAACATCGCCCATTTCAAGGAGCAGATCCAATCCTTGGGCTTCTCCTATGACTGGAGCAAGGAAATCGCCACGAGCGATCCTTCCTATTATCACTGGACCCAGTGGATCTTCCTCCAGCTCTTCAAGCATGATTTGGCCTATGTCTCCGATGTCCCGGTCAATTATTGCCCGGAACTCGGCACCGTTTTGGCCAATGAAGAGGTGATCGATGGCAAATCCGAGCGCGGCGGTTACCCCGTCATCCGCATCCCGATGCGGCAGTGGGTTCTAAAAATCACCGAATACGCGGATAAACTCGAAGAAGACCTCACTCTCCTTGACTGGCCTAAGAGCACCCTAGAGATGCAGAAGAACTGGATCGGGAAATCCCGCGGCGTCTCCATCACCTTTAAGCTAGAAAACGGCGAAGGCGAATTCAAAGTCTTCACCACCCGCGTCGATACCCTTTTCGGCTGCACCTATTGCTGCCTTGCCCCCGAGCACCCCTTGGTGAGCAAGGCCGTTTCCAAAGAGCAGAAAGAAGCGGTGGAGGAATATATCAAGCAAAGCGCCTCCAAAAGCGACCTCCTCCGCGGCTCGCAGCAAGAAAAGACCGGCGTCTTTTTAGGCGTATACGCCATTAACCCAATCAACGGGCAGAAAATCCCCGTCTACGTCGCCGATTACGTCCTCGGAGCCTATGGCTCTGGCGCCGTCATGGCCGTCCCGGCCCATGATGAGCGCGACTATGCCTTCGCGAAAAAGCACGACCTCCCCATCGTCCAGGTCTTAGAAGGCGACATCTCCGAATCCGCCTTTACCGGCGACGCCAAGCACATCAACTCTTCCTTCGCCGACGGGTTAAACATCGCCGAGGCGAAAGCGGCGATCACCAAGAAACTCGTCGAACTCGGATGCGGGGAAGAAATCGTCAATTATAAACTCCGCGATTGGATCTTCTCCCGTCAGCGTTATTGGGGCGAGCCGATCCCCGTGGTCGAACTAGATGACGGGACCGAATTCCCGCTTCCGGAAGACCAGCTCCCCCTCGTCTTACCCGAGATGGATAACTATAAGCCCGACACCCAGGGCAAGCCCCCGCTTGCCGGGGCGCCCTCCAGTTGGCTAGATTACGTCACCCCCGACGGAAGGAAGGGGAAACGCGAGACCAACACGATGCCCCAATGGGCGGGTTCTTGCTGGTATTACCTCCGTTACGTCGATCCGAAGAACGACAAAGTCCTCGCGGATAAGGAACTCTTGGATCACTGGCTCCCGGTCGACCTATATATCGGCGGGGCCGAACACGCCGTTTTGCACCTGCTTTATGCGCGTTTCTGGCATAAATTCCTCTACGATATCGGGGTCGTTTCCTGCAAAGAGCCCTTCAAAAAGCTCTACCATCAGGGCATGATCCTCGGCGAGAACGGGGAGAAGATGTCCAAGAGTCGCGGCAACGTCGTCAACCCCGATGACATCATCCTCTCCCATGGCGCGGACGCCCTCCGCCTCTTCGAGATGTTCGCCGGGCCGCTTAACGAAGTGAAGCCCTGGTCCACCACCGGGCTAGACGGGGCGAGGCGCTTCATCGAACGCTGCTACCGCCTCCTAGACGAGGAACCCTATGTCAGCGAGCTCTCCGAAGAGAACTCCCATGAGCTAGATAGCGCCTATGCCGCCTTGGTCAAAAAGGTGACCGGGGACTATGAGAACCTCGCCTTCAACACCGCGATCGCCGCGATGATGGTTTTCGTCAACGAATGCTACAAGGCCAAGTCACTATATAAGCCCTATATGGAAGGATTCGTGAAGATGTTCTCCTGCGTCTGCCCCTTCGTCGGGGAGGAGATGTGGGAAAAACTCGGCCACCAGGGCCCGCTTACCTACGAACCCTGGCCGACTTACGAAGAGAAATACCTCCAGAAGGACACCGTGAAATTGCCGGTCTCCGTCAACGGGAAGACCCGCGACGTCCTCGATTGCCCCGCGGAAGCCTCGCAAGAGGAAGCGGTGGCCCTCGCCAAATCCTCGGAGAAGGTCATCCCCTT
>ONGB01000019.1 GCA_900317295.1 uncultured Erysipelotrichaceae bacterium
CAGCCTATAAATGACGGTTTCGACCTTGGATTCACCGGCGATTTGCGATAGTTCTCCACGCAATAAGACGGCGTTGGGTTTGGAGGTGAAGGTGGCGATGTTGGCCTCGGGGGCTTCTAGTTCTTCTTTGGCGAGCAAATAGACCTTATTCGCGACCCCGGTGAGGTAAATCGCGTCGGATAAAGCCAAATCCTTATGGCCATAGACCAAGACGTCTTTTCCTTTGAAGAACGCCCCGTCGCAGGTGGCGCAGTAGGAGACGCCCTTCCCTAGGAATTCCTTTTCCCCGGGGATCCCTTTGGTGGAATGGGTCATCCCCGTGGCGACGATGACGGCCTTCGACTCGATGACGCCGTCTTCGAGGGTGATTTGGAATAGGTTCCCGTTTTTCTCTAGGCGTAAAACATTGCCATATTCAACTTGAACGCCCAGGTCGGTGGCCTGCGAGAAGATCTTGAAGGCCAAATCCGGCCCGGCGATATGCGCCTCGGCGGGATAGTTATCGATTTGGTGGATATTGTTGAGTTTGCCTCCGGGGGCGTCTTTATCGATCACGATGGATTTCACCGAGGAACGCTTGAGGTAAATCCCCGCGGTGAGCCCGGCCACGCCGGCCCCGATCACGACGACATCATATAGTTTGTCCATAAGCTAGGCCTCCTAGTTCGACGGCATTCTAATATAGAAAAAGCGGAAAGGCTTTCAAAACGCGTCGAAGGCAATCAAAAAGCCCCCTTGTGGGGGCCTTCATCATTTGTCTTCGCCCTTCTTCTCTTCGATCACGAAGGTCGGGGCTTCTTTGACGGAACGCTCGACCTCTTTCTTGTCGACGTTCTTTTTCGACGCTAGAGGCGCGGGTTCTTTGTTTTTTTGCTTCGCCGCTTGCTTGGCGAGGTATTGCTCCGCAGACCCGCGGGCGAGGCTCCTGCCTTTTAGGACGAACTTCTCCAGTAGGAAGAGGCCGACAATCATCACGACGCCCAAGATGATATAGACCATCGCGTTCCATACCGACCACATCCCGTTGGTCCCCATATTGAAATCAGGGTCGCGTAAGGGCTCCATGATGATGCGGACGATGCCATACCAAAGCAGATAGAATCCGGCGAGCACGCCCATCGGACGATTCTTTCTCCAAATCGCGGGGACGCCCCAAGCGATGACGAAATACCCCACGATATTCAATACGGATTCGATCAGGAAGAGGGGCACGAACATCTGCCCTTCCCCCGCGCCCCAGGCCATCTGATTTCTAATCCAAGTGGGGAGCCACATGAAATTGGAGACGCTAACCGCGGCCCCATAGACCTCGTGGTTGAAAAAGTTGCCCCACCTACCGATGGCTTGGCCGATGAGGATCGTCGGGACAACGACGTCTAACGGGAAGCGAATATCGACCCATTTCCGCGCCAAAAGCATATAGGCCGCGCCGGCGAGGATGCCGCCGACCGCGCCGCCTAAGATCGTCAAACCGCCATCCCAAATGGCGATGGGGTTAAGCCCCCCGTTGGCAAAGCTATGCCCCGCGGCGTCGACGACGTTCCAGTTGCCGACGACATACCAAATGCGGGCGCCTAAGATGCCCCCGGGGAAACAGACGAGGAAGCAGGTATCCAAAATGCCGTGTTTCCCATATTTCTGATAGAAGCGATGATCCGAGATCAAATAGCAGACGACCGCGCCCCCGACGATGATGACGCCATACCAGGCGACATGGAATCCGCCAAAGCCGGTCGCCGCGCTGACCCAATGGAAACCATCGTTAATTTCAAAACCGGAGACGAGGGGATAGCCGAGATACGGCGCGACGCCTTCACCTAGAAGCAAGAAAAACCCCAAAGACAAAGGAATCGAGACGAATAAGGCGAGATTGGCGTATTTCTTTTGCCCCGCTTCCGTCTTCGGGGCGTAATAACGGATGGCAAATCCCGTCCAAAGGCAATAGAAAGAAGCAGCGAAGAAGAAGGCTCCGATTAAAGACATCGCGATATAGCCCCCGCCCATGTTGTGATAGGCGAGGATGTTGATGCCGCCCTGGGTCAAAAGCGCCCCAATGGAAACGGCGAGCAATCCGAGCAGGAAACGCAATAGTTCTTTCTTCTCGAACCGGGTCGCTTCCTTATCGTGTTTGCGGTTCACGAACACGGAAAGGACCATCCCTCCGAGAAGGAACAGAATCCCGAAAACCAAGCAGACGATACCCATGGCGGACTAATTCTACTCGCGGACCCCGTTTTCCAAAAGATTTTTAAGGTAACGCCCCGTGTAGGAGTCTTCGTTCTTCGCGACTTCCTCCGGGGTGCCTTCCGCGACGATTTTGCCCCCGCGATACCCACCTAGCGGGCCGAGGTCGATGATCCAGTCGGCGACTTTGATGACGTCGAGGTTATGTTCGATGACGATGACGGTGTCCCCGTGATCGACGATCTTCTGCAGGACCTGAATGAGGCGCGAGACATCATCGCTATGGAGGCCGGTGGTCGGTTCGTCGAGGATATAGAGGGTTTTCCCGGTCGGTTTGCGCTGCAATTCGGTGGCCAATTTGACGCGTTGGGCCTCGCCGCCGGAGAGTTCGGTGGCCGGTTGGCCGAGCTTGATATAACCAAGCCCCACGTCATAAAGCGTCTGGATCTTCTTGGCGATCTGCGGACGGTTTTTGAAGAATTCGAGGGCCTCTTCCACGCGCATTTCCAAAACGTCGTGGATGTTCTTGCCCTTATAGGTGCAGCGGAGGGTCTCTTCGTTATAGCGTTTCCCCTCGCATTCGTCGCAACGAACGTAGACGTCGGGGAGGAAGGACATCGGGATGCGGTTGACGCCCGCGCCTTGGCATTTCTCGCAACGGCCGCCTTTGACGTTGAAGGAGAACCTTCCTTTGTCATAGCCGTTGGCCCTGGCCTCGTCGGTCTCCGCGAAAAGCGCGCGGATGTCATCGAAGACGCCCGTGTAGGTCGCGGGGTTGGAACGCGGGGTCCTGCCGATCGGCTCCTGGTCGATCGCGATCATCTTGTCGATATTCTCGACGCCGGATATCGAAGCGAGTTTGGGAGGATTGATGTCCTTTTTCCTGCTGATCGCGTCATCGACCGCCTTGACGAGGGTTTCGTTGATCAAGGAGCTCTTCCCCGAACCGGACACCCCGGTGACGAGGATCAGCTTGCCTAACGGGAAGCGGACATTGATCTTTTGGAGGTTATGCTCATAGGCCCCTTTGATGAGGATGGATTTGCCGTTGCCCTTCCTTCTTTCTTTGGGGATCGCGATGTATTTCTTGCCGGACAAATAGGCCCCCGTGATCGATTCAGGCGCGTTTTCGATGGTTTTTTGATCGCCTTCCGCGACCAACTGCCCCCCGTGGATTCCCGCGCCGGGGCCGATGTCGACCAAATAGTCCGCGGCCCGCATCGTCTCTTCGTCGTGTTCGACGACGATGAGGGTATTGCCCAAATCGCGCATCTCCTTCAGGGTGGCGATGAGCTTCTCATTGTCCTTTTGGTGCAAGCCGATGGAGGGCTCATCCAAAACATAAAGGACGCCGGAAAGCCTGCTGCCGATCTGGGTGGCCAAGCGGATGCGCTGGGCCTCACCGCCAGAAAGGGTCATCGCGTAACGGGAAAGGGTGAGGTAATCCAAACCGACGTCGACGAGGAATTGGGCGCGGTTGCGGATCTCCTTGATGACGAGGTCGCCGATCGCGTGCTCGGTCGCGGTCATGCCCTCGCGGACGGAATCGACCCATTCGACGAATTTGTCCAAAGAGAGTTCGGTCGCCTCGAAGATATTGAGGCCGCCGACCTTCACGGAGAGGGCGGATTCATTTAGACGCGAGCCGTGGCAGGTCGTGCAGACGCTGTCGCGCATGAAGGATTCGTAATACTGCGACATCCATTCGCTGGAGGTTTCGCGGTATAAACGCTCGATGCGGGTCTTGACGCCTTCGATATTCCCGCGGCGGTTCATCTTGTTCCCATTGACGGAGACGAGGGTGTATTCCAGGTAATCCGGGGAGCCATAAAGAATGACGCCCTGCTGCTTCTTGGTCAGTTTGTTATAGGGTTTATCCAAGGGGATGTCATAGGTCTTGCAAAGGTATTCGAATTCCTTCCATTCGAGGTTGGTGGTCCCCACGATGTTTTGGAAATAACGGATGCAGCCTTCGTTGATGGATTTGCTTTCGTCGGGGATCAATAGATCTAGCGCGACTTCGCGTTTGATCCCCAAGCCGTGGCAATCCGGGCAGTAGCCTAACGGGGCGTTGAAGGAGAATAGGCGCGGTTCCAAAGAGGGGACGGAGAAGCCGCATTCGGGGCAGCTATGATGGGCGGATAATAGGCGTTCGCCCTTAGAAGAGAGGATGACCAAATAGCCATGGCTCCAATTCAAGGCCAATTCCACGTCATCGGCGACCCTCGGCCTCAACCCTTCTTTGATGACGAGGCGATCGATGATGATATCGATGTCGTGGCGTTTGTTCTTCTCTAGGGGTTTGGCGTCTTCGATCAGCATCGCTTCCCCGTCGATGCGGAGGCGGGCGAAGCCTTCTTTCCTTAGTTTTTCTATCGTTTTCTCGTGCGTCCCCTTTTCATGACGGACGACGGGGGAGAGGATTTGGATCTTCTCGCCCTGCTCATACTCGAGGATGGCGCTGGTCATCGCCGCGGGGCTATAGGACTCGATTTTGCCGTGGCCGTTCGGGCAATAAGGCACGCCGATGCGGGCATAAAGCAGACGGAGGTAGTCATAGATTTCCGTGACGGTGCCCACGGAGGAACGCGGGTTATGGGAGGTGCTTTTCTGGTCGATGGAGATCGCGGGGGAAAGCCCTTCGATCGAATCGACGTCGGGCTTTTCGAATCCGCCTAGGAATTGGCGGGCGTAGGAAGAAAGGGATTCGACGTAGCGGCGTTGGCCTTCGGAGAAAATCGTATCGAAAGCCAAGGTGGATTTCCCTGACCCCGATACCCCGGTGAAGACGGTCAAAGACCCCTTGGGAATCTCGACGTCGATGTTTTTTAGGTTGTTCTCCCTCGCCCCTTTGACGAGGATATAATTCTTCGAATTCTTTTCTTTGGTTTCCATCGCGCGGAAATCATACCACATCACCCTTTCATGGGTGAGGGGGACGCTCGCGGGGGTTTTCCTTGTATAATGGGGGAAATGGATTGGAAAGCGTTTTTCGGAAAGATCAATAACGGCATCTCCATCGCCGACGCGGTGCTTAACCGCGATGGGCTGACCGACCCCAATATCGGCTTGGCCGCGATGTTCGACCGCCGCATCTCCACCGCGGAGGGGTATTACGCGAGTTATGACCCCTTGATGGTGTTGACCCGCGAGGACTTCCCTGAGTTGAAGCATCGCCAAGAAATCTCCTTCAAGTCCGGGAAAAACACCCTGAAGGGCTATCTATATCAGCCCATCACTTCCCCAAAGGGCGTCGTCTTATGCGTCCATGGGCTCAATTCATTCTCCGATAACCATAACGCGATCTTCCAGGCCCACTTCCTAAATAGGGGCTATGTGGTGTTCGCCATCGACTTGACCGCTTCGGGGAGGTCCGGGGGTATCCGCATCGATGGGCTCCACCAAAGCGCCTTAGATATCGTTGAGGCGGAAAAATACCTGAAATCCCGTTCGGATTTACGCCGTTTGCCCTTATCGCTATTCGGCCATAGCTGGGGCGGATATGGGGTCGCGGCTTCCTTGGCTTTGGATGATAGCCCCGTCGCGGTCGTCGCTTTATCGGGCTTCAAAAATCCCATCGAGGAGATGGTGGGCCTAGTCAAAACCAAAGCCGGTCCCCTCGCGGAATCGCAAAGGCCCGCGTTGACCGACGCCTTATGCCGCCGGGCGGGAGAATACGCCCTTCTGTCCGCGGAAGAGGCGATCAAAAGCAACAAGAAGACCCATATCCTTTTAATCCACGGAACCGAGGACGCGATCGTCCCCTACCCTTCCGTCGCCACCGCCGGATGCAAATTCCGTCAGAAAAACGTAGAGGAAATCATCCTCAAAGGACGGACCCATACCGATCTATTCTTCTCAGAGCCCTCCATCGCTTACGCGAAGAACGTTGAGAAGATGAAAGACGATTTGGTCAAGCAATACGGGAAATCCCCCGCGGATTGCCCCAAGGAGGTTTTGGAAGCCTTCCGTTCCTCCTTTGATAAGCGGATGGCCTGCGTCCTTGACCCCGCGCTTTGGCGGAAGATCGACGAGACGATCGACGGGGGCAGCGAAGAATCCGTCTTGCTTCTTTCCTAAGGAAAAACGCCCCGGCCGGGATTTTTGTGGCATTACGTTTCGACTTGAGTATAATAACCTCCGCCGGGACGTAGCACAGCTTGGTAGTGCGCTACCTTGGGGTGGTAGAGGTCACGGGTTCGAATCCCGTCGTTCCGACCAGTTGAAAGCATAAGGAGCCCATCGCGGCTCCTTTTCTGTTCTTTCGGATTCTCCGCTCATTAACAAACCCTCTCCTTTCTCCTACAATGAGCCCATGCTGAAAGCAAGATGGATGGCTCTGGCGTTGCTCTTCCCGCTTTTCGCCGCGGCCTATTCCCCCGCCCCTTCTAAAACAACCGGGCCGATGTTCTACGCGGCCGAGTTTGCGGATGAGCCTTATTATTCCAATCAGAACACGTTGACCTATTCCTGCATGTCCGCGAACTATGCGCTTGGGAATTACCGGGGGGATTCGGTGAAAGTCGCTGTCATCGACTCCGGAATCAATTACGCGCACGAAGATTTCAAAAACGGCGGGGTTTCCATCGTCCAAGGGGCTTCCCGTTCCATCGAATACGACTCCGGATGGAAGTATTACCCATACTCTTCTTATCCTAGCCACCTCAACGATACCCTCGGCCACGGGTCGAACGTCGCCTCGGTCATCGCGAGCCAAATCAATGACCTAGGCTGCGCCGGGCTGGCCCCCAATGTCGATCTTTATGTCTATAAGGTCACGAACTCGGACAATGGTTATGAATGGACCGCGATCATCAACGCCCTCCAATACTGCATCGATAACCACATGGACGTCGTCAACATGTCCTTCCAGGCCTATGAGCACGCGGTTTCCTATGGCGGTTCCAGCATGGGGGCTTCTTCGGGCTGCTCCACGGTGCTTCATAGCAGCCTGACGAACTGCCGGAACGCGGGCATCACCCTCGTCGGGGCGGCGGGCAATTTCAACACGGATGAGCCCTCTTACCCCGCGAGCGATTCCAATGTCATCTCCGTAGGCTCGTTAGCCAAAAGCAGCACGACCGCAAAAGCCGGTTATTCCAACCTATACGGCATCGATTTGGTCGCCCCTGGCTCCGTTTATGTCGCCGACAAAGGCTCGACCTCTTCCTATAAGGAAACGCAAGGCACTTCTTTCTCCGCGCCGATCGTCACCGCGGCCATCGCCCTATATAAGCAATTGCATCGTTCCGCCACCCCCGCGCAAATCGAAAGCGCCTTATACGCCTCTTGTGATTCCCTCACGGGAACCCCGTCTTGGTCAGGGCACGGCAGGCTGAACCTTGACCGCTTCTTGGGCATGGAAAACGGCAGGCCCACGTCTTTGACTTTGGATGATCCTAGTAGTGGCGAGCTCGAATTGACCGTCGGGGATACCCAACAGCTTGAATGGACGGTGGGCGGCGTTGGCTCCTTTGATGATTCCGTCGTCTTCGAAACCCTGGAAGACAATGTCATCACGGTCAGCGACACCGGTTTGGTCACCGCGATTGGGCCGGGCGAGGACTACATTTCCATTACTTCTACAGTCGATCCTTCATTGGAAGCAGAGATTTACGTGAACGTCCTACCACCCGCGACGATCAGCGCCTCCTGCGACAAGGTGTTCTCCGTCGGGAAAAGCATCAGGTCCGCGGATATCACGGTGAAGGATGACCGCGACAATGTGTTGCCATTCACATTTGAAGACGATGGTTATAAGTTCACTTATGAAGATTCTTTGCCTAATGGGGCACTTAAATCCAAATCCTTCTCCGTCACCGTCGGAGGCGAGCCCTACTCCTTTGATGTTTCCGTGAAACGCGCCTCGTATGTCGCACCGGTTCAGGACCAAATCACACGCTCTCTGACCGGGGCCACGGATCAAAATTACAAAACCTGGAGCGGAAAGACCCTCGACTCCGGCGCCGTCTACGCGGGGAATAACGCGGGGCAATACAGCGCCATCCAACTACGTAGCAGCAACAATAATTCCGGCATCGTCATGACAGGGGCCTCCGCCTCTTCTCCGACCGCGGTGACCGTCGCGTGGAATTCAAATACATCAAATGGCCGCACCATCAATATCTACGGAAAGAACGAACCCTACACGGCGGCCACGGATCTTTATTCCTCCGGCACCCAGGGCACACAGCTAGGTTCCATCGCCAAAGGAACATCCATCTCTTTGGCCGTTTCAGGCTATCGCTATATTGGCATCCGTTCTTCTAGCGGTGCCCTCTATTTGGATTCCATCACCATCGATTTCAGCAAAAAGGACGCGGAAAACATAGCGAATTTCATCATGTTCTCCGATACGGGCAACCAATGCGCGACGAAGTTTGGACAGGCAAAGACCATCTTTGAGTCCTTATCGAAGGCCGAGCGCGTCCGCCTGATGGAAAACGGCGCCTATACCTTAACCAAGGCCAGGGAACGCCTCCTTTATTGGGCGGCGCATGAGAAAGCCTCCATTACCAAAGTCGGGGATGATTATGTAATTTCCGTTTCTAGCCTCGCCTTAATGGTCCCCTCCGCTTTAGATCAAGGCACCTCCATCGCGTTGATCGCCCTTGGGATAACCGCGGCGGCCATAACGGGCGTCGCCTTTGTTAGAAGAAAGAAAACCCGTTAAGGAAAACGCGTCGTTTTTTAGGTGAAGAAAGGGCCGCCCGAAGGCAGCCCTTTTTGTTTTGGTCGAAGTTCGGTTATTCACCGAATTTCTTGATGTCTTTCCAGCGGCGCTTGGCGTAGGCTTCGCACTTCTGGAGGAGTTCTTCGGCGTGCTCGGGATTGACGATCGGGAGCTGGCTGAAGCGGGTCTCCTGCATGATGAAGTCGCGGAACTTCGAGTAGTCCGGCTCAACCGGTCCATCGATGACGAGGCCAGGCTTGCCCTGCTCGACGAGGCGCGGATCGTAATGGAAGCAATTGAAGTAGCCACATTCGACCGCCTTCTTCTCTTCCTTGATCGAGTTGACCAAGCCACCCTTGATGTGCTGTTCGGCGCACGGGCAGTAGCAGATGATGAGGGACGGGCCGTTATAGGATTCGGCTTCCTTGATGACCTTGATCGCCGCGGCGGGGTTGGCGCCCAAAGCGATGCAGCCGACATAGACGTGGCCATAGGCCATCGCAAGCAACGGCAGGTTCTTCTTTGCTTCTTTCTTGCCGGAAGCGGTGAACTTGTTGATCGAGCCGGTTTGCGAGGACTTGGAGGCCTGACCGCCGGTGTTGGAATAGACTTCGGTGTCGAGGACGAGGATGTTGACGTCGGCCTCATTGGCGAGGACGTGATCGACGCCGCCGTAGCCGATATCGAAGCTCCAGCCGTCGCCGCCGACGATCCAAACGGACTTATCGACGAGGTCGCGCTCATAGGCGAGGACTTCTTTGACACCTTCGTCTTTGGAGGCCTTCACGAGTTCGACGAGCTTGCCGACGATGCCTTTGACGTAGTCGCGGTCCTTGATGTGGGCGAGGTAGTCGTCGATGACGGCCTTGAGCTCGTCTTCGACCCTTTCCTTAGCCTCGGAGAGGATACGGCAGATGACGGAGATCTTCTGATCGGTGGCGATGCGCATGCCGAAGCCATATTCGGCGTTGTCCTCAAAGAGGGAGTTCGCCCAGGCGACGCCATCCTTGCCATGGTCATTGACGAAGGGGGTCAACGGGGTGGAACCGCAGTAGATCGAGGAGCAGCCGGTGGCGTTGGCCACGAGCATGTCTTTGCCGAAGAGCTGGGAGACGAGCCTGTAATACGGGGCTTCGCCGCAGCCGGCGCAGGCGCCGGAGACTTCCATGTAGGGCTTCTTGAAGCCGATGCCTTTGACGGAGGCTTCGAGAGCGGCCGGGAATTGTCCCTTCTTCTCGGAGCAGTTCGCATAGAGCCAATCGGCGGCTTCCTGCTCTTTGTGCTGGGTGTGGGCGTCGACCATCTTGAGGGCCATCTTGGCGGGATCGGGTTTCTCGCCCTTGGCGGCGGCGAGCTTGATCGCGGTCTGGTTGGCCATGCACTCGCTGACGCAGAGGCCGCAGCCGATGCAGTTCTCGGAAGCGACTTGGATGCGGTATTTGAGGGTCTTATCGGCGGTGCCGATGGCGGGTTTGAGACCCGCTTTGACCGACTCGGGGGCCGCGGCGACTTCCTCTTCGGAGAGGAGGTAAGGACGGATGGTGGCATGCGGGCAGACGAGGGCGCACTGGTTGCACTCGATGCAGGCCGCGCTGTTCCAGACGGGGACGCGGTCGGCGATCGCCCTCTTCTGACGGAAGGTGATGTTCTCGTTCATCGTGCCGTCGGCGAGCTCGTGCTTGCGGAAGGCGCTGGTGGGGAGCTCATCGCCGTCGAGGCGGTCGATGACCTGGACGTATTCGTCATAGTAGGTGTCGCCGGTATCGACGATGACCTTCTTGGTGTCGAGCTTGATCCATTCGGGATCGACCTTGACCTCACGGAGGCCCTGGGCGCCCTTATCGATGGCGGCGTAGTTCTTCTCGACGACGTCCATGCCCTTCTTCTCGAAGGTCTTGAGGACGTATTTCTTCATCCACTTCTCGGCGTCGGCGTAGGGCATGATCGTCGGGTTGAGGTAGAAGAAGGCGGCCTGCATGGTCGTGTTGGTGTGGCGGCCCATGCCGGCTTCCTGAGCGAGCTTATTCGCGTCGATGACGTAGAATTTCGCTTTCTTCTCGGCGAGGAGGTGCTTCATGCGGTTCGGCATGGACTTGACGAGGGTCTCGTCGTCCATCGAGGTGTTGAGCAAGAAGGTGCCGCCCTGCTTGAGGTTGGCGATGATGTCGAATTTGAAGATGTAGGTGTCAAGGGAGCAGGAGATGAAGTCCGCGTTCTTGACATAGTATTCGCTATGGATCGGCTTCTTCCCGAAGCGGAGGTGGCTGCGGGTGGTGCCGCCGGCTTTGCGGGAGTCATATTGGAAGTAGGCTTGCGCATATTGGCCGGTCGCGTCGCCGATGATCTTGATGGAGTTCTTGTTCGCAGAAACGGTGCCATCGGACCCTAAGCCATAGAAGAGGCAAGCGGTGCAATCCTGCGGAATTTCGAACTTATCATCGACAGGGATGGAAAGGTGGGTCACATCGTCATGGATGCCGACGGTGAAACCATTCCAACGCTTCTCGTTGTCGAGGAAGTCATAAACGGATTTGACGTCTTTGGGCTGGGTGTCCTTGGAGGAGAGGCCATAGCGTCCGCCGATGACTTCGATCTCGCCACGTCCTTCGGCGCGGAGAGCGGCCAAGACATCGAGGTAAAGGGGCTCGCCTTCGGAGCCGAGCTCTTTGGTGCGGTCCAAGACGGCGATCTTCTTGACGGAAGAAGGAATCGCTTTGGAAAGGAGGTCGCTGCAGAAGGGGCGATAGAGATGGACTTTGACTAAACCGACCTTCTCGCCTTTGGCGCGGAGGGCGTCCACCACTTCGCCGGCGGTTTCGGTGACCGAGCCCATCGCGATGATGACTTTCTCGGCGTTCGGATCGCCATAGTAGACGAACGGCGCATATTCGCGTCCGCTTAAACGCGAGGCTTCGGCGAAGTATTTCTTCGCGGCTTCGACGACGGGCGGGATGGTCGCGTTCTGCGACTCGACGGCCTGGAAGTAGATGTCGTCGTTCTCGGCGCCGCCGCGGGTGACGGCGTGGGTATGCGGGTTAAGGGCGCGGGCACGGAAGGCCTCGACCTTATCCATCGGAAGGAGCTTTTTCCATTCTTCCGGATCGATGAATTCAACGTTTTGGACCTCGTGGGAGGTGCGGAAGCCATCGAAGAAGTGGCACACGGGGCGCGAGGATTCGATCGCGACCAAGTGGGCGGCCGGGGCGAGATCGGCGATCTCTTGGACCGAGCCGGAGCAGATCATCGTGATGCCGGTCTGGCGGATGGCATAGACGTCTTGATGGTCGCCGAAGATCGAGAGGGCGCGGGTAGCCAAGCTACGCGCGGCGACGTGGAGGACGGCGGGGAGAAGCTCGCCGCACCACTTATAGACGTTCGGGATCATGAGGAGGAGGCCCTGGGAGGCGGTGTAGGTCGTGGCCAAGGAACCGCCCTGAAGGGCGCCATGGACCGCGCCGGCCGCGCCGGCCTCGGACTGCATCTCAACGACTTTGACGGGGGCGCCAAAGAAGTTCTTTTGCCCTTGGGAGGCAAAGACATCGACGTTCTCCGCCATCGGGGAGGACGGGGTGATCGGGTAAATAGCCGCTACTTCGGTGAAGTAATAGGAAGCCATCGCGGCCGCGGTATTGCCGTCGACGGATTTCATCGTTTTCTTGATTTCGCTCATCAAAAAACTCCTTTAACGGGAAAAGTATATTCGTTTCCCCCTCGGGGCGAAAGCCCCTATAGGGGCTATTTGAGCAAAAAGAAAGGGGCGAATCCCTCGCCCCACTTATTTTTTCTTCTTCAGGCGGCGTTCTTGCTCGCGTTGGACGAGCTTTTCCAGAACCCGTAAATCTTCGTCACTCAACCGCGCCGCGGTATCGACGAGCCCGCCGACGGAGGTCATCTTCTTATAGACGAAGTCGGCGATCGAGGAATAGGAGGCGACTTCTTTCTTGGAGACGGCCACTTTCTTCGGCTTTTCGCGCTTGGGCTCCATCGGGATTGCCAAATATCCCTCCAAAGCCGGGGTAAGGTCGCGGATATTGATGGTCGGGTCCATGCGGATGAGCGGCTCGAAATAAGCGAGTCCGTCCGCGAGGACATCGGGATAAAGGCCCACCAAGCGTGCGAGATTATCCAAATACACCACTTTTTTCTTGCTGCGGTGCAAGGCGCCCAATACGCGTTTTACGAAAGCTTTCGTCGGTTTGCTGTCCATATCCGGATTTCCTTGCCCTTTAGTATAAAACCCAAAGATCGATTTTTCACGAATAAGAAAAGCCCCGTCGTGGGACGGGGCGATTCGTTCACTCTAGAAGCGATTAGGCTTCGGGGTAGGTGAGGGCGACGGAGAAGATGCCGATACGGGACTGGTAAGACTTTCCAGAACCCTTGCCCCAGCTGGCGAGGCGGACATACTTCGCGCTGATGGTGTCAGCGATGGTGAGGGTGTGGGTCGTGGTGTCAGCGGCCGAGCCATCCAAGGTGACGGCTGCGCAGCTGTCCTTGGTCCAGTTCACGCCGTCGGTGGAATACTCGAGGGTGGTTTCGGAGCGATCGGTGGTCCAGCCCTGCATCACGATGGAGGCGCCGGTGAAGGGGAAGGCAGCTTCGATCGTGAAGTACTGCTTAGTAGATTCGCTGGCCTCAGTGTTTTTCACTTTGGCGCGCATGGCGAGGGTGTTCTTCGCCCAGTTGCCGGCAGCGGTGTCGGGGGCAGCGATGAGCGTTCCCTTGAAGGTGACGCCGGAAACTTTGGCAGTCGCGGCAGCATAGTTGGTGCCAAGCTGAGCGCCGCCGTCGTCTTCGGTGAATTTGCTGACGTTGGCGGAAATATCGTATTCGATGGTGCCGGTCGGGGCAGCGGCCTCGCCAAAGGTGACGGTGACTTCGTTCACGACGTGAGCGTTGAATTTGTAAACGCCTTCAACTGCGGCAACGGTTTCGGAACCATAGCCGTGATCGACGACGACGGAATCAACGACCTTCCCTTCGGGAATCACAACGTTGACGGTGACTTCTTCGCCATAGGCGAGTTCGGCGGACTTGCTGAGGGTGACGCCGGATTCGTTGGTGACGGAGGCGGTGTAGGTCGTGGTGGCGGCTTTGCTCGACTCGAGGATGACGGAGAAGTTGTGGAAGTTGGCGGTGTAGATGCCATAGACGGTGACGAGGTCGCCATTATTGACTTCAGCGAGGGTGGTCACGGCGTCTTTCGGGTTCTTGTACTCGAGGGCGGTGCCCGCTTCGTTCCAGACGATGGTGCCTTCCGCGGTGGTGGTCATGCCATAAATCGTGACATACTTGCCAGAGGCGGGGTCGATGACGAAGGCGTTGCCGTACTTATTGGTGTGGCTGAGGCCTTCGAGGATGCCGGAGAAACGATAAATCTTGTTCTCGTTGGAATTGGTGAAGGCTTGGGCGGCCTCGATATCGGTGTCGATGATGGTGGGAAGAGGAATGACGGCCTTTTCAACGGTGACGGTCGTGGTCGTGACGAGGTGCTCGCCAGTAAGATCGACGCCTTCGCTGGTGATGGTCAAGGTCGCGGTGCCAGCTTTGCCGGCGATGACATACCCGCTATCGTAGTAAGCAACCTCATCGTCGGTAGAGGTGACGGTGAAGCCTTGCGGGGCGTTCGCCGGGCTGATTTCGACTGGGAATTCGACGCTTTCGCCTTCTTCGAGGGAGAGGCTGGCAGAGGCTCCGATCGATTCGACATAGACAACATCTTCAGAGGTGCCCTCTTCGGAGGTGCCTTCAGAGGTGGTTTCGCCTTCAGAGGTGGTGATGCTGGTGCCCTCTTCGCTGGTGTCGGCCGGGCTAGATTTGGATGGGGTGGGTTTGTTCCCGCCGCAGGCAGCCATCATTAAAGCGGCGCTGGCGAGAACAAGAAGGACGCTTTTCTTCATATGAGTAAATTCTCTCCTTATTGCGTACGGAACTTATTTTAGTGTCTATCCCCTTCAATTCAAAGGGGGCATTTGAGATTCTTTCATAGAAAGAGGAAATAGGAAAAGGCCGCCGGAAACCCCGACGGCCTCTTCAGTTTCTAGGCTATTTAGTCCGTCTTGCCGCCAAATAGGCGATATCGATGGCCGCCTGTTTGCGCTTCAAGATGGCGCGGACGAGGTTGATGACGCCCCAGACCACGAGGACGAGGCCGACGGCTAAGCCGGCGACGGCGACGAAGAACTGGAAGGACACCGGATTGATGCCGACGATCTTGTTGCGGCGCCGGATGAGGGAGAGGAAGACGAAGAGGACGCCGATGATGAGGGCGGTCCCGCCGATGACGATGAAGCACATCGCGTTGTTGAACAAGTCGTAGCCGGCGATGTCATGGTTATGGGCTTCGCGGCTATAATCGCGGATCTCTTTTTCGTCGATTTCGGACACGAAATCCCCGCCCTTGCAATTCGGGCAAGCGGTGGCGCCCTCATCCCAAATCAAGGTATGGCAACGGGGGCAGTACCGCGGTTTTTTGTATTCGGTGGGTTCGTGCATAATCGTCCTCTTTTACGCGGCGGCTTTGATCTTGACGTCGGCCGGAGAGACAACGTTCACCTGGTAGACTTGGTTCTTACCCGAGGTGGAGATGTAGTTTCCCATGATGCCGGTGAGGTGGTAGGTCTTCTGGGTGTAGACCTCTTTGACGAGGGTCGGCTGATAGGTCGGGCTCGTCGGATCCATCATCGCTTCGAGGGCGGCAACGGATTTGTTGTAGACCAAGGCGGCGCCGGTGTCTTCATAGGCCTTTTTCGGATCGGCGGCCAAATAGTAGTTGGTGCCGCCGCCGAGGAATTTATGGGAATAGGAAATCTCGGTGCCGTAGCGGAGCAAGACCCCGTCGGTGATGGTGACGCGGATCTCCGGGCCCGTGCTGGAGCCGAGGTGACCAAAGGTCGTCAGTTTGTTGTTCGTGTTATAGAACGGGAAGTGGGTGTTGTATTCGTTGATCTCGTGGGAGCCGCCTTCGGAATGGATGCCATACTGCGCGACTTTGTTATAGCCATAGACATCGTCTTCGAGTTCGACGAGGACGTGATCATAGGTCTTGCTCGCGTATTCGGCGGTGCTCATGGAGATCGGGACGATGCGGTTGCCGGAGCTCTTAATGACGATATCGCGCTCGGGGTTCGGGTCGATGTCATGCCAAGAGATGCCGTTGATCTGGAGCGTGCCGGAATAGACGGAGAGGGCGCCGATGACATCGACTTCGTCGCCCGGCATGATCGAGGTTTGGGCGTAGGTGAAGACGTACATGCCATAGGCTTCCGGGGTACGGCCTTCATAGGAGGGCTTGTCCTGGATCCAGAAGGCGCCTTCGAGCTTACGGGTGACGTAGCCATGGACGCGATAAAGATCCTGACGATGGGTCTCTTCGTCGACGTAATCGCAATGGACGGAGACGATGCCGCTGCCATCCGTAGTCTGGGTGGTGTGCTGATAAATCTCCTTCAAGGAAAGGGTTGTCGGTCCGTCGTAGTCATAAAGTGGGTCGACGTCGGTCGAGAAGAGATGACGCTTATTGGCTTCCGCGGACTTCTGGGCCTTATCGAAGAGGCGGTAGAGTTTTTCGCCGCCATCGGCGGGAGAACCGATGCCGAAGGAATAGCCTTCGTAGACCATCTCAAGGTTGAGGCAGCGGAAGTCATTCATGCGCGGTGTCTCTTTGTCCGTGTACCAGACATAAGCGAGGTCGCGCTGGTTGCCATCGGTTTCGGAATGTTTGTCTTCCGCCCCGGTGGCCCAGCCTTGCGAAGTCAAGATGATGTGCTTGGCGTTCTCGAGCTTGGATTTATTGAACAAGGCAGCGGATTTGCCCCACTCCTCGATTTCCGAGGTGGACTCGGGGGTATCGATGGAAAGGTAGCGGATCTTGACCGTGTATTCGTAATGGCAAGTCTCGACGTGGGTGGTGTCGCCGTCGACGAAGTTGAGGAAGGCGTCCTTATCGAGATAGGTCGTCTTCATCTCTTCGATGCCGTCTTTGCGGAAATCTAGCCCAGCGGCCGCGCGATTCTTGTTGGTAACCTTCGCGTAGGTCGCGATATCCACGTTGACGTCGCTTAGCTTGCAGCGCTCGACAAAGTCGATGGTCTTATCGATGCGATAGTAAGCATTGATGCGGTTTTTGCCCTCGGCGAGGGTGATCGTATAGTCGCCGGAGGTCTTGTCCGCGGTCTCGGTGACGACGACTTCGCCGTTGACGACGATTTTGTCGATGAAGAAGTCATCCGCGGCTTGGACGTGGAAGGAAAGCTGGTCGCCGGGCTTCAACGTCCCGTCGTTATCGCGGGAGAAGTTGCTGATCGCCCCATAGGGGTTATTCGGCGTGGCGTCGGCGTAGGTCGTCTCGACTTTCTCTTTCCCGCCTTGTCCGCCTCCGCAGGACGCGAGAAGCGCGGCGGAGAGGACGAGGATCAAGATGTTCTTTTTGTTCTTCATGGAAGGCCTCCTTATTTCGCGGCGTCGCAAGCGCGGTTATAGGCGGTGGAGAAAGCTTGGTCGATCGTCATGCCGCCGTTGACGATGTTCTTGATGATATCGTCGAGCTGGTTGCGGGCCTCGGAGGAGCCGATGAAGACTTCGGAGGTCATGTAGTACTGCTTGATCTGCGCGGTGGTGTACGGGATGTCGTACTTGAGGTCGAGGTCGTGCTTGGCGATCCAGTTTTCGTAATTGGTGGTCTCGTAGCTGGACTTCCTGACGGGGTCATAGGAGTTCTCAAGCGCGAGGGCGGCGTTGTTCTCGGTCTCGGCCATCATCTTGTAGAAGAGCCAAGCTCCCTTGTGGATGTAGTCGTCATCGTTATCAAAGAAGCAGATAGACGGGCCCTGCTGAATGTATTTCGGCGTATTGCCCTTATAGGGGACGGGGGCCAATTTGACCTTGAAGTTGCCGGAGACGTTATAAGAGGAGCCGCCGGTAGAGCCGATCGACATGATGGACTCTAGCGAGGTGAAAGCTTCGTTGGTGTATTTGCCGCCGAGGAGGCCCTTCGTGGTCATGATCTTCTCGCGGTGGAGGTCGATGATGCTTTGGACGAGATCCTTGGCTTGCTGATTATTGAAGGCGAAGTGCTTGTCGGTGTTCTTGCGGCTTTCTTCGTTATTGACGGTGTAGGGGATGCCAAGCTGCGCCATCTGGGAGATGAGCAGGTTGGCGTCGGAGTCATAGCCGAACGGGTAGAAGTTCGGGTTGATGATGCCCTGCGCGGCGCGGTTGGCGATGACGGCGCGGGAGACGGCCTCTAACTGTGCCCAGGTGACAGGGACTTCATAGGTATAGCCGCCGACCGCATTGACGGCGCTCTTCAAAGTGGCGAGCTGCTCATCGGTCGCGTAGGCGGTCGCGTTTTGGACGTCGGCAAGGGCGTTCATATAGGCGGTCTTTTTTGCCGCGTCGAGCGAGGTGTCTTTAGCGACTTTCTGCTCGGTCTCGGGGTTATCGCCGCAGAAATAGTTGGCGTTGTAGTACATGATCTCGGTGGATTTGTACATCGGGACCGACCAGATGCCGTCGAATTGGTAATGGCTGCCCTCTTCGAGGTAGGCGTCGACAAAGTCGGCCTTCTCTTGGGCGGAGTAGCCGTAGTTCTCGTCGTTGAAGAAGTTGTCGAGCTTGTAGATGTGGGAGGTCTCGAGGTTCTTGGTGATGTACATCGAGAAGGAGTCCGGATAGCCCATGCAAAGCGCAGGGACCTCGCCGGTGGAGATGCGGGTCATGACGGTCTCGTGAAGCTTGTCATAAGTCTTCTCGGGAGCGGTCGCTTCGACGCGGTATTTGCCGGCGTATTGCTCGTTGAATTTCTTGACGATCTTGCCGAGGTTCTCGGATTTGTCGTGGCCCATGCAGTGCCAGAACTGGATCACGACCTCTTTGGACGGGTCATCCGTGGGGAGGTGTTTGTTGGTGACGTCAACGCCGCCCCCGCAGGAGCAAAGCGTCATGGCCATCAAGGCGACGGGGAGGATTTTGCGTAGGTTTTTCATATTGTTTCTCCTTTTAATCCTTTTTAGTTTTGGTATGCGTGAGCCTTTATCCCTTGATACCGGCGCGACCGACGCCGCGCATGATGTATTTGCGGAAGAAGATAAAGACCAACAGTAGCGGCACGGTGACGATGACGGTCGCGGCCATCTGGGCGCCGTACATGTCATAGTCTTCGGCGGTGTTGAAGGATTCGCGAAGACCGTTGGTGATGAGGTAGAACTCGTCATTGCCCGCGGCGATCAAGTTCGGCCAGACATAGGCGTTCCAGGAGCCCATCAGCTTAAGGATGAAGATGGTGATGAGGGTCGGCATCCCGAGGGGAACCATGACCTTCCAGAGGTATTGCCAGTCGGTTTTTCCGTCGACTTTCGCGGCCAAGTAGAGCTCGTTGGGGATCTGCTTGAACGTCTGGCGGAGCAAATAGATGTAGAAGACCGAGATCATGAACGGGATGATCATCGCGGTGTAGGCCCCGATGAGGTTTTTGCCGCCGGTCATGCCAAGGAGGGAAACGGCCTGGTAGTTGGTGATGACCATCATTTCGCCGGGGATCATCATCGTGGCGAGCAAGATGGTGAAGACGGTCTCGCGGCCTTTGAATTCAAGACGCGATAGCGCGAAGGCGGCGAGGATCGTGGTGACGAGGGTCCCTAGGGTCGAGATGACGCCGACCACGAGGGTGTTACGGATGAGCGTGCCGAATTTTAGCCGCTGCATGGCGGTGGCGTAGTTATCCCAGCGGAAGACCTCCGGCCAGAAGGTCGGGATGGTCCGCTTGATTTCTAAGCCGCCCTTCAAGGACGTGATGAGCATCCAGTAGAAGGGGAAGATCATGATGAGGGCCATGAGGGCGAGGAGGACGTAGATGACGACGAGCGAAATGATATTGACCGTTTTGGAGATGCGGTCTTTCTGCTCGGTGGACAGCTTGTCGTCAGCGAGGACAAGCACTAAACCTTTGGTATCGTAAGCCATATCAGTAATGCACCCTCTTTGCGCCGACTTTCCGTTGGATAACGGTGAAGATCATGATGATGATGAACAGTAGAACCGCGGCGGCGGACGCGTATTGGACCTTGTTGCTGTGGATCTGTTCGTAGATGAAGAAGACCATCGTCTTCATAGAAGATGGGCCGGTGGTCTGGTCGAATACGCCGCCGTCTGCGCCGAATAGACCGATGACGGAGTTGTATTCCTTAAACGCACCGATGAAGGAGGTGATGAGGATGTAGAAGATCTGCGGAGAAAGCAGAGGAATCGTGACTTTCCAAGCGGTCTTCACGCGACCCGCGCCATCGATCTTCGCCGCTTCGTAATACTGCTGGTCGATGTTTTGTAGACCAGAGAGGAAGATCAAGATCTTATAGGGCAGCGAGTGCCAGATGATGTAGAAAGAGATGGCGAACACGGCCGACCAATAGTTGACCTTCTCGCCGGTCGCCATGTTCGGGGTGAGCCAGGGGTGGCCGTCGGTCCCGAAGATGGCGTTCCAAACGCCGTAACGGGTATCGAAGACGATGGCGAAGACCATGCCGATCGCGATGGCGTTGGTGACATACGGCATGAAGAAGATCGTCTGGAAGAGCTTCTTCAGCGCGGGGATGCTATTTAATCCGATGGCGATGAGCAAGGAGATGATGACGGAAAGGGGGACCGTGATGACGGTCAAAAGCAACGTATTGGGAAGGGCGGTGAGGATGACGCGCTCAAAGTAAGAGCCCGAGACCGAGCCGTCGGCTGACCGGATGGTCAAGATTTCCAAATAGTTGTCGAGGGTGAAGTTGATTTTGTTCGCGGATCCAAGCGTGTAATCCCAACCCTTCATAAACGAAAGCATGAAGGTATTGAAAATCGGATAAAACGTGAACACCGCCATCAGGATGAGGACGGGTGCCAGGTATAGCCACGCTTTCCAATTGTTCTTACTTTCCATACTTCAGAACCTTATTGGAGATAGATCCTCTCTTCGGTCTCACCATCAAAGATGAAGACCTTGTTGGGGCGCAGAGCGAACTTCGTCGCGCCCGGGGAGAGCTTGATGTCGGAGTCGATGATCATCTTGATCTCGGCGTTCTTCCTTTCGGTTTCGGCATGGCTGCAGACGACGAGCATGTCGCGGCCCATCGTATCGATGCGGTCGACGTTGAGGGTCAGGACCTTCTCGTCTTCCTTGACGTGCTGGTCGCAGAGGAAGCCCTCCGGACGAATGCCGACGAAAACCTCTTTCCCATCCATCTCGGATAGGGCGGGGTTGCTCAGGATCTTCTCTTCGCCGATATAGACGGCGCCCTTCTTAACAACGCCTTTGAAGACGTTGATGGGCGGGGTGCCGAGGAATTTGGCGACGAAGAGGGAGTTCGGGGAGTTATAGACTTCCTGCGGGTGGTCCTTCTGCATCTCGACGCCAAGCTTCATGACGACGATTTCGTCGGAGATGGACATCGCCTCTTCCTGGTCGTGGGTGACGAAGATCGTGGTGATGCCGGTTTCGCGCTGGATGCGGCGGATTTCCTCGCGGGTCTGCAAACGGAGGCGGGCGTCGAGGTTGGAAAGCGGTTCGTCCAACAGGAGGACGCGGGGTTTCTTAACCAAGGCGCGGGCGATGGCGACGCGCTGCTGCTGGCCGCCGGATAGCTCGCTCGGTTTGCGGGCCAAGTATTGATCGATCTGGACGAGGCGGGCGGTTTCTTGGACCAAGCCGTCGATTTCGTCTTTGGTCAGGCGGCGGCGTTCTTGGATCGGGGTGCCGGTCTCGTCGAGGATCTCGCATTTTTCGTTGAGGGATTTCCCTTTGGCGACGATCTTTGCTTCTTCCGCGGCGTTCTCCGCGCCGTCGGGATCGAGGACATCAAGTATTGCGAGGTCAAGACCGTGACGTGCGAAACCAGCTGGTGGGAGATCGTCTGGGCCGACCAGGCGAAACCGGCCGAGAAGCGACGGCATAATCCGGACATGAACGCGAAAAAGAGAAACGCCTGCGGGAAAAATCCCGCCACAGCCGGCGCGCGGCCTGAAAAGCTTCCGTTCGGCGCCTGCGGGAAAGCCGACGCGAAGTGATCGATGCGGCCCCGCCCGGAGACCTTCCCTATATAAGGCGTCTCCGCCAGGCCGGCCCGACGAAAGGACAAAGCAATGGAAACGATAGTCACGAAAGACCCGAAGGTCGCGCTCCTCAACATCTGCCGGCGGAACTGCAACAAGATGCATACGCTCGCGGACCTCATGAAGAGCGTCCTCGACCTCAAGAAGAGGTGCGGGGACAGCGGCGAATTCACGTCCGCCTGCACCCCGGAATGCCTGGACAGGATCATGGAAGAGCTCGTCTACGCGTTCAGGTGCGAAGCCAACTGCGACGTGATGGAGGCGAGGGCGGTTTTCGACGGGAACGCGGTCGAGCTTCCGAAGTACTTCGACGAGAACGGGCAGAAGGTCGAGACGGGCCGGGACTGATTCCCGCCGTAGGATCGGCGCATGAAGGAAAAGACGGACGCCGGCCTGAAGCGAACCCGCTGATCGCCGCCCTGCATAATCAAGACGTGAAAACCAGAAATCCAATGAAAACCGAATACATCATCAAGACAGCCGAGCTCAATGCCGGCGCCGCCTACCTTGTCTTCAGCGTCAACGAATACGGGAAGCAGACGCCCGTCGGACGCTACTGGTCGCTTTCGCTCGCGACGGATGCCGTGCGCCGGATGACTGCGCCCGCCGAAACGGCCGCGCCC
>ONGB01000037.1 GCA_900317295.1 uncultured Erysipelotrichaceae bacterium
CCCGCTGGATGGTCTGGGCGTGATTGGCGATGCTAAGCTCCTTGCAGCTCGACGCGTTTTCGATGAGATAGAGGGTGGGGGTGCGGTAATTCGCGCTGGAAATCCCTAAGCCCGGGAAGGCGCTCACGATTGGGTCCATCTCCGCGTGGATATGGTTGGCTTCGATCGCGAAGAGCTCGATGTCGTGCTTCTCGATGAAGCCGACCACGACGTTATGGATGTCCTCGCAATGGATGCAGCTATTTCCATATAGATATAAAAGAAAGGGCTTTTCGTTTTCGATGCGCGTCTTCATTTCCTCCGCCTTTCCCTTGCGGGCCACTTCATCGAAGGAAGCGGTGATGCGGGTTTGATCGAGGATGTCCCCGTTGCGGTTGATGAAAGGATAGCCCGGGCGGATATCATAGGAGACGCCCGAGGAAGCGCCGCAGCCGGATAAGGCAAGCGGGAGGATCGAAATCAAAAACAAGCGGGATTTCACGAACGGAATTATAAAGCATTTTCGCCTATATGGCGGGCTCCCTTCTTTTGCTAAGGCCCTTTTGGTAAAATAGGGCAGCCTAAAAGCAAGGGAGGAACGAGTATGAATATTCTGCATGCGATTTCGAAAGCGAGGATCACTCCCGAATCCTTCCTCGCCTGCGTCGAAATCCCCGCGGGGAGCAAAAACAAATACGAAATCGATAAGGAATCGGGGGCTTTGATCCTCGACCGTATCCTTTTCACCTCCACCCATTACCCCCAGAATTATGGGTTCATCCCGCGCACTTGGGGCTTAGACGAGGACCCTCTCGATGTTTTGATCCTCTGCTCGGAGCCCATCGTCCCCCTGAGCTTGGTGCGCTGCGTGCCGATCGGAATCTTGAACATGAGCGATTCCGGGGAAATCGACGAGAAGATCATCGCGGTCTGCATCAACGACCCCGATTACAACCAGTACAAAGACATCAGCGAGCTTCCGCCGCACATCTTGGAGGAAATCTCGCACTTCTTCATGCGTTATAAGGAACTAGAGCACGGCAAAGAGACTTCGATCGAAGGCTACCACGGACGCGACAAAGCCATCGAAGCCATCGCCGCCGCCAAACTGCGGTATGAAAAAGTCTTCCCCTACCGGCCCTAAATCCAAAACAAGAAAGATCCTTTCCATTATCAGTTGGGTCATTTTCGGTGGCCTGTCCGTTTTGATTTTGACCGAGTCCGCCACCGCCTCCGATTCTAGCGCGAGGCAAAGCAACGTCATCGCCCGGATCATCACCGATTTCATCAATGGCGTCACCCCAGGCAAAGAGGCCGCGATCGTCAAGCCTAGCGGCATCACGATAAAAACCGATCAAGCCTACCAAGGCGAGAATACAGCCGTCTTGGGCACGACCCGCATGATTTCCTATTGGCTAAGCGGAAAAGAAGGCGACGTATTGGATGCCCAAGTATCCATCAAGCGGCAGGATGATTCCACCGACGAAGACTACACCCTCTCCTTAACCCAGGTCTCCAACGGGGGCTATATCCGCATCCTTCCCTATCGGATGAAGGACGATTGCTCTTTCTCCATCACTGATTCGGCGGGGGAAAGCGTCACCTATGCCTTTGACGTGGTAGACCGCACCGCCCCGGAGCACTTCGATTTCGTCTGCCCCGTTTTGAAAGTGGGGCAGGGCATCCCCCTAGAAGGGGTGATCCCCGAGGATGATGGGGGCCGAGACGATGATTACCTACGCCGTTTCTTCAATCCTTCCCTCATCGATTGGTCGGTCTCCGATTCCGCGGTTTTGACGTTAGATTTGGCTAACGGGGTTTTGAAGGCTTCCGCGCCCGGAACGGCCCAATTATTGATGAATGGGTCGCCTATTTGCGAAGTCCAGGTCTCCAATGAACCCTATGAAATCCCCAGCGATTTCTCCTTTGAGGGCGCGACGATCGTCCATGCGCTCGATTACGATTACCCTCCGCTTGGCAGCCAATTCACCGCGACCTGCGATAACCCCGATGAGCTATTCGTCTATCGTGTAGACGATGAGATGACCGCGAGGGTCCTCTCGGACCGTTATGGTTCCGAAGGCATCGTCCGCGGGGGCTTGGTCCGCGGGTATCGCCTCCAAAAAGACACGACCTTGAAGATCTATCCCGCTTCCAATCCTTCGATCGCCAAGACGGTGACGATCACCAATGAAGTGGCGACCGCCGTCGACGCCGTTTCTTTCTCCATCGCCAGCGGCTCCGCCCCGCATTCTTCGGATTCCTTCGCCGTCGAATCCGGCACCAGGCTCACCATCTCCGCGGATTTCCAGCCGCAGAACACCATCAATAAGAACCTTGTGGTCACGACTTCCGACGCCGGGGTCGTCTCTTTGAGCTCCGGCCGCGGCTTATCCATCGTCGCCACCGCGAAGAATAAAGGAAAAGCCACCATCCACGTGGAAGCGGAGGCCGATCCCTCCTATTCGAAAGACTACGTCATCACGGTCAACTTGATGCCGACGATCGATAAAGCGGGCGAGGCGCGTATTCAGCAAGTCACCCGTAAAGCATTGGGGCACTTCGGCTTATTCCTGTTTACCGCCACGTGGGGCATGCTCGCCTTCTTGCTTAGCGTTCCCCACGCCAAACTCAAATACCTATGGAATTCTTTGGAGGCTTTTGGGGCCGGTTTGATCTTGGCCTTTGGCTCCGAAGGCATCCAGACCATCCCCGCGCTTAAGCGCTCTGGCGAAGTGAAAGACGCCCTCATCGATATGGCGGGCTTCCTCGTCGGTATGGCCATCGTCCTATTGGTCTATTTCCTTATCGATAGGGCCAAGAAGAAAAAAGCGGAAGCCAATCCGCCAGAGGAAGAAAAGATAGAAGAGCAGGATCAACCCTGATCGACGCTATCGCGGAACGCCTTCAAAAAGCGTTCCTTTTTTTCTTGGGCGATCGCAAGGAAGCGCGGGTTGGCGGTATCTTGATAACGCCCGACGGCCCAGTAATACCAAAGCCCGTCCAGCGCGGTGACGAGCACCTTCATTTGGTATAAGGCGCTCGGGGCGTAGTTCATCCCTAGATAACGGATGAGCAATAGCTCGGTGATCTCGTCGAGGTTGTTTTCCTCGATGAGGCTCGCCAAATCGAATAGTTCCCCGTTGATCGCGGCGAATTCGAAATCGCAGAAATAGACCGCGCGGCGGCAGGATTCGGTGAGGATGATGTTCCCTTCGTGCAAATCGTTATGGGAAATGACTTGCCTAGAGTTCCTTAAGACGGACGAGGCGGTCTGCACGACGCTTCGTTCGTAGCCTTCCGGCAACGAAACCCCGGCTTTCTTTTTATAGGAGTAGTAACGTTGCTCGAATTTGAAATCGTCTTTGATGCTCGGGGCGACGGAATGCATCTCCTTGATGGAATCGATGACCCCGTAGATCGCCGGGATGTTGAATTGCCCATTGTCATCGCGAAGATGGACATTCCCTTTGGAGGGGATCCAGGCCTCGATCTTATCCCCGGTCCTTGGGTCAAATGCCCATAGCGGAGGAAGCGGGGAATCATGATTATGGGAAAGCAGGGATTCGATGATGCGAAATTCCGTGTTGGGGGAATAGAAAGGATCATCGGTCGGGTTTGGTTTTTTGATGCGAAGCGCGACGATGAAATCGATTTTGTAGATGTAATTCCCGCCTTCTTGGATGAGGCGGATGGAGGTGGCCTTCTTCTTGGTGACGCGTTCGTAATGGGCTAAGGCGCGGTTCATGGGGTCGCTCATTTGTCTTCCCCTCCGCGCCATTTCCCGGCGTTTTCGTATGCCTCTTTCGCTTCTTTCGAGACATGGGTCAGCCACGCGCTTTGGTATTCTTTGACGATCGCTTGCCCGCGCACATTGCCGCGTCGGACGTTCTTATGCTGGGTATACATGACTTCGCCCGATTCCAATTTGGAAGCGAGGAGGCAGATCTCGCATCCGAGTTGGATTTCCTTTGACGTCGGGTTGTCCTTTTGGATGATGAGATGGGCGCCATGATTGTCTTTGACGTGGAGCCAAAGGTGGTTCTTCTTCGTGGCCAAAAGGAAGGAAAGCACATCATTTTGAATGGCGTTTTTGCCGAAGAGGTAACGCGTTCCATCGATGATGCAGAGGAAAGGAAGGGAGGCGGCTTCGGAAAGCGGAGAGGCGCTTTTGCCTTTGCCCGTTAAGCCATCCAATCCATATTCCTTGCTTAGCTTTTCTAACATTGGCTCATCCGCGGCTTCCAATGTGCTCAAAAGGCGTTCGGCCTCATCGAGTTCTTTCTTCGCGGTTTCGAGGTTCGCTTCCCCGCGGGCGATCGTGGCCTTGGCCTTTTTGGCGCGGCGGAAGAAAGCCTCCGCATTCGCGGATGCGGATTTCCTCGGGTCGAGGGCGATCCTCTCCCCGTAATAATCCATGTAGCCTTCCTCCGGATGGATGGAGGAAAGGTCGGTGAAGATGAAGTTGCCGTATTGGCCGTCTTCTAGGTGCTTTTTCGCTTCCTCGATATCCCCTTGGATCGCTTTGATCTTCTTATTCGCCGCCTTCTTCTTGTTGGAAAGGTGGGTGAAAACATCGTGAAACCTCGTCCGTTTTCTTCTTTCTTTGAGTGCTTCTTCCTTGGTTTCGCATTCGGATAGATAGGCCTCGAAATCGAAGGAAACCTCTTCTTCGTCGGAGAGGTTTTTCCTTAATGGGGGCTCGTAAAGGATTCCTTTGAAGATCGGGCGCGGATCGGTGATGAGGTTCGTCCTTAAGGCCCCGACGACCTTCTTTTCTTGATTGAGCAGGATGAGGTTCGCTTTGGAGGGGATGATCTCCGCGACCAAATAGGCGGTCTCTTCCTTATAGATGTCATTGATGGTCAATAGGCGGAAGCAGAGGACGCGGTCGTCGTTAAGGAGCTCCACGCTTTCGATGAGGGCGTTCGACATCGTTTTCCTCAAAAGCATGGAAAACGGGGTGGAGAGGCTATTGCCTTCCAAAGGAATGTCACTTAGGTAGACACGCGGGGAAGCGTTGTCCAAAACGAAGGCCAACCGACCGGATTTGCTCGTGGAAAAAAGGAAGACATCCTTATCGTATTGGATCGCCTTTGAAAGCCTTTGGCCGGAAAGTAAGGCATTAAGCCGCGTGGCCAATTGGCGCGTTTCTCCGATTCGCAAAGCCATGGGGTAAGTATACACCGAAGAAGCGTTATGGGGGCGCGCCCTTTTCGCATATGCGCTACAATAGCGCGGATGGCGATCAAGTTCCCCGAATTGGATTATCTGCATGGGCCTATGCCCTCCTTTCTTTTAGAAGCGGCCTCTTCCCCCTCCATGCTCCGCCTTCAAGACGTCGGCATGCACTGCGGCCTCGAATATACGTCCTACCCCTATTTTTCTAAGGTCGAACCCTATTCCCGTTATGCACATTCTTTAGGCGTGGCGATGATCGTCTACCGTTTCACGGGCGATCCTAAGCAAGCCCTCGCTGGGCTATACCACGACATCGCGACCCCATGCTTCTCCCATGTCGTGGATTTCCTAAAAGGGGATCATGAGGCGCAGGAGTCGACGGAAGAAGCCACGCGCTCCATCATCGAAAGCGACCCGAAGAACATCGAAAACCTATGCAAATCGGGCATCAAATTGGATGAAGTCGATGATTATCACCGTTACCCGGTCGCCGATAACGACTCCCCCAAACTCTCCGCGGACCGTTTGGAATACTCCCTGGCGAATTTCCTCCATTTCAGCTTCGCGAGCAAGGAAGAGGCCCAATCCCTTTATGATGATTTGATCGTATCGAAAGACGAGGAAGGGGCGGCGGAGCTCGCCTTCAGGAGCTTAGACAAGGCCAAGAGATTCGGCCATCTGATGATGAAGAACGCGGACATGTATTCCAGGAAAGAGGACCGCTACGCGATGGAGATGCTTTCGCGCCTCCTCCGCCGCAGCATCGAGGAAAAGGTCATAGCCGAAACGGACCTTTATGGAAGGGAGAAGGACCTCGTTTTGAAACTGTCCCAATCCCACTTAAGCCGTGGTTGGGAAGACTTCACTAGGCTGAGTCGCGTCGAAACGAAGCCCGATGCGTCCTCCCACCCATTCTTCGCCGCCTCCATCATAACGAAGAAGCGGTGGATCGACCCCCTTGTCCACGGCCAAGGCCGCTTATCCGAACTCGACGCGGAATTCGGAAAGATGGTTCATGACTTCCTTAGCCTATCCTTCGACGAAACCCTATATGGCTACGCCGAATGACGCGAAGGACACTCATTTCGTTTAGAAATTCATCCAGCAACTCTTCAGGAAGGCTTTGACGGAGTCTAGGTCTTTCCCTTCGTAATAGTTGACCAGATGATTTTTGAATTCTCCGACCCTGCCATGATCGACCACCAATAGACCCGCGCCTTTGGAAATCAGGTAATGGTTCGCGTAAATCACGGCCGTTCTCTTGTTCCCGTCGTTATAGATTTGGGTTTTCATGACATAGAGAGCCAAAGCGATGGCCTTGTCGAGATCGCCCATCTCCGCGGCGAGTAAGTCATCGATATCCTCTTTCACCTGCGTTTCCAAAGGAATCGGAGGCACATAGGACGAACCCCCGATGGTGACGGGGACCGCGCGGATTCTTCCCCCATCTGGCCCAGCGATGAGGCCTTCATTCACCAATCTTGCGATATAAGAGGCCAAATAATAGTCGCTTGGGACGCTTAAAGCGTCTTTGTCCAAGATGAATTCCCAAGCGTGCTTCAAGTTGATGATTTTCTGAACATCTTCCGCTTTGAGGTTTCGGACAATCCCATTCTCGAGGATGGCTTCGGTGTCGGGGAAAGTGGTGGCCAGCCCTTCTAGGATCGCCTGGTCATAGATGATCTTTTTCATGTTGGCCCTAGCGAATTCCATGTTGAGGATGACCTGCGGGCTAAGATCTTTCTCGGCGAATCCCAAGGCGGCCAATTGCCTATCGATCGCCCGGATTTCCTTCCGAAGCGCTTTGGCTTCCTCGTTATTTCGCAATAGGACGTTATAAAGCTCATCGGAATAATCGCCGACATACACTGATTTTGCCTTATCCAGAACCCGCTTTCTCACATAGAGGTATTTCCGATTCGAGATCGTTTTGATTTCCGGCGTCCCATCGTAGGCCAAAAGATTTAGGCGCGCCTGAAGCTCGGAGCGCTTCACCAATAAGGTTTTGATCGTGGCCACGATGTTTTCCATAATTGCGATTTAGGGAACTTTTCGCAACCAATATAGTGTTTTTGTTCCCTAAATGCAATCAAGGCTCCGTTATGTTCCTGTAGCATTTTTCTAGGAGATCCTCCTTCTTCGTTCTTCACCTTTCCTATACCCAGGAAAAAGGGGAATTGGCGTTCTTTTTCTCCGAGTTTCCTTATTTTCGAGACCGCATCGAAAGAAAAAAGTTAGGATTTTTTTCAGTTTAGAGGGACGTTAAATTGCTTATATCACGCGCCCGAAGGAATTCGCTAAAATGAAAAATATGAAGCATCTATATTTATTCCCGTTAGCCATGACGGCCCTGCTCGCCGCCTGCTCTATTTCCCCGGTGACGCCAAGCTCCTCCAAGGGCGAAAGCGCCGAACCCACCTCTTCGGATTCTTCTTCCACCAGCCAAGGCGGAAGCACTTCGGAGACCTCGAAGACCACCTCGGAGGGCGGTACCTCGACTTCGCGAGAAGCCACCCCTTTCGATAACCTTCCCGAAATCAATCACATCCAAGTATTCTGCCCGTCCAAATACACCAAGATTTGGGCGTGGAACGATGAAGGAAATGTCTTTAAAGAATCATGGCCCGGGCCCGATTTGGCCACTTTTGATGCCAATTGGAAGACCTATGAATTCGAGAATTACACCTCGCTGGGTTTGGTTTTTTCTGTAAACGGAAACGATAAAACCGGTGATCTCAGTGCCACCCATGCGGGATATTGGTGGTATTACGAAGATGATTTTGTCGACGTGAATCCCTTGCTTCCCCCTGAGCCGATCGATCCCGGGGATCATGATGTCCCCGCGGGATATGAGGGGAACATCTTCCATGCCTTCGACTGGAAACTAAGCGAAATCACCAATAAGCTGGACGATATCAAAGCCGCGGGATACCGCTCCATACAGACTTCGCCCCTTCAGGCCCCGAAGGACTATAACTCCTCTTGGCAGGATACCGACGGGCAGTGGTGGAAACTTTACCAACCCCTCTCTTTCTCCATCTCCCCGAGCGATAAGACCTGGATCGGCGGGGCGAGCGAGTTGAAGACTTTGACCACGGCCGCCCACAAAAAGGACCTAGCGATCATCGTCGACGTCGTCGCTAACCACATGGGCTCCTCCGGCGATTGGTCCAACCCACCCTCGGATATCGCGACCTATGAGCCCGATATCTATAACGGCAGGAACGGAAACCCCGCGACATTCCATAAGGAATCCCATTCGATTTCTGATTCCTCGCGTTATCTCAATACCCAAGGCCATATGGGCGGCCTCCCCGATTTGAATACCGGCCTTCCCCTCGTCCAAAATCGCGTCTATTCCTATCTCAAACAACTCGTCGACAATGGGGTCGACGGCTTCCGCTTCGACGCGGCCAAGCACATCGAAACCGCCCATGACGATGCATCTTTCGCTAGCGACTTCTGGGCAAATACCGCGGGCAAGGTCAATGCCTACGCAAAAACCACCTATTCGAAAGAGCTCTTCTCCTATGGAGAGATCCTCACCCGCGTCGGTGGCACCGGCTCGATGGCGGACTATCTGGATTACCTCCCGATGGTGACCGATAACGAGGCGGGGAATAAGATCCTCGCCGCGATCGAAAGCAAGGACACCGCCAAAGCCTCCGCCGATACCTATCCGTCCCGTTTGCCCGCCAAGCACACCGTCCTATGGGGCGAATCCCATGATACCTATCTCAACGACGATGGTTCTTCCAGAAACAGCACCCAGGCCGACGTCAACAAGGCCTACGCCCTCGTCTCCGCGAGGAAAGATAGCCGCGCGCTTTATTTCCCACGTCCGGGGAGCACGATGTCCTCGGCCAAGACCACAGACTACAAAGGAGCCCTCGTCTCCGCGGCGAACCATTTCCATATCGACATGGATGACGCCGATGAAGCACATTCTAGCCAAAACGGCTTCGCGATCGTCGAACGTTACGGCACCCACGAAGGCGCCGTGATCGTCCCGGTCAACGCCTCCGCCAATGCGCAAGTGAGCTTCTCCCATCTAACCGACGGCTCTTACCGCGATCTCGTCACCTCTCAGACCTACGAGATCCGCGGTGGCAAATTGACCGCGCCTAGCGGCTCCGTCTTGGTCCTAGAAAAGACGGGCAAATAGAAGGCTAAAAAGGAAAAAGAGGCGGGATTTCCCGTCTCTTTTCGTCTTTAGGCGCTTTCTAGACCGCCGATGTTCATCTTCTTGATGAGGACGTCCCCGACCTCTAATCCGCCGGTGAGTTTGCTCTCTTTATCGATGCCGACGAGATCCTTCAGCATCCCGAGGATATTCCCCGAAAGGGTGATGAGGTTCAGGGGTTTGGTGATCTTACCATCCTCGATGAGGTAGCCTTCGGCTTGGCAGGAGAAGTCGCCCGAGGCTTCGTTCATCCCGGTGCCGAGCCCGGCGATCTCGGTGATGTAGACCCCTTCTTTGATATGGGCGATCAATTCTTCCTTGCTCTTCTTCCCGCCTTTGACGCGGCAGAAGTTGCTGCCCACGCCGATGCGCCCACCGACCCAGGAGCCATTCCCGGTGCTTTCGACCCCGAAATGCTTCGCGGTCTCGCGGTTATGGAAGTAGGTGAGGAGTTTTCCCTTCTCGACGACCTTCTTGTTCAAGCAGGCGTGGCCCTCGTCATCGAAATAGGTGAAGTAGATGTTCTTCTCCAAGGGGCGTTCCTCGATGGAGAACTTCTTCGAGGCGACCTGCTCCCCGAGCTTCCCTTCGAGGAAGGAGGAGTGGCGCATCACCTCATCCGCGGAGCAGGCGGAGAGGAAATAACCGACCAAATCGGAGAAGACGTCGCGGTCAAGCAACGTCGGATAGGCCTTGGCTTTGATCGGCTTGCCGCCGAACTTAGAGAGCAATCCCTTCACGATGCCGGAGGTGAATTTCTCCGCGTCGAACTTGGAATAGTCGTTATCGAAGAACACGTCCCCGAAGGACTTGGTTTCCTCTTCCTTCTTCCCGACGACGTAGGCGTAAAGGCTGAAGTAGTTCCGCTTCTGGGAGAGGTGGATGCCATGGGAGTTATGGAATTCGCTATGGCTTTCTCTTTCCGCATAGCCGATCCCCTCGGTGTCGACGATGTAAGGCGAAGCAGAAAGCAATGTTTTCTCCAAAGAGAAGAGCAAATCGATCTTCTTCTTCATCGGGATGGAGGATAAGCCTTTGTTGAAGAAAGAGCCTTTCTTGTATTTGGGCGAGCCTTCGAACAAGGTGGCCTCGCCTTCTTTTTCGTTATAGGTCGCCGTGCGGATGATCTCCGAGACGAGGAAGGCGAAGCCCTCCTTGCCGCGCTTGGAGGTGGTGCCCATCCCGAATTTGCCTTTGTAGATCCCCGCGGCGATCAGCGAGAAATCGTCGCTGATCTTATAGGAATCGATCTGCCCGCGGAAAAGGCGGACGGAGGTGGCTTTGGACTGGCTCACCTGGATTTGGAATTGCTCGATGCCCGCTTCTTGGGCGAGGCGATAAAACAAGGAGACGTTCATTCTAATTTACCCCCATTCCCCCCGATGACGAGGTTTTGGATGCGGATGGTCGGCTGGCCGACGTTGACGGAGATGAGGCCGCTGGAAGCCCCGCAACTGCCCTGGCCCAAGGCCAAGTCATTCCCGACGCGGTCGATGTTCATGAGGACATCCTTCCCCGAGCCGATGCAGATGCAGCCTTTGACCGGCTCGGCGATCTTGCCGTCGCGGATGATGTAGGCCTCCGAGGCGGCGAAGTTGAATTCCCCGGTGGTCGGCTGGACCGATCCGCCGCCGAAATCGGCGACGTAGATGCCTAGTTTTGTATCGGCGATGATGTCTTTCGGATCATCTTTTCCCGCGGCGATATAGGTGTTGCTCATGCGGGAGACCGGCGCGTATTTGTAGGATTGCCGTCGCGCGGTGCCATTGGCCTCTAATTTCCCCTCGAAGCGGCGAGCGGAGAGGCGGTCGACCATGAACCCTTTGCAGATCCCCTTCTCGATGAGGAGGTTCTTCTGGGTCTTATGCCCTTCGGAGTCGATGTTGCTCGACCCCCATTCGTTGGGGATCGTCCCATCGTCATAGGCGGTCACGAGCGGCGAAGCGATTTGCTTCCCTAGGCTTTCGGAGAAGACCGATAATCCGCGGGAGGTCGCCTCGGCTTCCAAGGAATGGCCGCAGGACTCATGAAAGAGCACCCCGCCCCAGCCGTTGGCGATCACGACGGTGTAGATGCCGCTGGGGCAATCCTTCGCGGAAAGCAGGCGGATGGCTTTCTCGGCGACTTGACGCGCCTTGCCTTTGTAATCGAGTTCTTGGGTGAAGTAGTGCCACCCATCGCACCTCCCCGGGCCGGCGAAGGCGGTTTGGAGGTTATCGTCTTCTTGGGCGAAGGCTTCGATGATCAATCGGCCCCGTTGGTTGAGGTCAGGATATAGATGGGCTTCCTCCCCTTCGGCGTTATAGACTTCGGTCCGTTTCAAGACGTTAGAGAAGATCGCGATGCGGCGGACTAAGCGCGCGTCGACTTCCTTCATCGCCTGATCGACTTCGCGGAGATAATCGATCTTCGCTTCGGTCGGGACCTCGTCTAAGGGGTCGCGGAACTTATTGATGACTTGCACGCGTTCCTTCTTGATGGAGGCGACGGTGAATTTCCTCTTCTCGGAGAAGCTCGCGGACAAATCGCGGGCGAGGCGGCACAATGAGGCTTTGGATAGATCGCTCGTATGGCCATAGACCATGCGGGTGCCTAGCAACAAGCGGATGCCCACCCCGATCGAGGAGGAGGCGGAAAGCGATTCGACCTTGCCGTTTTCGAGGGTGAGGTTATTGCCCTTGGTCTCTTCGACGTAGATCTCCGCGTAATCGGCCCCGGTGGCGAGGCCTTCGTTTAGGACGGCTAAAGCGGTGGTTTTGCTTAATAACATGCTTCGGTGTCCCTCCTTTTCATAATGGATAAATACTATGCGCGCGGGGATAGAAAGCAAGAAAAAGCGCCATAGGCGGGCGAAATGGGGTATCATTAACCTGTCCCAAAGGAGACATCCTTATTAGAAACACAGAGATCCTATTGCTCAATTATCGCCGCCGCTTGGAAAAAGGCTCGTCTTTGAATCCCGAAGAACGCTCCGATGCCATGGTCGACGCCCGGTTTTTTCTTCTCTTCCTAGAAGAGCAGGGCCGCGAGCCGATCGACATCGACGGGGAATTCTTCCGCGCCTATGTGATGGAAGTGATCCTCGGGCGCGATTTCGGGGCCTTCATCGACCGCCATCGCTTCCTTTCCTGCATCGCCGGGTTATTCGAATTCCTCTCCTTGCTAGAAGAAGAAGGGGAACTATCCTTCTCCCAGGCCAAGAACATCCAAGCTTCCTATGAGGAGCTAGGCGACCATTTCCTCGAACTCCACGATGACCGCGCGGCGTTCATCAAACGCGCCTTAGATTTGCTAGGCCGCGAGAAAATCACCCCCCAAGAAAAAGAAGAGTTATCCGCGATCCGGGAATACCTCAGGGCCGCGAACATCATCCAAGGAAAAGAAGACTTCGACATTGAGATGGCCAAAGCCCTAGAGAAAGCCGCGAAGAAGCATCTTGCCTAACAAAAAAATGCGGGGATTCCCGCATTTTCATTTCTTCTCTTCCGGTTTAACAAGCTTTAAATTCACGTGGCAGTAGCCGCCCGGATTCTTTTTCAGATAGTCCTGATGGTATTCCTCCGCGGGGAAGAAGTTCCGCATCTGGGCGACCTCGATCGCGTATTCCCCTTCGATGTGGCTCGATAGATATTCGTGGGCCTCGATCCCGTCGAGGAGGTCGGTGTAATAGACGCCGGTGCGATATTGATGCCCCTCGTCATGGCCTTGCTTATCGATGACATAGGGATCGACGAAGCGGAGGTAGTGGCCTAACAAGTCTTTAAGCGAAATGACTTCGTCGTCATAATCGACCTTCACGGTCTCCGCATGGTCCGCCTTGCCCGCTTTGAGGTCTTCGTATTTGGGGAAAGCGGTGGTGCCGTTCGCGTACCCCACCTTCGTGGAGAGCACGCCTTTCAGTTGATCGAAGTAGGCCTGGACGCCCCAGAAGCATCCCCCGGCGAGGTAAATCGTTTTCTTCATGCCCCCGATTATACACGCAGGAGAAGAAAGGTCGCGCAAGACGCTTTTCCTTATATAATAAGAAACGATCCCGTTAACACGAACACATATTATTGCTGACCGGCGATGAATGACGGAATCCGCGCGGATTCCGTCAACCGTCGGTACAATTTCGACATGCCGCGAGACCTATTCAATAACCTTGCAGCTCGACTGCTTCTTTCATGGTCAGGCCGCGGCTTTCCTTTTCAACGCTGGTCAGTTGATTGGGCTCCGAGCCCTTACTCCGAAAGGGACGATGCGGAAGGGAAGGCCCGCGATGCGCGGCAAACGGCAACGAGGAGGTTAGAACCATGCCGATCTACTACGCCGGGATCGACGTCGCCAAGTACAAGCACACGTGCTGCGCCGCCGATTCCAACGGGGAAGTCGTCGTAAGGAGCTTCGACTTCGCCAACTCGGCCGAAGGGTACGCCCTTCTGCTGAAAACCCTCGACGCTCTCGGGCCGAGGGGTTCCGTCAAGGTGGGGATGGAGTCCACCGGGCACTACCACGAGAACCTTTGCAGGAGGCTGCTCGCGGAGGGGTATCCGGTGAGGGC
>ONGB01000007.1 GCA_900317295.1 uncultured Erysipelotrichaceae bacterium
ACTTCCTCTTCGCACCATCGACGGCGAAGTGGGTGTCCGCCAAAGGCAGCCCGGTCGCGGTCCGATTCTCACGGCGGTTGATCTCGACGCTGCCTTCATGCCTCTTTTCGAGGTAAGAGGCGCAGAATTCCTTGCCCAGGGCCGATCCTTGCCCTTTGTTCTCGCGGGCGAGGGCCATAGCCTCCTGGAGGCTGAGGCGTTTTTGCTCTTCGGCGGCTTTGCGTTCCTCCTCGGCCTTCCTTGCTTCTTCCGCGGCTTTCTTGGCTTCCGCCTCTTGGCGCGCCTTCTCCTCCGCTGCTTTGCGGGCCTCCTCGGCCTCCGTCTCCTGCCCGGCCTTCTCTACGCAAGCGGGCTTCTCGGCGGACTCGACCGCCTTCCTGCGCTTCCTGATTTTCAGGAAGATGAAGACGTCGGCGGCCACAATAAGCGCCAAGACGACGCCTAAGGCGATCATCGCGGCGATCGCGCCGTTCGAGGCGGCGGACAATACCGCGAGGAAGGGGACGAACAGGGCGGAGCACTTGGCCGCGGCCTGCCCGCGGTTTCCTTTTCCGCCTTCGCGCAGCTTCAGGATCAGATAGACGAGGAATCCAAGGGCCCCGAGGGTCAGCACGGAGAGGATGACGATCCCCGCGACCATGCCGCCGGGGACGCCGCTGATGGCTTCCTGATAGGCGGCTTCGGCGGAGGTGAGTTTATTAAGCATATCCTCGCCGAGGAGGGCCTTTTGTTCCTCGGTGAGAGCATCGTAAGCGGCCCTTGCGGCCTCGATCTTGGTCTTGCTTTGATTGTCTCCTTTGACTTTGCCGATCGAATCGATCAGGTCTCTCACTTCCGCGGCGGCGAGGTAATTCTCGGCGGCGACGAGCTTTTGATAGGTCTCAGACGAGATGCTCTTTTTTTGCGCTTCGCTTAAAGCGTCATAGGCTTCGCGAGCCGCTTCGATGGCTTGACGGTCGGAGGAAGTGACTTCGTTCCCTTCCGGAAGGGCATTGATGGCTTCGTTGACTTCGAGGACCGCGATGGCATTGACCGCATCGTCGAGCTTGGTTTTTTGCGAGGCATCGATTTGGCTCTTCTCTTGTTCGCTTAAGGCTTCGAACGCCTCTTTGGCCGCCAAGACCGCTTCTTTATCCTCTAAGGAGAGATCGTCGAGGGAAGGAAGCGCGTCGATCAAGGCATTGGCCGAAGCGACCGACAAAGCGGATTCGACGGCTTTGAGTTTGGCGACGAGGTCGGGGTCGACGTTGGCCTTCTCTTCGTTAGAGAGGGCATCATAAGCTTCCCTGGCCGCCTCGATGGCTTCGCGGTCGGATGTGGTGATTTCGCCTGAGGAAGGAAGCGCGGCGATGGCTTCGTCGACTTTGAGGACCGCGATGGCGCTGAGCGCTTCGTCGAGCTTGGCTTTCTGCTCTTGGCTGATTTGGGCCTTTTCTTGCGCGGTCAAAGCCTCATAAGCCGCTTGGGCCGCTTCGACGGCTGCTTTGTCGGCGAGGGTCAGGGCATCGCCGGCGGGGAGTTTGTCGATCTTATCGGAGCAATCGAGGACGCGGATGACGGATTCGACGGCATTGAGCTTGATGACGAGGTCGGGGTCGACGTTGGCCTTCTCGTCGTCGGAGAGGGCGTCGTAGGATGCTCTGGCCGCTTCGACGGCCGCTTTGTCTTCGAGTTTTGCATCCTCGGCGGAAGGAAGGTTGTTCAATTTCGTGACGGCTTCCCCGACTATGAGGACGGAGAGGGCGTTTTCGGCATCGCGGAGTTTGCCGACGAGGCTGGGGTCGACTTGGGCTTTCTCGTCGTCGGAGAGGGCGTCGTAGGATGCTCTGGCCGCCTCGATGGCCCCTTTATGCGAAAGGGTGATTTCTTCTGCGTTGGGGAGGCTTTCGATCTTATCGGAGCAATCGAGGACCCGTATCTTGGATTCGATGGCATTGAGCTTGGAGACGAGGTCGGATTCAACCTTCGCTTTCTCCGCGTCGGTGAGGCCGTCATAGGCGGTTCTGGCCGCTTCGACGGCGCCTTTATCGCCAAGCGTCAAGGATTCTAGTTCGGGGAGATTGGTGATTTTTTCCACCGCGTCCGCGACCTTAAGCTCGGAAAGCCTGGCTTCCACCGCTTCGAGCTTGTCGAAGAGCTCGGAGCCTACCTCGCCCTTCTCCTCATCGGAGAGGGCATCGTAGGATGCTCTGGCCGCTTCGATGGCCCCTTTATTCGAAAGGGCGACGTTTTCCTCGGTGGGAAGCTTGCTGATCCTATCGGTGCAAACCAGGACCCGCATCTTGGATTCGACGGCATTGAGCTTGGTGACGAGGTCGGGGTCGATCTTGCTCTTTTGGTAATCGGTCAAGGCATCATAGGCCGCCCTGGCCTTCTCGACGGCGCTTTTATTGCTTAATTTGATCGCCTCCGGCGCAGGGAGCGCCTTCATCATATTGGCGACGGCGGCCGCCTTCTGGAGGTCGTTGATTTCGGCTTCCGCCCGAGTCAGCTTGGAAAGGACGTCGGCAGTGACTTTGGACTTCTGATAATCGGTCAAGGCGTTATAGGCAGCGCGGGCCGAAGTCACGCTTGCCTTGTCGCTGAGGGTGAGATCGCCGACGGCGGGCAGATTATTGATGGCGTCGATGACGGCATTGGCTTTGGCGGTGTCGCCCAATTCCACATAAGTCGCTTCGGCATCGACGAGGATCTGCACGGTGGCAGCATCGATTTTTTTCTTTTCGCTGGCGCGAAGCTTATCGTAATTCTCGCGTGCGCTTTTGATGGCTTTGTCGCATTCATCGGTATAGGTCACCTCCCCGATCCCGTTGATGAGGGCGAGGACCTGCTCGGCGGTGACGTCATAGATGTCGTAGCGTTTTGCGGCGATGGGGCCCGTGACTTCGCCGCCGTCGATGGAAACGGTGCCGCAGCTTGCTCCGTTGCCAGGGCCGATGCAATAGTTCGTTTGTTCCCCCCTGGTCGCGGTAAGCGAACCGACGGTGCTTGCGATGGTGATGTTGCCGCAGTTGCCGCTTTGGCCGCCCCCGATGCCGGCGGCGGCACGGCCGCCGGTGGCGATGATGTTGCCATGGTTGATGACGATGTTTCCGCAAGCGACGGTCCATCCGCCGCCGATGCCGGCGCCGGTGTTGTGGCCTTGGGCCTCGAGGGAACCATCGCCTTCGATGGTGAGGGTCTTATTCTGGGGAACGAAAACGCCGGGGTAATGCGACGAGAATCCCTTGGCGAAGTTCTTGCCTTCGAGCGTGAGGGTGCCATCGCCCTCTAAGGAAATGCCGGCCCAATTGTAGCTCCCGTCGGCGACGCTTTTGATGGTGACGTCTTTCAGCGTGACGTTGGCGCCGGCGGCAACGGTGATCTTGTAGTTCCCGCTGAGGGTGCCCGTGAGCGTTTGCCCATCGAGCGCCTTGTAATTGCCTTTAAGGGTGGAGAGGTCGATGATGGGATTGAGTTCCCACTTCGCCCAGAACACCATATCCTCTTTGGCATCGGCGCCGATCTCCGTTATGGGTTCACCCACGAAGTTTTCGTTATCGTACCAACCCTTAAAAGTATAGAAATCTTTGGTGACGTTCGTGGGAAGGGTCGTGACTTCGCCCTCTTTATAGCGGGTGATATCGCCTTCTTGGATGGTTCCGCCGTTGGTATTGAGGGTAACCGAATGAAAAGTCGGATAGGCGAACGTGTCGTCCTTGACGCCGTTAGGATAGACTTCGCCGAGGACGGTAACCGTGCCGAATCTGGCATTAGGGTCGTTGGATTGGCTGGTATAGCCGGCGCCGATGGAGCAAACCGCTTTGTTCCCCCAGTTATCCTTTCCGCCTTTCTTCGCCACCACCTCTTCGACCGTGTCGGTGATGGTGATGTCTCCGACTTTGGAGGTACCGTCTCCGCCGGTGCCGATGCCGGCGCCCGTCCTTCCGCCCTGGGCGATTACGGTCCCGCCGGTGATGAGGATGTCTCCGCAGACTTCGTAACGGTCTTTTCCGGCGCCGATGCCCGCGGCTTTATCCCCGCCGGTTGCCCTTACGGTGCCTTCGGTGATCGTGATGTTTCCGCAAGAATTGAATTCCCCGCAGCCGATGGCCGCGGCGTAGCTGCCTCCGTACGCGGTGATGTCTCCGCCTTCGATGGTGATGTTGCCCACGGGAGCGTCTTGGTAGCCGGCGCCAATTGCGGCGTGGCTTTGGCCTGCCCGAGCGACGATCGTGCCTCCTTTGATGGTCACGTTACCGCCGGCCTTCTTGTTGCTGGCGCCAATGGCGCTGCCGTTGCCGGTTACGTTAAGCGAACCATCGCCATCGATCGTAACCGTCTTGTTTTCGGGGACGAAAATGCCCGACCGTCGAGAACGATTGCTCGCAATGGTGTTCGCGCCTTTCAAAATGATGTTGGCATCGCCCTGCAAAGTGATGCCATCCCAGTCATAACTAGAATCATCGACCGTGGTGATCGATGCGTCTTGCAAGGTGACGGTCGCTCCGTCGGCGACGGAAATCTTATAATGCTTGGTCGAGGGGAGCGTGCCCGTCAAAACGTCGCCATCCTGCGCCACGTAATGGGCGGTGATGGCGGAGAGGTCTACCGTTGCAGGCCCATCTTCGGCGTAAACGGCCACCGCTTTTGGCGATAGCCCGATCAACGCTGATAGCGATAGCGCGCCGAAGAAAAGCGCCTTCAACATGAATCTTTGTTTCTTTTTCATAGTATTCCTCCTTATTAGCCTTTAATGAGAAATATTTTCAAAAAAATATTCCTCTATCGATCGGCAACGTTCAAGAAAAAACAGCCCAAACTATACTTTTGCGCATTCAAAGTAAAGTTCTTTGGCGGATACGGCGAGATTCCGCGCGCGGATGCGAACTATATGCTTGGGGTTCCAAGGGGGCGAGGCTCTGCGGCATCGTTGGAATTGGAATGAATGGAGTAGAAACAAATTACTGGATAATGACAACGGTGCCAATGAAAACGCAAGCACCCTCCTCCTTCCTCCCGCCTCAAAAGAAAAACATGGTATTCTTAATCCATGAAAGCCAAGCAGTTCCGACAAGCCTATCTCTGCCTGGTCCATTTATATGGGGTCGTTTTCGATGATGACGCTTATAAGATCCTGAAGGAATACTATCCCGATTTGAAGATCGGGGAATTCCGGAAGGACCTCAAGGAACGCTCCAAAAGATGGACTTTCGAATACCTCGTCATCCCCGTGGCCAAGAGCACGCATTTCGTGATCGGCTACGAAGGGATCGGGGAGAAGGAATACAATGACATCTTCGCCTATGGCGCCCAACATGAATATCATATCCTCCCCTATGAGGAGTTCCTCCTCTACGAGAAGAAGGATTTCATCCCCAATCCTTCCTTATATGAAAAACTCGCCTCCTTCGTCGTGGAGCATATCCCCGAGGGCAAGCGCGAGCACTTCGGGGAAGATTTCTTCGTGAATTGGTTCTATTGGGCGATCCGCTTCGAGGGATTCGATGCGATCGAGCGCATCTTCCTTCAGGAACGCCGCTTCGGCTTCCATGTGGATGGAATTTGGGATGCGGAGCGTTTCCTCAACCTCTTGGTCGAGGCCCATAATTTCACCCGCCTCCCCCATAATCGGGGATGGAGCCCGAACGAGCTTTGGGAAAAGCATCGGCGCGGGAAGACTTCCCAGGCCTAGGAAGACATCTTGGAGCGCGATGCGGGAGGTTCTAATGCGTTAAGTGCCTATTTAACCGATATTACTGGTCATTTTTTGAGTTTTTTAATTTTTCTGACCTGTTATATTGCTTTTGCGAATTCTCCAAAAATCATAACCCCAGAAGGAAATCCGCAATGCCCACCACATAGGTTCCGTCTTGATTCCGGGTTTCGGGAATCGGGTCGCCAATCACAAGGACGTTTTTCGCTTCTCCGCGCACAAAATCAAATGGCCTGAGTTCTTTCTTCAGCACATTCGGGTCGGTGACGCTTTGACAAATTTGAACGTAAAGAACTTCGTACCCTTTCCTTGCCACGAAATCGATTTCGTAATCCTTGCGCACACTTTTCCCGTCTTTATCCTTCCCAACCGTTGGAACCATGCCAACATTTACCTGGTACCCATTGTATAGAAGCTCGTTATAGACGGCGTTTTCCATCAGCTGTCCAATGTCGGGGAATCCGAAGTTCAGCCTTGCGTTTCTTAGCCCAGTATCGGTGAAATAGTACTTTCGCCCCGCCCCAATCAAAGATCTGCCTTTCACGTCATAGCGGGAGGCTTCCGAAAGGAGGAAAGCATCGACGAAGGAATCGATGTAACTCTCCACCGTCTTCGGATCCAGCGATGTTTTGCCTGCGCTGCGGAGAGTATTTGCGATTTTCTCAGCGGTGATGATTTTCCCGACCAAAGAGGACAAGGCGTCGGCCAATTCGTCCAGCGCCCAATCCTTTTGGAACCCATGATGCTCCAAGATGTCTTTGAAATAAGTCGTTTGATAGAGCCCTTTTAGATACTCCTCTTTTTCACTCCGTTGTTTTAGGACCGCTAAAGGCATCCCTCCGTGGAGGAGATATTCGTAAAGAGCCTCCGACTTGGCCCCACCAACATGGGCGTAGTACTCGGAAAATGAAAGTGGCGCCACGTGGATCTGGGTTGCCTTGTCGCGAAACTGGGTGACGATGTCGCTGGAGAGCATGCGGGAATTGCTTCCAGTCACGTAAAGATCGATGTTTGCGACCGAGGCAAGTCCCATGACCACGTCGACGAAGGAAATCGTCTGGGCGTCCCCCTTCTTGGCTAGGACGATCTGCCCACCGGTCAGTTCGGGGTTGACGATTTCAAAGACTCGCTGGATCTCATCGAGGACAACATAAAGAGTGTCTTGCGTCCCTTTTGCCTTTTCTCTGACAAAGGCGCTGAGGGTTAATGGGTTGCGCAGATTCGCGTTGGCGTCGTCGTCTAGTTCGACAAGAAGGAATTGTTCTTCTTTCACGCCCAAAGAGATTAAATGGCTTTTAAAGATCTCCTTAAGCAAATAGGATTTGCCGCAGCGACGAATGCCAGTAACGATCTTCGGGAATCCATTTCCCATGCCCATTATTAATTGATCTAAATACTTATCGCGGGGAATCATAACTTTCTCCTTTTTTGTAGAATTCTACATTTTTCAGGAAAATTATAATGTCGTCTCCAGGCTAGCGCAACACAGCGCATCACTTGTTTTATAAGCGGTCTTTTTAATTGCTATCATTGCAATTAAATGGCAATTTTTAGATAGTGCTCTACAAGAAAAAGTTCGAAATTCGTGCGGTAATCATGCGGTGAATAAACGTATCTATGAAAAAAGTCTCGACGGCGCCGAGACAATTTCGTTTGGTGGAGCACGATGCGGGTACAAGGTCAAACGTTTTTGCTCATTGAACACATATATAAAAGAGCGGTTTTTTGTGTTTTCATCATTTTCCGGGTCGATATCAGGACGGTCTTTCAGGATGCTCTTCACCTCATCCACGCTTTAGGCGTTGGCGAGCGGCATCCTCATTTCCTCATTGAGCATAAAGATCCCCTGTTATTTCATAATGGGTTGTGGCTAGGAACTACTGCTTATTGGATGGAGAGGGTGATCTTGGGAAGGATCTGCTCCACCAATTCGCCCTCTAAGAACAAGACGAAGTCGGTATGGGAGCCGGTTAAGGATTTCGAGGAGCTTCCTAGGGAAGGGAACATAGGGTCCCCTTTCCAAGGCGATGTCCTGACTCCATCGGTGAATTGGACGTAGCGGATGATTTCCTTGTTGATCGCTTCATCGGAAGTTAGGGCGAATGTGATGGAATCCTTCCCTTCCACCGAAATCAGATAGAAGGCGGTGAAATCCTGAACTTCGCTTGTGTTTTCCTTTAATCCCCCATGGGGGTCGGCGAAATAGCTATGGAAGACGGTCCCTTCGAAAAGATCGTCATATTGGAAATCTTCTTCGATGGTCGCGGGCAAGGGGTAGGTTGGGTCTTTGGCCGCATTTCCAGCGAAGTCATATGCTTGGATCCGAATCGAAGTATCTTCGGTGGCTATGAGGAATTTCCCGGCTTTGCTTTCTTCTTCTTGGTTATGATGGAACACGGCTTCATAAGCCCGTCCTAACGCGCCTGGAACCTCGATTGGCTCCACCGCGAGGAGATATTGGCCATAAGATTGGGCTGCTTGGTCATAGAAAGAGAACCCTTCTTCCCGTTCTGGGGAGCCTAGGATCCCATTTTGGTCTTTTTGGAGATATTGGTTGACCTGATCATTTTGATCGCAGGCATAGAGCTTATATTCCTTCAATGACCGGATCGAATCTTCATAGGTTCCATGGAGATAGAAATGCTGGGTTTGACCTGCGTAGCTGACATGGAGATATACCCCTGCTTCGGAGGTGGAAGAATCATAGCGGCAACGGAACAAAGCGGAGATATCGGTCCCATCGATATTGGCATGGCTGGAATAGGCCAAACTATGTTCTAAATGGCCCACCGCTTCATCGAGGTAGAAATAATATGGGAGGGCCACCATATTCCGCATGGTTTCTACTAACGAGACAGGGAGTTCTTCCACTGGCTTTAGGGCTTTCTTCTTCGGAAGGGCACCATCAAGCTCATTGAGGACGCCTTCTAAGGCGTCGACGAAGCTGAAGGTCCTTGCTGCATCCCCCGAAGAGGATGGGGTGGAGCTTTCATTGGTCTTCGTGCAGCCAAAGAGCAAAAACAGGGAAGAAATGGCGAAAAGGGCCTTGGGGAATGAACAACGTTTTTTCATATGCCTGATTGTCGGGCATAGAAGGGAAAGAATCAAGGATGCTTCTTTTCCCCGCGCTTTATGCGGCGGATAGGGTTTGCAGCTTCGCGTCGAGCTTCTCTAGGTCGTAGGCATCGGTGAGGGGCATGGCGATGTTCGGCTCCACGCCGCATTCGGAATTGACGAAGGAGCCATCGCTCTTCTTCTCGGGGAAGCCGATGTTCCCGTTATATTGGTAATGGTATCCCGATAGATCCGCCCTTCTGGCCACGCCGCAGCCGCCGCCGAGGGTCTTTTCGCCGATCGTCTTGGCGTAGCCGCCGTTCTTCGCCGCGCAGGGGAAGATATTCCCCGCGGAGAAGGAGCCGCTGCCCTGGAGGACGTAATAATGGTATTGGCCCTTCCAGGTATCCTCGGGCTCGCCATATTTGCCGTTGCCGTTAAGATCGACCTTGTAATGGGCGTCGATCACCGAGCCGGAGACCGAATGCTGATAGATCATGGAGGGGTCATCGGTCATGAAGGCGGACAAGAAGGGAATCAGCATCGCGTAGCCCCCGCGGTTCAATCCGACGTCAAAGACGACGTTTTCGATATTGGCGTTCTTCTTGACTTGGTTCATCGCGTAGCAGACGCCTTTGACGACGTCTTTATTCATCTCGGCGTTGATGAATTTGTCGATGTCCTCGGTGCCCTCGGGGACGACGTAACTCTGAACGCCTAAGAATTTGGCTTTGTAGTCCGCGGTGAAATGCGGGAGGGAGATCACCGCGGTCTTGCCCTGCTCGTTATAGGCGAAATGGGGCAATTTGGCTTTGGCTTCCCCGGCGGCGGCCATCCCGGTGGCGAAGGCGTTGACGCGCTCCCCGGCGATATCGCCATAAGCCGCGCCTAAGGAACGGGAGAGGTTATGGGAGGCCACCCCTTCGTGGAGGAGGGTGGTATGGCCATCGCCCATCTTCCCGCCGTAGACGAAGCGGGTAAGGGCGTCATAATAAGTCGCGTAGCTAGGATCCAATAAGGCGGATTTGAGGTTGAGCCTCGTGAGTTCTGCATCAAACGAGGCAATGCCCAAAAGCTCTTTGACCCCGTATTGGTAATCAAAGTCCATGCATAGCTGGTTATACATATAGTTGATCATCGAGGAGGAACGGGTTTCTTTCCGATAACTGCTCCCTTCGCGTAAATCGATATATTGGGTCTGCTCGCTCCCGGATAACCCCTCGGGGAGAAGATGGGCCTCGATGACGTGATTCGCCTCTTTCCAGGTGCCGGAGAAATCGACGGTGCCCATCAAATCCTCGCTTTTGAAGGTGAGGGTGCCGTCAATCTTGAAGATCGCGGAGGCGGGGACGTTATCGCCCTTGAAGCCGATGATATTGCCCTCGAAGCGGTAAGATTCCCCGTCTTTGGGGGTTTTCTTTTCGAAATGGGCGCGGTTTTTGGTGTCGCTCGCGTAGCTCCAGCAGAACCCGGTTTCATTGGAGAATGGGCGGATGCGGTTAGTTTCCGCCATCAAGAGCGTGGAGTTATAGAAATCCCTGCCGTTATAGGCCAGCGCGTAGCCCATGGGGTTCACTAAGAGGTGGCTAGCTAAGCCAAAGGGCAGATAGATATGGCCATCTTGCTCCACGAGGGACATCTCGTATTTGGCTAGGTCATAGGTGACGTCGCCGTTCTTGACGAGGTATTTGGTTTTGGGGGAGCCCTGGTTACCGGGGTATTGCATCCCGGGGTCTAGATAGATCCCGTTATTGGTCGGGGTGAATTCCCCATAGAAGGCTTCGGTCTCATGCAGGACGATCTTCTGTTCCGTGGGGAATAGGTAGCAATGGCCCCCAAAGGGGGAATATAGGTCATAGGCCCCGTCATCTAGTTTTACTAGGTTATGGGGCTTCAAGTCGGGGTCGATGCATCTCCGGGCGTGCTGGAATTCGTCTAGTTCGACATAGGGGACGTCTTCTTTGTCCTTATGGCGGTAGGTCTTTAGATAGGGGGCGTCCCTCTCAATATCATTCACCGCGTAAAGCCTGGATTCTTTGTCATATAGATAGATCTTATCCTCGGGCTTGGGCTCGATGGATTCTTCTAAGGATGCCTCGGATTCCTTGGAGGTGTCCGATGTGGCTTCGGGGGTGCTGGAGGGGACCAAAGGGGTTCCGGCGCACGAGGAAACCGCGAATAGGCTTAATAAGAGGATCGCTTTCTTCATAAATGAAACCTCCATCGGATGGTTAGGAGAATTATGCCATAAAGATAGAAAGGTGGGGGTGGGAATGGAAAAGAGAAACGAAGGCAGATGCCCTACTGCCGCTCATGAATTGGATAACTTTTGCTCTAGAGTTTCAAGTGATGAAACCATCGATGTTTTAGGATAAAAAACGGCAATTGTTCTTTTTTAGAAGGGCGTATCCTTAATGTGGATAGCCACATAAATTAAGGAGATTTTTATGAGCAATAAGTCCATAGCAAAGCAGCCGAATCCTCTCGCCTCGGGAAAAGGAAACACTTTTTTGGGGGTACTGTCCATCCTAATGGGCATTTTTGTCATAGTGCTTGGCATTGTTCAGATTGCCGCTTGGCATAACAACTATGACATTTCCTTTGAAAACGAAGATTTTGTGCTGGCTCTACCCCTACTAATTAACACATTCGTCAACGGCCCGGTCTTGGTCATCATGGGCATCAGTTTGCTCGTTCGGGCAAATGCTTCCCAGTATTCCTATCCCTTGCCCTTCGGCCCCTTTAAGGAAATTAGCGATCGCATCCACGGAACCCTTTATGGTCTCCTGTGCGGTTTCTTCATTGTGGGCATGATTGCCGTAATCATTTTGAATATCATCGGCGTCAACAACACTGCCGTCGCCTATGGCGCATTCTCCATTCCCCTTCCCGTTGCACTTATCTTTTTCTACGGCAGACTATTGCTCGAGTATCATTCCAAAAAGGATTATCTCGCCATCGAAGAGGTTGAGATTCTTAAGGGACTGAAGGGCGCTCCGGCCCCCGAAGAATCGGCTCCTGAGGTCAAGGAACCCGCTCCTGCTCCTACGCCCACCCCGACTCCTGAGCCTAAGTCCGCCCCGGCATCAACGCCGAAACCTACGCCGACCTCCGCGCCTAGACCGGCGAGCAAACCCGTCGGAACCACTCCGACTCCAAGACAAACCGAAACTCATTACAAACCCCAAACGGTCCTTGATTCCAAGGCCCCGAATAAGCCCGCTTCCTTCTTGTCGCGCGGAACGCAAGTCGTCGCTAAGCAAAACATCACTTTGTCCTCAGGGGAAGTTGTCCCCGCAGGCACAAAAGGCGCCGTCGTTATAGAGAATTCTCACGGCGAACCCGATGTTAAGTTTGAAAATGGACTTCGCGGCAGAGTTCGCGAGATCAACCTCACCGAAGTGAAATGAATTTGGTTTCCGTTCTATTCCCCTTTGTTTGGCCAATCTGCCCAAGATCGAGGCGGTTATATCCGCGTGCTATGGTCTGGAGGCATCCGCCGATTCGTTACAATCGACTGGAAAGCGTCATCACTCAAGTGGCACATCATATCCATTTTTTCAATAACGGCGGGAAAGGCCAACTTTTTAACCTTTCTGTTGCGCTAAGAAGCAGTTTGCCGGGCGAAACATTGATTAAGCTCAGCAATGAACACTGTACATTTATTTAAGGAAAGTATGTGGGCGCCAAGCCATCGGATGTAAGAGAAAGAAGACTTATTCTTTGTGAGGTTGCTGAATGCAAAAACCATCTACTAATAATGTTCTGGGCTCAGAGACCTTGTTTACTTCTTTGCTGATCGTTGGCCCCATTTCGCTTCTCACCGCCATACCATGCACCATCGTTTGTTGCGTTTCGCCCTCCAGCGATCCCACCACGCTTACAGCAGCCGTCTTGGGATGGTTGATTTTTTTCGCCTGTCTCATCCTTTTTATCGCAATGGTCGTCTACGATCGGTCCCCAAAATACCCCAGAAAAAAGCAAAGTAATTCGGCCTCTTTGTGGGCCTCCCCCACTCATGACACGCTTTATCAGTATTACGTGGATTTCAAAGTGGCCGAGGCTTCTTCCTCTAGTCGGATGAAGATCACTGAATCGAAGCCCACTGAGGAATCGGTTTCAAAGCCTTTCATGTCCAAAGCCCAACCAATACTTGAAGACGAAAGACCAATGGACTTTTATGATGCCGGAAGAATCAGCCGATTGATGTTTGCGAAAAATGTGAGCCGCGAGCGCATCGTTGAACGAACCCAATTAGATCCGTTTAACACCCATCTACTTCGCAAAGAAGTCAATGCAATCATCGACTTTCTCGAAAAAGAACCCATTCATGACGCTTCAGCCCCCGCAAATGAAGAAATAAGCAATCCTGAAGAGATAAGCAAGCCCATTGAAAACGAGCAGCGAACGGTTGCAAAACCGCCCGTCAAAAAAGCGAAAGCCAAACCTAGTGGGAGCCAAAACAAAAAGAAGCCTCAAAAGACTGATAACCATAGCAGTCCCAAAAAGACTGATAACCATAGTAGTCCCAAAAAGGCTAACAATCATAGCAGTCCTAAAAAGCCAGATGTTTCAACCCCGGCAACACAGGCAAGAAAGCTATTGAACGAACACCATATAAAACTCTCTGGGGTAACCTTTGAGGGAAGGCAAAACAACATCGCTGTTACGAGTGTCGGGACTCCAGTTCGCGTAGTGGCCTCGCTTAATAACCCCTACGACCCTTATGCCGTAGAGATATTTAATGACTGGAGGACCTTGGGGTTCATCCCTAAGGGTCAAAATCGCAGCATCCACGATGCGATTTTGAGGCAGAAACATGTTTTCGAAGGAAGAGTCGAGAAGATCTTAGGCGGAGGCTATTCGTATAGCTATGGCTTAATTGTCCATCTATATGAATATGATCGGTAGGCAATGAAAGTCATCGTGATCAAAGCCAACGAAAAGGACCGGGAACGGATACGTTCTTCGTATTCTCCTACTGGGGAATTGATCAATTCTTTCTATTTCCAAGGCAGCGGTACGGGAAGCGGAAAACTATATTACGTGACCCACGGATCCAAAGAAGGGTATCTCATCGTTAATTCCAACGAGGAAGACGCCGTATTCACCAGCAAAGAATTCTATTTCTACATGAATGGTTTGCTGGAGTTTTCGGAAAGGATGAAAGGCATTAGCGAAATCGTCACCATTGAATGTTACGGGGGGTTCCATCACAAAGTAGAGCTCCGGCTTTTAGAAAAAACCATTTTGATGGGCCCCATTTCCACAAAAAAGGCCGTTCTGTGGGCAGGATGGCGATCAAAATATGGGAATGATTACTTCGCCATTTTGAACGCAAGCGCGGAAGAACTTACCAGAATCAGCAAAAACAAAACTGGGCTGCCGTCTTTCGACCCAAGGGGCAGCGACATAAGAAAGGTCGAGGCGATCGAAGAATATCTCCAAGGGCATTTTGCTGATGCCCTCTTTGAAGAAGCAATGAAAAACATAACGGAAGACGTGGATTATTTCGAAAAGGAGATCTCCCTATCATGAAGTACAGCCTGGATCAAATCGAAAACCTAAAGCCGCGAAATGGGGTTAGCTTAGCTTGCTCCCAATTCTTTATCGCCATTTTTTGCGAATACTTAATCAGTTATTGTGGATACGGGGTCGAAGGAAATGATTTTTATTCTCTAATCAAAAAGAAGTTCACCTCTTCCGAAATCAGCGAATCCACTTTTCTTTGCAAACTCTATCGCATTAACGAAGTCGCAGAATTGGGGAAAGTGTTTCCGATATTTAATGTAAGCGGGAAATTTGACCAAGCGGCTCTAGAATCCTTCCTTGCCAGCTCGAGCATCGAAATCCAAAACGAAGAAAACGTTTTCGATTTTGCCGGGCACAAATACCGTTGGAAAAGGCTTTTCGTTAACGTAATTGAGAAAGATGGAAAACCTTTCGCGTGCGCATACGCCTGCCGGTTAGGTAATGGTATATGGCAAAAATGCGGGTCCGCCGCTCCGATGGATAAGGCCGCCTTAGTGGAGTTCGAGAGCCTGAATCCCGTGGGTGCTGCAGGCGAAAACAAAGTGGTGACCATTTCAGAGGAACAATTCTTTAAATCCCCCGAATCGCCTAGCGATTTACGTGAGCTTGACCGCGAGCAAAAGGTTGCCGTTTCCGCCCCAATAGATAAAAACGTCCTAATACTTGCCGGGGCCGGCAGCGGAAAGACAAGATGTTTGGTTTCGCGACTTGCCTATTTGCATTTGGTGAAGGGGGTTCCCCTCGACAAAATTGTATTGCTGACTTTCACGAAAAACGTCGCCTCGGAAATGCGGGAAAGGGCTGCCAACCTTATGCTTCCCATTTACGCGCAATACTATCCGAATTCGGAACCCACCTTGGATGTGCGAACGATCGATAGTTTCTTTGTCAAAACGATCCGGTCTTTTTATCAAGAAATAGGATTTAAAAACGATAGCGAGCCCCTCTTCTTCCTCTCTACCGACCGGGAAGACAAAAGCATTATCGACAAAAAGATTTCCGTTCTCCGGGAAATCGTCGCCAATAATGGGCTCGAAGCAGTTTTCAGTTATTATTTCACCGAACCTGAAGATGAAGTCGTCGCCCGGGCAAGGCAAAAAAGCCTTTTGAAGAAACTCGAGAACTACATGATCGGTTTGCCCGTCAATCAATCCGGGATTCAAGAACTGCTGGATCTCTATTTGGACTGGCAGCTGCTTCATAACGAAGTTTTAGGATTTGAATCCGCCCAAAAGCTGATCCAGAAATCCCTCGAAGATCCCCTCTCCCGGATCAAGGACAAAATCACCTCCCAATACAAATGCATTCTAATTGATGAGTTCCAGGACATCTCGATCCTTCAAAACAAGGTGTTCTCTTTCTTCTATGATGGGTCGATTCATTTCACGTTCTGTGGGGATGACGACCAAACGATTTATGGCTTTAGAGGATCCGACAACGCCATTATCCAGGCGATTTCAAAAATGCCGAATGTCATTAATGCCCCTTTGATGACCAATTATCGGAGCGATCCAACCATCGTCGAGGCGGCCAATGCCATTCTTAACATCATTGAAGGTCGAGCAAAGACGGTCAAAATGAAGACGGCCTTGACGACGAAAAACAAAATCCACCACGCCACATATTCGAATGATTTTTCTGAATTGGTTTCGGAAATCGGAAGGCTCATCGAGTCTGGGACCAAACCGAACGATATCTTGATCCTTTTCCGTTCGAACTCCACATCTCTAGCCCCTAATGGAAGGAACGAGAGTGAGTCGGAGCTTCTTTATAACGCGCTTACGGCAGCCAACATCCAAGTCAAGAGGCCTGACCCTTCTTATGAATTGGGGCCAAATTACGATTTGTTTTGTTCAATTTTTTCCATCGTGATTGGCTTTAACACTGTTGAAAGCGTAGCCAAAATCCGTAATTGTCTTGGTTTGTCCGGAAGCCGCTACAGCGACATTGTCATCCAAAATGTTATTCTTGGGAAAGATGAACCCGACGATAATCTTGCCGTCATCGCCTATTTGGGAGAAGTGGTTCGCACAGCAAGTGATAAGTCACTGGCTGATGTTATTGATAGATACGCCCTGAAAGCTGGCGAACTCTTCGAAGGGGCTGCAAATAGACTCCATTCGGATCCCCTTTTTGAAGAGCTTAGATACGCAGCGATCGACCACAGTATGCCATGGCCGCTCCAACAGGGGCGTTTTAGAAACTTTTTGAAAGCCTTTGAGGGTAGATTCAGGAAACAAAAAACAAGAGCCAAAAAGTCCTCTGAAAACGGAGTTAGGATCAACACGATACACAAGGCGAAGGGCCTTCAGGCAAAGTGCGTTTTCATCATCGATCTTGAAGCGGGAAAAATCCCAAACACAACACAAATCGATAAAGATTACGAATATTCAAGAAACGAGCTGAACTCCATAAAATCCTCAAAGCGTAAGTTTGTCGAACTGAAGCAAACCATCAATGACGCCATTATCGACACAACGATAGAAGAGCTTAAGAGCGCCGGCAGCGACGAAAGGGAAAAAGAACTACTAGGCGATTTTTCCGAGGTCTTTGATTTTGATTCCAGTTTTCGGAGAAGACTCAGAATCCTCGACAGTTATGCCATTGAACAATTCAATTATTCGTTCAAAACAACCGTTTCGTATCTTGATGGCAGATACGAGAGGAAATTAAAAGAAATTGAGACTACTAGCGCTTCGCTCCGTCAAAAGCTCGACAATCTCATAGACCAGAAGAAAGAATGTGCTTCTGAAGGCGTGGAATTCTCGCAAGAATCAGCTGAACTCTTGGAAAAAACAAAGGTCTTGATCGACGAAAAGGAGGAATCCAAAAAAAGATTTATCCTTCGCTATTCGCTTTTCAAAAAATCCACCTTCTCTACCAGGGAATTGTTCAAGATTTGTTCAAGGGCGGCAAGCTATTTGCTCGACATGGGGAGGGAGAATGATCTCGAAAAGTTAGAAGCGGACTTGCTTAGGCGCAAAGAAAAGGCGATCAACGAAGAACGCCGGGTGTTCTATGTGGCCGTAACTAGGGCCGAAACCTCCTTGTATTTGATGCACCCGGAAGGAACCAACCCAAGCGAATTCATCACAATGATTCCAAAGAATCTCATCCAAGATGATAAGTTCCTTACCAAGTCCCAACGAGATGATCTCGGCATCCAAATCAAAGAGGTGAACGAGACCATCCAAGAATCCGATTCGGAACAGATTGCCAAATCGGATTTGGTCATAAGCATCCAAGACGAAAACGTACAAAGATTCGTGGACTCTTTCATCCAGGGCTTTGTAAAAGAACACCCATACTGTTCTGAACTCACGGGCGACGCGAAATTCTTGTTTGAGCTGGCCTTAAAGCACGATTGCATTTCAAAAATGACCGGCATCCCAAATGAACTGGCTATCGCAACCTGTTTCGAAAGGTCCATCATCGAACTTTATAAAGAAAGAATCGGAGGCAAACGGCAGTCTATTCGTATTCGAGATGCGGACAAGCTCAGGGATGCTGTTGGTTTCCTGTGCGGCGCGATGCGTTCTTGCAAAACGAATCCCCTTGGTAAGAACACGATTCGTTCCATTTTCAATCCGATCGATGAGCGATCTGACGTGTCGAACACCCTTAAGGGGCTTTCCGCGATCGCTTTCTATGTAAACTGCAACCCGCACGGGCTCTTCCAAAACGAACGCAGTGTTTGGGGAAACATCTGCAAAACAAAAGACAGGGCCTCATTCAAGAAGATCTTTGTGGGGTCAATTGATTTGATGAATTACAGGAATTATGTTGTCCACGAAGACCAATCTGGATGGCCTGTAAATCTTCTTATCAACGTCTTCAAGACCTATCTAGAAGTCGTTAAAAACGTCTTTGGAGGATGATAAAGGCGAGAAAAAAATGCAGTTTTTCTTCACAAAAAATAAAAATTCTTATGAACTATAGAGCTTGTTGGCTAACGTTAAACCGGGCATGCAATCTCAGATGCAAATGGTGCTACGCGGCCTCTACAGGGTTTTCTGCCAAAGACGATATGCCACCAGAATTGGCGAAACAAATAATTGATATTTGCGTTGATCTCAAAATCACCAAAATCATTCTTATCGGTGGCGAACCTACAGTTTACCCCCATCTTTTTGACATTATCGATTATTGCCATTCCAGGGGCATTCGTTGTGGAATCGTTACTAATGGCCTGGCTTGCGAAAGATTTGATTTTGCAAAAAAACTAAAAGAACATGGGATTTCTTCTTTGTCCGTATCATTGAAGGGGGAAAATACTGAGGTTTTTAAAGACATTACAGGAGTCGATGCATTTGAACGCACGAAACAAGCGATCACTAATTGCCTAAATAACGGAATTTCGGTCGGGATTTCGATGGTACTCACCGAGGATAATATTCGCTCCTATTTAGATGGCGTGAAAGAAATGAAGGCTTTGGGGGTTGATCGCTTTCATTTCTCCTTTTGTTACGAATTTGACATTTCAATGGATCATTCCCGCTATCTGCGAAAACACAACCCACGCAAGCTAGCTTTGTCCTTTATGAACTCTTTTCCGGAATTGGATAGAATAACGGGCCATCACTTTACATTCCAAAACGGCTTGCCACTTTGTGCGTTCGAAGACAGTGAGGTTGAAACCCTAAAAAACAGCAAGAACGTATCAACAATTTGCCAATTGTTGGCAAAAAACGGCCTTTTGTTTGATCCTAAAGGGTATTTGATTCCCTGCAATGCGATGCACGAAGTAAAGCTGGGCCAACTAAATAAAGATTTTTCAAACAGTAGCGAATTATTGGAATTTGTTGGAACTGACGAAATAAAGAAGACGTACGCGAAACTATGCGGCGTGCCAGACGTAGAATGTTTATCCTGCAAAAAACTGTCCTTTTGTGGGGGCGGATGTGTCTGCCAATGGACGAATTATAACTATAAAGAGTTTCGTGAGAGTTTGGCCAAAGAAACAACCGCCAAAAACAACTAACTTTTCAAAACCGACCAAGGACACCAAACCTCCATTAGGTTGGTTTTCGCGGTTTACCTATTGGAACTATTGAAATACAATTCTCATGAACAAGCGCCCTCCTATCGATAGCGTCAGGTCGTCCACGGTTTAAGAACCCGTTTATGAAGTGCAAGGACTGAAAGATGAATATGATTTCGCTGGATTTTATTAACAAAACAGAAGTTGAAGCTACCTGCCAGTATGTTGGTTTGCAGCGCTTGTTGGCCGCCGATCACAATGATTGTAATTGTGATTGCAACTGCGATGACAACAACTGCGATTGTGCTTGCGCTTGTGACCGTGATTGTTATGACCGTGATTGTTATAGCGACTGCTCTTACGATTGCCGCGATTGCAACTGTTCTGTATTCGATTGTGATGATTGCCGCGACGATTGTGCTTGCTCAACCGATTGTGTCTGCGATTGCAACTGTGGGGAAGACTATGACGATTGCAATTGCCGCGACGATTGCGATTGTGAATGGTGAAACATTGTCACCGCAGCGGATAGTTATCGTCTATTCCGCTGTTTTTTCGGATGCCGGGTAGCAAGAAAGACGAGTCTCGAATCTCATAATAAACTCTGTTCATTCATCCTATTCGACTGCCACCGGCTTGGCCTTCTTATCCAATAACGAAACCAAGAAAAGTTTGATCTTGTCCTTGCTGACCTTGAATAGGCGTTCAACATTCCGTTGATAGGTGTGCAACTGCCCTTCATAGGCGGAATCCTCAATATCTTTGGTCTTCCAGTCGATAATAGAATAAGTTCCACCCTTATGGGCGATCAGCAAATCAATGAACCCGACGGTCTTCAGGTCGACATCGTAATAGCCATATTCTGCTAAATACTTATCGTCCTTACTATCTTGGAACAACGATAGCGATAGGACATCTTCTACTAGTTTCCGGTCTTTGGGATCAGGGATATAAGATACGTCCCTGGTATTCCAATCCATAAGTTCCATCAAGCGATGCAGATAGATACCCCGGTCCAGAACCTCCCTGATCGGAGTGTCGTCATCGACGGGGGCGGATTTGCTGGCCCGCTTCTTCTGACGGATGACAAAGGGGATATCATCGTCATTGATCTGTTTGGGATCCAAGTCGTCGATCGTTGGAGACGGGATGATGCTTTCTGTTTCTTCTTCGGACCAGTGATACTCGAGCGTGTGGTCGGGATAAAGCGCGGATGCATAGGACGTCTTGAAGACATAGCCATAGCCGTCGAGTGCGGAAGCGTATGCATCGAGCAATTGGTCGGCCATTGCCAAGTGGGTTTTCCTTTCCAATTCTTCATCGGTTTTTCCCTTGATTTCGTCGATGCCAAAGACGGCGTAATCCTCGGTTAATGCGGCGTTGCCGAAGTTGGCGACGAATTCGTGGATCTGGTCGATGGTCGGGACATCCTGTTCCCGCTTATCGGGGAGCTGCTTATTCGGCGTGGCCTCATTTGATGCAAGGAGGCCGGACACCGGTTTTTCATCGATAATGTCGGATTCATCCACCGCTTCTTCGTCTTCATCTTCCTCTTCCTCGCATGAGGCGGAGATGGCTTGGCAAAGATCCGCGAAATTCATGATATGGGCATCAGGCATCCTGAACGCCCCGTATAGCCGGGCATAGAAATCCATGTCCCCTTTATGGTCCTGGGCGGATCCGAGGTAATGCAGATAGAGCTGGAGTTCGATTTTCGTTAAGACCTCAGATACTTCGTCATTGGTCTTGCCCGTGTAATAGGCTCCAGCTAGGGACGAATAGATGTCATAACGTTCTTTTCCTAGGTCCTGGACGGTTAAAGGCAAGGGGTTATCATAGATGAATTTCACCAACTCCTGATAACGGTCATATAGGGCTTGGTCCACTACGCCCGACGCCAGCTTTTCTTTGATCAAATCGTCATGGAAAGTGATGTAATGGGGCATGTAGTCCAGCATCTCGTACAATGACCCCTCCGTCTGCGGGTCGTCGCCGACGATGTAAATGGCGTTCTGGGCCCTGGTCAGCGCGACGTAAAGCAGACGGACATGTTCATCCACTTCGGGGTTATGTTTTTTCTTCTCCTCCCTATATAGGCGATAGGGGATGCTATAGGTGGGGGCGGCCCCTTCTTCGGGGATCAGATAATTGGGTAACAGGATCCCGTATTCTTTGGAAAAGTCATAATCCGGCTTCGTGAGCCCATTTTCTTTGCCTAACGATGTCAATGACGCGGGCATCAAAATGATCTTCTGCTCCAAGCCCTTGGACGCGTGGATGGTCATCAAGGTCACCGCGTTATCCACATCGAAATCGCTGTCCACGTTGAGGTCCAGCGAATACTTCTTGATGCTTTGGAAAAGGCGGACGAATTCGGGTAACCCCTCCCCTGCTTTTTCTTCTGCCAGAACCATCTGGTGCAGGGATTCGATTTTGGCTATGTTCTCATCGACCCCGCCGATGAGGTAGAGCCTTTCAATAACATGGAACGTGGATAGCAAATCCAAGAAGATGGTGTTGAACGAACTATCCCAATGGGATTGGCAGAATTTCTCCACCGTCTGCATGATGGGGTCCGCCAGGATTAAGGCCAAATCCCTATCAGGGTTATCCTCATCTTCCCCTGCTGGGGCTTTATAGCTAAGCAGGTCATAGATCTGCTCATCGGTATACTGGTAGGCGTAGCTGCGGGCGACCGAAGCGAAAAGATGCTTCACGTCGGCCTTTAGGCCAAACTTCTTCCAAGCGATCAAAGAGATAAGCGATTGCAACAAAATGATCGCGTCGATTTCCCTAAGGTTCGTGCTGACGGAGATATTGAGGGGGATGCCCGCCTCGGCGAAGAGCTTCTGATATAAACCGAATTTCGTCTTCTTCCTCGTCAGAATGGCGAAATCCTTATAGTCGCATTTGCGGATCTTCTCGCCTTTCTCTTTGAGGGAATAGACGTCATAGCGGCCCACCATCTCTTTAATCATCTTGATGATGACGTGGGCTTCCCATTGGGCCTGTTCGTTCGATTTGACTTCGCCATCGGGGACGACGCGGTAGATGCCAAAGGCAGGATAGGGCAGGTTATAGGGGTTCGCGTCATCGTCATAACGCAACTGCTCTTTCTCGTCCTTATAGTCGATGGCCCCGTGGTCCAGGCTCATGTAATAGGTGAATATGGCGTTGATCTCTTTTAATAACTGCTTACCCGAACGGTAGTTCCGGTTCATGTGGATGACTTCCGCATCCTTGTCTTTTTCATAAGCCGCTTGCCGTGCGCGGAAAAGCGCGACGTTACTGTTGCGGAACGCATAGATCGATTGCTTGGCGTCGCCCACGCAGAATAGATGGGCGCGATTTCCTTGTTCGTCGGGTTGGAGCAGGCTATTGATGAACGTTTCCTGGAAATCGTTCGTGTCTTGATACTCGTCGACCATGATGTATTTGAACCGGCCGCGGATTTCTTTCGCCACATCGGCGAACTCCGGCTCCGTCACCAGTTTCAACGCAAGCACGGAAATATCCGCAAAGGTGAATGCGCTGATCGATTTCTTGTAATCGAACAGGGCCTTTTCCATCTCCTCGACGATTTCCAATAATAGATGGATATCCTCTTTGAATGACAGGATGAGACCGTGGTTTTCCGCGTCGTCGTTATCCAAGGACATCAGGTCGGACAGGACGGCCTTATCCGTCATGAATAGGGAGCGCATCGGGGTCCAAACCGCCTTGATCTTGGCTTTTTCTTCGGCGCTCAGGCCGCCTAAGGCGGCGGGTTTGAATTTCAGGATATCCTCATGAAGCGAGGGGAATAGCTTGACGGCTTCGATGAATTCGCCGCCCTCTTTTTCTAAGACATCCAGGATGGCTTCATATAGTGGTTGGCAATAGACCCGATCCGAGAAGTTGAACGTCCGATAGTCGCGGGTGAAGAAGGCTTTGTCCTCAAACGCTTCTTTCATTTTCTTGGGGTCGACGGGGCCGTTGGTCACCCCATCGAAATAGGTCTCGATGAAGAAAGCGTGGAATAGGGCGAAGATGATCGCATCCTTCTGTTTCTTTAGATAGGCCCCCATAAAACGGGCGTAGCTATCTTCGGATAGGTATCTCTCATCGTAATTGTCGATGAAGTCCCTCCGGTCGGAGGGCAGCATCTTCTCCAATTGGCGGTCGATGTCGAGGATGATCTTCTTCAGGCGGTTGTCATCGCGGGTATCGAACTTGATGAGTGTGTTCAATAACCGTTTCTTCAGTTCCGGGTCTTCGTAGTAACGCATCAAAACGGCATCCAATATCTCCGCCTTCTTCGCGTTGATCACCGATTCGTTGGCGATGGATATCTGATTGGATATCCCTAGACGCCCTGCATAGGAAGAAACCAAATACTGCGAAAAGGAATCGAACGTCTGGATGTGGGCGGATGGCATCTGCTCGGCGAGGGGGGAATTCGCCTTTTTGAAGCGAGCGATGATACGTTCCTTCATCTCGTGGGCCGCGTTGTTGGTGAATGTCAAAACAAGCAGTTCGGACGGTTTGATGTCGCCGGATTCGATAAGCCGGAAAACGCGCTCGGTAAGCGTGCTCGTCTTGCCCGATCCCGCCCCGGCGGAAATCAGGATATCGTGCTTGCTGTCCGCCTCGATCGCCTGCCGCTGCTCGGGGTTGAAGGTCGATTTGGGTTTCACTTGGATATTACTCATCGTCTTCTTCCTCCCCGCTTGATGCTTCCTCGTCCGTCATTAGATGCGGATAGAAATGGGCTTTTATATCGTTCTCATAGGACACCATGTCTTGCTTGAGGTTCTTATAGCAGATATCCCCATAGGGGCAGAATTTGCAATTGGCGTTCCGCGGTTCAGCGGAACCGAGGTCGGAGCTCGTCGGGGCGATGGGGAATTCGTTCTTCGTTATCTTCTCAATCGTCTCGACCATCGCTTTCTTCGCTTCTTCGACCAACTGGTCGAGGTTATAGGGCGGGTTCGTCTCCGCCTTGGGGATGATGCTGACCGGTTCATCCGGCGTGTTGAATAGCAAACCTTTGCCGAAATAGGTGCTGCTGTTCTTGGTCACGTTCTTCCCGTCTTTCGTGAGGCCGGTTGGATCAAGGGATTGCCAATAGGGGACATAGTTTCGGCTCACTCCGCGGGAACGGACGGTTTTCACCACATTAGCAAAGGATGTCTCGCCCCCATCGGCGGCGAATTTTTTCGGCGACGAGGCGAAGGTATGCGATATTCCAAAGCTCCCAAAGGTGCCTCCGTTGGTAAGCTTGGCCTTATTCGGGGAGTTCTCGATGGCAAAGTAATACAAAGGCAATTGGCAAGAGGGGCCCAAGAACACCTGGGTGGCCACAAAGTTCTCTTTCCCAGACTTATAGTCGATGATCGTGTAGAACTTCTCCCCTTCGAATTCGGTGAACAAGATCTTATCGATCTTTGCATTAGCGAAGGTGTATGTCACCCCGTTGTTCCCTTGAAGTTTGAAGGTGACCTTTTCTTCTGCGAGATCGCCGGCATAATGCATGATGGTTTTGGATTTCTGGATCGCCGATACGACGAACTTGAGCCAGTATTTGGCCATCTCCAGCCACACTTCTTCCTTGGCCGTATAGGTCTGGTTAGAACGAAGCATCGATTGCTTATACTCAAGGGCGCCATTGGCGAATTCTTTCTCGAAATCGAAATCGTCGTGCAGCACGCGTTCCATCACTGAATGAACCAACGTGCCTAGCCACATTGCATGCTTATCCCCGTCTTGATCGGGGACCACATTATTTAGGTAATACTGGAACGGGCATTTGATATAGCCTTCCAGGTTGGTGACCGACCAATTCTTCTTAGGATCAAAGATAGGTTTCTCGATGCCTTTATAGGAATGGTCATAATTCCGATATTCGCCAAAACGGAACGGATAGAATTGCTTATCCAGTTGATCAGCAAGGTAAAGGTGCCCCGCTTCCGTCGTATAAACCCCGTCGGGGTTCATCCCTACTTTGACCGCGGAACTCCAGCCTAATTCTTCTAGGAACGGGGAATCATAGATCTTATCCGTCAGATGCTGACGGACGCGGGAAAGCATGGCGATGTCGTTATAGAGCAGATAGTTCAATTTCTTCCGACGGTCCATCTTCGTCCGGACATAGCTCGGATTGGCGGATACCTTCGTCAATTCTTGGTCGGTTAAGACGTTCTTGTCATCGAATACTTTATAGAACGCGTCGTATTGGAAATTGGTGACGAATATACGCGCGCTGGGGTCCAGGGTGTAACGATTCTCGATCGTGATGCCTTTGTCATCGATCTGTTCTTTCACCCCGAGGGTATTCGCGATTTCCAACAAGCTCGCGTAAGCGAAATCGAAGGGCAACGATGGCAGACCGTAGTAATTGACGATGCGCAGCAATTCGCCTAGGTCAGAGTCTTCCTTCTCCTCTTCCGTGAAGACGAAGCTCTTGGACTGATAGATGTCCGCGGTTTTCTTTTTGACCGCGGGGTTGCTTAGGAACGGGCGGAGGAAAACCGCGAACGACGGCAGCTTGAATAATGAAGAGACCGTCTTAATGTAATAGAGGTCAGACTCATCGTTGATAAGGATAGAAATGCGCTCCCTTAAGGATTCATCCTCGCGCAGCTCTTTTCTAATCTGCGAATAGATGTAGAAATACTGGGCGAACTTATTGGGGAACGATAATAGAGGGGGGTGCTCCCCGTCCTTTAGTTTCTTTTCCGCGCCTAATTGTTCAAGGGTGACATCGGTATAGGCGATGCCTTTCCGCGCCAATAACGCATGGATTTCCTCATCTTCTTGCATTTCAAGCAGGACGACCTTGCTACGAGATAGCTCAACCGAAGCGAGGGGGTCGACTTTGATGAATCCGTTCGTCTTTAGATCATCATATAAAACTTTAAGGCGTGCGTTCTTCTCGTAGTCCGCGACGCGGAGGAGGCGTAGGTATTTCTTCCCGTTGGAATAATCGATTTGTTTCCCCATCAAATAGGGAATCGGGTCCTTGGCGAAGGAAAAGGATACGCGGTCAAGGAGGTCATCTTTTCTAAGGATTTTCCACTCCGCGCCGGGGTGTTCCCCCTTCAGACGGAAGAGGATGGGAAAACACTCATAGTCACAGACTAGTAGGCACTTTTGTTCCAAAAACTCCGTCATGGGGTCCCTCCTTTTCTCATTCGTCCTTCTCGTAGGCGAGTTTCGGGTTCTTCCCCGCGTAGAAGTCCAGATAGAACTCTTCTTTCAGGCGATAGCCCATGGACCACAGTAATCCGTCGAGCAATTCCGGCTCGCCGACCTTGTCCTCGATGAAAGAATCATAAAGGACCTTGATGAGCGTTTTTTCGGACTCTTCCTTTTTTAAGCCCTCTTTCTTGTAATCATCGAGCAGCTCATTGAGGCCATGCACTTCCCGATACTGCCTCTTGGCCTCTTCCATATCTTTGGCCAATTGGCCAGAGAAACGGCGGTCCAGGATTTGGTACATCAGTTTGAGATCGATGAAGCCGATCTTCTGCGCGTTCAACATAGCAAAGCCCGCATCCAAAAGAGCCTGCTCGGCATCTTGCTTGCTCATGCCTTGGGCCATCTTTTCCTCCACCACCGATTTGGTGGCGGCTTTTATATCTATATATGTCATATATAAGTCCCCCTCTTTAGTCCGTTATTTTGCGTTCAAGGAATTATTGCAGTTCCTGCCGGTTCGTCAACACCCCCCAAGCGTCATTTTCTTTCCTGAACGATGGCCTCTTTGAGCATGTCGTATTCAAAGAAATCGTTGATGACGATCTTGAAACTCCTGATCTCGAATCCGTCGGTGCCTTTGGCGGCGTCCATGATCGCGTTGTACGATCCGCCGATCAGCATTTCCAGGGCGTCTTCCCCCATGATGTTTTCCAAGTATTTGGCGAACTGCTTTGTTTTCTTTGTCATGGATTAATTTATGCCTCCTATTTTTGACAGGGCCATTATTTATCAGAATGGTCGTCCCCTTCTTCCGCAGGTAGCGGAATCTCGGCTTTCTTCGCCTCGAATAATTCTCGATAATGCCTGGCCTTTTCTTCACTTTTAATATCTTCTGGCCCATCGCGATAAATCCGTTCTAGTTCCTGGTAGGCGATGATTTCGCCTCGCCTAGCTAGGCCTTTGAGCAAGAAGGTGGCGTCCCTCGCCGACATGATGTCGGGATAGTCCCGCCATAACAGAGCGCGGTAATAGTCTTTGGGGAACTTGGGCTCGACGGGCGGATCATCTTTCGCGATCTGTTCCCCGAGCGTCATTTGGGCGGGGCGATAACCCCCTTGGGCGAGCTCTTCTAGGAATTGCGTCCCCTGATGGGTCTTTCCCTTCTCTAATAGGATCTCCGCGTATAAGAGTTGGCAGGCCTCCGGGGTTCGCGCTTCCTCGATGATCGCTTTCTTGATATAGACGGTGGCGAGCCTCAGGTCCTTCTTCGGCCCATATTCGTGGTTCTGTCGGTAATATTCGGCGAGCCAATAAAGGGCATCACGGCTTCCAAGGGATTCGGCGCGTTGCAGCAGCTGCAGCCCCCATTCCGCGTATTGATCCTTCGCCCAGAACGAGGCGATCTTCCCCAGGGTAAGCATCGAGAAGGCCGAATGCCGGCGCATGCCATTGAGGGCGAACCCCACCGCTTCGGCTAGGCTATTCTTGGAATAGAAGGGATGGCCTTCCTTCGCGTCGCGGTGGCTCATGAGGCAGTCGGCCATCGCGCCGAAGCAATCGCCGTTGTCTAGTTCTATCCCCATATCCAGGAATAGCCGCGTTTGGACGAGGTCGTCCTTTTCCCGACAGATCCAGGCGGCGAGCCGGCAGGCTTCTCCGTCTCCTAGCGAAGCCCCCATCATCGCGTATTTCAGCGCGTCGGTGTCATAACCATCCTCATAGTTATAGCGCGCCAATAGCTCGCACCCCTTCGCGGATTTCTCATCGGCGAGGGCTTTGAGCATCGGATACATCTCCTCGTTCTCTCCGCGACCGCGGAGGAAATGGCAGCCGCGGAGGATCGCCGCCTCCCGGCTCAAATTGCCGATAAGGGTTTTGAGGTTTTCTCGGTACGCCGCGGTTTTCACCTTGAGGTAGCACAATAGTTTCCCCTCTAGGGGCGGCAGGCCTTTGCCGTGGATCAGCCAGTCGATGAATACCTCGCCCTCTTCTTTAGTTTTCCCGTCCTTGATATAACGGATGGCACGTCTTAACTCTTCGAGGGCGACCCCTTCATAACCTTCAGGAATCCGAACGTCGAAGAATTCCTCTAAGAAGCTTTTTCCTAGGGGTTGTTCGGTCTTTCGCTCGCCCCAATCGTGGATGAGCTCGATGAAATCCAGTCCGCGGATATAAAAGGTCTCCCCCAGCGTGACGATCGTTGGGAGACGCTCACCATTTTCCGGATCGACGAAGAAAGGATTCCCGTCTTTGCCGACGACGTCGATCTCCAGGTATTCCTCGTTTAGAGGCTTCTCGATCGAGGGTTTGCGGTTGACCGCGTATTCGGCGAGGGCGTCATAGATCAGGTATAGGCTCCCACGGTTAATCTTATTGGTCTCGACAAAATCAGGGTTGTCGTCATCGTCATTGAATTGACGAAGCTGCCCTTGATCATCGAGGGTATAGATGAGTTCCTTCTTCTTCCCATCCTTGGTTTTGGTGTAGTGGGTAAACAGGATGTCGTATCCACGCAGCGCATTGAAATCGGCCATAAGAATTCCTCCTATGGCCGAATGATATGGCATCGTGATTAATGGGCCTTCCGCGAATGACGGAATCATCACCATCTTTCAGGTCCGTAAGCGCGGACTTTTCTTCGATTCTCTTTATATTCGAAGATCGATTCCCCTGCCCAGAAATGGTAGGTGCGGAGAATGTCGGTTCCATCGCTGCCCCGGCGAAGTTTCTTCACGCATTCGTTGAAGGCGTTGCCATAATCGTCGTACTCGTTAAGCGAATAGTCGCAGAAACTATAGACCTCTACCGCTTCTTCCGCGGTCAGATGCAATGCGACGCAGGTCAAAAGGATCTCGGCTTTGTTGGGACATTCCCAATGATAGCCCTTCCCATTCCTATTCTTTTGCTTCTTCCAATCATATTGGACGGAGTGGCTCGTCTTGCCTCGCTCCTTTTCGTATTGGGACGGCACCCCCGCTTCTTTCGCTTTGATGATGTCATTGAGCGTCTCTTGGAAGGTCTTGGGGTCTTGCTTGATCCCCAATACGAGGGAATTGATCTCCGCCCAGGCGCTTTCCAACCGATCTTCTTTGACTTTTTGGGATTTGGTGATGTTTTTGGCGAAAACGTATTTCCGGATCATGTTGGCGAACGAATCGCCGCGGATGACCCCGATGCGCTTCATCAATGGTTTCTTGGGCTCGATTTCCCTACGGGGTCCATCGGTCTCCGCGGAGAGCATGTTTGGCACGCTATGACGCGCTGGGCCGGTAGCGGAAGAAGGTTTCCTATATTCCCTTACATACCGACGATGGGCCCTTTCCTCTTCTTCGTATCCCGATTCCAAGGTGTAGATGTTGAGATAGACATCGATTTCCGGATGCTCTTGGGCGAACTGGAAGCAGATGCGCCTGGCGATGGAGGCCACCGTGCCGGTCACATAGCCATTCGCCCCGGTCCCGATAATCGGGACGGAGATGGTCTTGATCCCGTTATCTAACGCGGTCTGCAATACCTTTTTATAGACCTCGGCGATCATCTCGTTCTTGGGGTCCATGAATTTTAGTGGGGTGATGACATGGATGATCTTCTTGCAGGGCAGCCCATAGGAATCGGTGACGAACACCTCCCCGAAGGGGTATTTGGACCATGTCCGCTTGGCATCCCTAAGGACATCTTCCGGGTTGGCCGATGCGTTTAAGATAGAATCGAAAATGCGGCCGGGGATGACAACATTTTCCCCTTGGCCTAAGGAATTGACGATGGCCCCGCCGGGGAAAGAAGCGATGTCGATAGAAATGTTTTGGAACATGAATAGCCTCCCCTGCCCGTGGGCCTGATTTAGTTTAGGTTAGAGTATTTTAAGCCTCGGCGACCTTTCTTTGAAGGGGCCGCGCCCCCGCTTTTCCATCCAATTCGAGCTGTCGCATCAAACTCTCGTAGATAGAGTCCTCCTCGCTTTTCTCGATGGGGAACCCTAGCGCTTCCGACATCGCCACAAAATCATCGTCTTCGATCTTGTCGTCGAGCAGTTCCCTGCTTAGCGCGTGGAACGCTTCCGCGCGGGTTTTGCTTTCCTTCAATAGCGCTTTGGTATGCTCTTGGCGTTGTTTTTCGGTCATGGGCTATTCCTTCCTGACGCTTTCAAGGGCATCTTTGATATCCTGTGGCAAGCGCTTCTGCGCCTCTATCAGGTATTCCTCGGGGATCTCCTTGTAATAGGCCTCGGCGATCGGACAGGCGATGGCCGCGAGGGTGTCCGCGTCCCAGCGGATCGACAAACATAGCCTCAGGCAGTCGTCGAAGGAGTCGCTGTGGAGGAAGCACCAGATGGCCTGCGGGACGGTGACCTGGCAGGTCTCGTCCCCGTGGGAGAGCTCCGCCATCATGCCCTCGTAGTTAAGGTTCAGGTCATAACGCTCGGACGCGTATGCCCGGATCTCCTCCCGACTCGCTCCATGGAGGGCCATATAAATGCAGACGGCGATCACCACCGCTCCTCTGATGCCCTCGGGATGGTTATGGGTGCATTCGGTAACCTCCTTCGCGAGCCTCTCGCATTCCTCGAGGCTCTGGGCGTAATAGGCGACGGGGGACACCCGCATCGCCGATCCGTTGCCAAAGGAGTTATAGGGCTTGGGGTCTTCTAAGTAGATCCAGGAGTTAAAGCGCCCGCCGTAGCCGGCCTCGGAATAGGCCCTGGCCCACTTCTGGAGGTAATGAGCGACCGGCTCACCCTCTCCTTTGTGGGCGCAGTAATCCGCGACGGCCGCGGTCAGGACGCTGTCGTCGGTGAAGGTCGATTCATCGTGAATCTGGATGTATTGCTTCGGAGTCTTAGGCCCGTGCTTGAATTCGTAGTAGGAGCCATAGATGTCCCCGATCGCGGCCCCGTAGGTGCCTTTGTAGTCCTTGATGCTGACCATGTTTTTATATTGATCCATAGATAGTCCTCCTTGTTCGTCGGCAACATTATATAAACGGCGTGAAAATGGTGTTTCCGCGTTTCACGGAAAAATCTTTGTCTATGGCTCAAAGATAGACCCGTTTGTTTATCTCGATCATGATGGAACGAACCTTCTTTCCCTCTATCGGGGGGACGGTCATTGACCCCTTATATGGGAAGTTCCTGGCGTGGGAAAGGCCTTTGGCTTCGCAAAACCCCTCAACCAATTCGACGAGCAGTTCATCGTGGTCTTTATTGAAACCGATGCACACGTCGGGATAGGGCCCATGGCTTGCCACATCCGCCATCGCGGTGTTGAAGGAATGCAGGTCGATGAGCAAAACATCGCCCTTTTGATTCATGATTGTCTGCCTCAGCCTCTTATGGTGGGCGTCGTAATATCTTTTCGCCCAAGCCATGTATTCTGGATCCAGAGAATGGCGAAGCGTCCGTCCGAGGTAGTCCTTGGTATAGAGGGCCCCCATTCCGTATTTGGCCATCTCTTCCTTTTCATTATCCCAGTATTTCTCAACATCCACATAAAGCCTTGAATACTCCGCGGCCACCGTCGGGTAATACAGGTTTTGTACGATCTCAAGGAGCAACACATCAGACATCTTGATGTTGGTCAGCGCCAATTCCGTCGCTCGGTTTTCCTTGTCGTAATAACCGAGTTCGCCGCAATCGGGTCCCGTTTTGAACCCCGGCGGCAACTTCGTGCTTGCGTGAGGAACATGGAAGACGATGCTTCCGAAAAGGTGGTAAAGATCATCGAGGAATTGGGCGATGGTGAGGTCTTGCGAAGCGAAGTATTTGCCCATCGCGCGCTTTGCGGATTCCCTTTGCCTTTTTAGGTGTTCCTGAATGTCATACTGGGCGATGAACTCGTCAAGGCAATACCAGATCCTTGCCCCCTTCGCGCGCAAATGAACGAGATAGATTTCAAACCACCTTCCCGAGAAAATGGGCGCATGCCCATCCGCGTAAATCAATCCGGCATAGCCTTTGAAACCCCTTGAATGGACGCGAAGCTCTTCCCGAGGGAAAACCTTTTTCAAGAAGGCTTTGTATCTTTCCGCCTCTTCTTGGTTGGCGAGGAGAACAACATCAAGATCATAGGGGTTCTCCCAATCGCGAAACTCGGAAAACAAACTGTTCATATTTTCTCCTTTCCATGTTCTAGAAAGAGAAGAAAGGCTCCCATCGCCATGATAGGAGCCGACATCCGTTTATTCTCGTTCCCATCATGCAAGCTTTGGCACCTTGCCCGATATTCGGGCAGGTTGTCGGTGGGTCGACGGGCTTGTCCCTCGCCACTCTCTTTATGGACGGCAATTATTATCCTGGTTCGTAAATCCGCTTTCAACTGGCCATCAATCCGCGCCTTGGTTCGCTTTGAATTCCTTAAGGTAGGCTTGGATGTTCTCCACGAAATGGTAAACATGGTTGATCATATAGATGTATTGGAGATAACCGATGGCCCGGTCATAGGTGTGCTCATTAAACTCCACGAGATCCAAAACCTGCAGGTTATCTTGGAGGTCCATCATCTTCACGATGGCGGAGATCGGATTTTGAAGGACGATCCCGATGTATTCTTCGTATCCGACCGACTTATCGTGGGTGATGCGGCGGAGAGGGTCTTTTAAATAAAGATCGAAATAGGTTTTGAACCCGCAGTCATAGAAGATGCCTTGGACATCTTCGAAGGACAGCTCGGTGTCCTCCACCACATCATGGAGCAGGCAGAGTTCCTGCACCCCATCGAATG